>NZ_JBHWFG010000040.1:2013-66639 GCF_042733745.1 Streptomyces sp. NPDC059696
GCTGGCGGGGGGTGGGGGCCGCGGGGGCCGGGGGGTATGCCGGCCCGCCGCCCGCCCGGGGGCGGGGCGGCGGTCGCGCGGGGGCGTCGCCCTCGCGATCACTGCTTGGCGAAGGCCAGCAGGTCCTCGTTGAGACGGTCGGCGTGGGTGGCGAACAGACCGTGGGCCGCGCCCTCGTAGGTCAGCAGGGTGCTGCCGGGAACGAGCTCAGCGGTGCGGGGGCCGCACAGCGGATACGGCGCCGCGAGGTCGGCGGTGCCGTGGATGACCAGGGTGGGCACCCGGACGGCCGCCGTCTCCGCCCGCAGGTCGGTGGTGAACAGCGTGCGGTAGATCTCCGTGGCGGCCCGCGGCGAGGTGTCCATGGCCAGGTCCATCAGCCACTCGGCCAGTCGGGGCGAGAGCGGAGTGCTCGCCGGATCCGCCTCGGGGCCGGCGAAGAACGGCCAGGTCAGTGATCTCAGCCAGGCGGCCCGGTCGGTCCGGACGGCCTTCTCGATCTCCTCGAACAGCGCCATCTCCAGCCCGTCCGGGTTGTCCGGGGCCCGCAGCAGGAACGGCGTGGTCGAGGCGACCAGCGCCAGCTTCCCCACCCGCCCGGCGCCGTACCGGGAGAGGTAGCGCACGGCCTCGCCGCCGCCCACCGCGTAGCCGACCAGCAGGACGTCCCGCAGGTCGAGGTGGTCGAGCAGGTCGGCGAGGTCCGAGGCGAGGGTGTCGTAGTCGTAGCCGCTCCAGGGGACGTCCGAACGCCCGGTGCCGCGCCGGTCGTAGGTGACGCAGCGCAGCCCCTGACCGGCCAGGAACGGCGCCTGGAACTCCCACATCCGCGAGTCCGCCATGGCGGCGTTCAGCAGCACCACGGGACGTCCTTCGCCCCAGTCGGTGCAGTGGAGCCGGGTCCCGTCCCGGGTGGTGACGTACGGCATGACGCCTGCCTTCCTTGGTGGTGGGGACCCTCAGCGCCGTGCGGTGCGGCCCGGTGCCGCCAGGACCAGGGCGGAGGCCAGGAGTCCCAGGGCGATGAGCGGGACGAGCGTGACGGCGAACGCGTGGGGGTAGGCGCCCGCCGTGCCGCCGGCGTCGGCCAGGGTGGGGAAGAAGACCGCGCCGGCGATCGCCACGCCGACGGCCGCGCCGCCCTCCTGAGCGGTGTTCAGCAGTCCGGACGCGGAGGCCGCGTGCTCGGGAACGGCCGCGCCCAGCACCAGGTTGGTCAGCGGCCCGGTCGTCAGGCCCATGCCGAGCCCGGCGACGAGGAGGGCGGGCAGCAGCCACAGCACGTGTCCCGTCGTGTCGAGGCGCTCGGCGGTCAGGGCGACCGCCGTGTAGCCGATCGCGAGGGTCAGCGGCCCGACGGCCACCCTGCGGGCGGTGACCGAGGCGGCCTTGCGCGACGACATCACCGAGGCACCGAAGTAGCCCGCGCCCAGGGCCAGGAAGACGGACCCGGACTCCAGGGGCGACAGGCCCCGGCCCAGTTGCAGGTAGAGGGCCAGCACGAAGAAGAAGGAGCCCATCGCGAGGAAGTAGACCACCGTCGCGGTCAGCCCCACCGAGAACACCCGGCCCTTGAACAGGGCGGGTTCGATCAGCGGGCCCCGGTCGGCCGCCGCCCGCCGGCGCAGGTGCCAGACGGTGACCGCCACCAGGACGGCCGCGCCGGCCAGCGCCTCCCACACCCACACCGGCCAGCCGCGCTCCTGGCCCTCCAGCAGCGCGAAGACGATGATGCCGAGGGACGCCGTGACCAGCAGGGCACCCACGAGGTCCAGCCGGGTGCCGCCCTCACCGCGCGACTCGGGGATCGTGCGGCCGGCGAAGGCCAGGGAGACCAGGCACAGCGGGACGTTGATCAGGAAGATGGTCCGCCAGCTCAGTCCCGCGATGTCGACCGTGATCAGGGCACCGCCGATGAACTGGCCGAAGACGCCGGCGAGTCCGATGACCAGGCCGTAGGCGTTGAAGGCGCGGTCGCGGGCGGCGCCGGTGTACACCGTGCCGATGATGCCGAGCACCTGCGGCACCATCAGCGCGGCGGCGGCGCCCTGGGCGATGCGGGCGACGATCAGGACGGTCGCCGTGGGGGCCAGGCTGCACGCGGCCGAGGCCAGCATGAACAGCACCATGCCGAGCGTGAACATCCGCCGGCGGCCGAAGAGGTCGCCGAGCCTGCCGCCGGTGATCAGTCCCGCGGTGAAGGCGACGCCGTAGCCCACGACGAACATCTGGGCCTGGGCGGCGCTCGCGCCCAGGTCGGCCTTGATGGCGGGGACGGCCACGTTGGCGATGAAGAAGTCCAGCACCGTGATGAACGTGCCCACGAGCACCACCAGGAGGGCACCGGCCGAGGGGGCGGCGGCCGGTGCGCCGCCGGAGGGCGTCGGCGCACGCCCCTCGACGGCGACTTCCGTGCGTGTCTCAGAAGTCATGACGACTCCGTTTCTCGATCTTTTCGGGTGGTTGGCCGGTGGTGCCGGTACCGTGGCCGGTCACCAGGTCACGGGAAGGTGTGTCACCCCGTGGAAGACGGTGCCGCGGCGGAAGACCGTGCGCGGGTCGGCCGCCAGTCGCAGGTTCGGGAAGCGCCGCAGCAGGGAGCGCAGCGACAGCTCCATCTCCAGCCGCGCCAGCGGGGCCCCCTGGCAGTAGTGCGGCCCGAAGCCCCACTGCAGGTGGCCGCTGGTGTCGCGGTGCGGGTCGATCCGGTGCGGGCAGGCGAAGACCGACTCGTCGTGGTTGCCGGCGGGCACGGAGATGACGACGGCGTCGCCCTTGGAGACGGTCACACCGCCGAGTTCGAGGTCCTCCACCGCCAGCCGGACCATCGCGTCCTGGGAGATCGACCAGTAGCGCATCGACTCCTCGATGAAGTTCGGTATGAGCGCGCCGTCGTCGGCGGCCACCCGCGCCCGCAGGTCGTCGTCGCGCAGCAGCGCCAGGATGTTCAGGGCGATCTGGTTCGTGGTGGTCTCGTGTCCGGCCACCAGGACCAGCCGGGCGATGCCGACCAGCTCGTCCAGGGTGATCGCGCCCCGCGCGTGGTGGTTGACGGCGAGGCGGCTGATCAGGTCGTCGCCAGGACTCTCCAGCTTGCGCAGCGCCAGTTTGGCCAGGTACTCGGACATCTCCTCGAAGGCGGCCAGGGAGACCGCCGGGTCCTCCTGGGAGATGGTGACGCGGGTCTTCTCGATGAAGAACGCGGAGTCCTGCTCCGGAACGCCCAGCAGCCGTGCGATGACGAGGGTCGGCAGCGCGCGGGAGAACACCGCGTGCAGGTCGGCCGGCCGGGGCAGTTCCTCCAGTTCGTCCAGCAGCTCGTCCACCAGCCGCTGGACCGGTTCGCGCAGCTTCCTCACCCGGCGTGCGGTGAACTCGGTCTGGATCATGCGGCGGAGCCGGGCGTGCTCGGGGTCGTCCAGGCGCAGGAAGGAGCTCGGGTTCCCGCCGGGCGGGACCTGGATGCGCACCGGTGCGCCGGGCAGCCGTTCGTCGGCGCTGAGGCGGGGATCGCCCAGCGCCTGCCGTACGTCGGCGTACCGGGTCACCAGCCAGGCCAGGCGGGACTCGGCGGCTCCCGCCGGGATACGCACCACGCAGGGGGGCGCTTTGCGCAGTTCGGCCAGGATGGGCGGCGGGTCTCCGTCCTCGGTGCGGGCGAAGGGCCAGTCCAGGACATCGGTGTGGTCCGCGAGCGACAAGTCGGCCTCCAGGGGTGAGGGGGCAGGCAGGGGGATCCTGGGCACCGGCTCTCTCCCGTGGTCGGACTCGGACGCGCTGACGCCGCCGGGGCGGTGGGGACATGGGTGGTGTCCCGTCCTTGAGCCGCGGACGGTCATGCGCCACTGTCGCGCAGTCCGCTGACACGGCGCTGACGCGGCGGACTGGCCGGGCTGTGGAACCCGGGGAACCGTGTGGGGCCGGTGCTGGGGGGTGTGTGGTGCAGGCCGGGAAGGCGCCGGAGCGGGGCGCCTTCCCGGTGTCGTGCCGGTGCCGTGGCCGGAAAGGCCGGCCGGTCGGCCTGTCGGGTCGCGGCTAGCGCGCGTGCTGGGCGACGGTCCGCTGCAGGCGGTGCGCGAAGTGCGCGGTGACGGCCTGGGCGTGGGTGTCGATGTAGAAGTGGCCGCCGGAGTACTCGTTGTGGCCGAGGTAGGCCGGGGTGCGTCCGGCCCAGTGGGTCATGGCGTCCGGTTCCTCCTGCAGGGGGTCGGAGCGCCCGCCGTAGGAGGCGAGCGGGCAGGCGACCCCGGCGCCGTCGTCGACGTACTGGGCGGCGACCCGGAGGTCGGCGCGGAGCGCGGGGACCACGAGGGCGAGCATCTCGGGGTTGTCGTAGATCTCGGCGGGGAAGGAGCCCAGCTTCTTGATCCACTCGACGAGCTCGGACTCGGGCATCCGGCTCTGCTCCTCGGTGGGCTGGAAGAAGCCCACGGGCGACCAGCCGGACATGCCGACCATGACGGGGGCCGGGCCGCCCTCCTCCTCCATGCGGATGGCCAGCCGGAACGCCAGCTGGGCGCCGAGGCAGTGCCCGAAGAACGCGAACGGCCGGTCGTCCAGGTCGTCGAGCACGGCCTCGTGCAGCGCTTCGAGCAGGGGCCAGAACTCCTCGTACGTCGGCTCCTCCCGGCGGTTGTGACGGCCCGGCAGGGTCACGGCCTGCGGGGCGATGTCGGGCGGCAGCAGGCTCTCCCAGTCCCGGTAGATGATGGCGCCGCTGCCCGCGTGTGGGAGCAGGAACAACCGGATCGAGGCGTCGGGCGAGGGCTCCACCGGGTGGAACCACTGGCCCGCGCGGGACATCCGGCTGCCGGCGGTGACGGTGGCGCCGGTGTCCGTTGCGTTGGTGGAACTGGTCACGACTGTGTACTCCCCACGGTGGTGGACGGGCCGAGGGCGCGTACCGCGGGCAGCAGCACCTCGGCGATCTCCTTCAACTGCGGTTCCGGGTCGAGCGATCCGATCCTCAGGACCAGGTGGCGGGCGCCGGCCCGGACGTAGCCGCCGAGCCATTCGGCGCACTTCTCGGCGCTGCCCCAGGCGTAGGCCTGGATGGTGCGCATCTGGTCGAGGGAACGGCCGTAGTAGTGGCTGATGTAGTGCTCCAGTTCGGCCTCGGCCGCCCGCTCGTCGCGGTTGACGGTGATCGTCGCGTACAGGGCGGGGGTGACGGCGCCGGCGGGGCGGCCGGCCTCCTCGGCGAGCTCGGCGATCCGGCGGCGGGCCCGGCCGTAGGCCTCGGGGTCGGGCAGGAACGGCAGCCAGCCGTCGTAGCGGGTGGCGGCGCGGGCGAGCACCTTGGGGGTGTCGCTGCCGGCCAGCCACAGCGGCGGGCCGCCGGCGGTGGCCGGGGAGGGCAGCCGGTCGAGGTGGTCGGCCTGCCAGTACCGGCCCTGGAAGTCGGCCGGTTCGCCCTCCTGTCCGGCGCGCCAGGCCGTGCGCCACAGGGCGGTGATCTCGTCGAGGCGTCCGACGCGGCCGGTGAAGGCGGCGCCGACCGAGGCGAACTCCTCCTCCGTCTCGGGCATGGGGAAGCCGGAGCCGAGCCCGAGGACCAGCCGGCCCGCGGCCACGTGGCTGAGGCTCGCGACCATGTTGGCGCCGATCAGCGGGTGGCGCAGGGCCGGGGTCAGGGCGGCGGTGCCGACGGTGATCCGCTCGGTGGCGGCGGCAGCGGCGGCGAGGACGACGAGCGGGTCCAGGCGCGGGCGGGCGGTGAGCGAGTCGCCCGCCCAGAGGGAGTCGAATCCCAGTGCCTCGGCCTGCCGGGCGAAGTCCAGCAGCGGGGCCGCCGCGTAGGTGCCGTTGATGGCTTGTTCCCGGGTGGGCAGCAGGATGCCGACGTGCAGGGGCCCGTTCATGGGCGACGACCTTTCTGTCCGTGGTGGCTGACGCGCTGTCATGCGACCGTGCCGGCCAGCGGGTCTCGGGCCGGTGCCGTCAGCCGCTCCCGCACCGCGCGGCGCAGGATCTTGCCGGAGGGGTTGCGGGGCAGGGAGTCGGTGAAGTGGTAGGCGGTGGGGATCTTGTAGTCGGCGAGCCGGCCGCGCAGGGAGAGCAGCAGGTCGCGCGGGTGCGCCTCGGCACCGGGGCGCAGGACGACGACCGCGTGCACGCTCTCGCCCCAGTGCTCGTCGGGCAGGCCGACGACGGCGGCGTCCGCCACGGCCGGGTGTGCGGCGAGCGCCTTCTCGACCTCGGCCGGGTAGATGTTCTGCCCGGCGACGATGATGGTGTCGTTGATGCGGTCGCACAGGTGGAGGTAGCCGTCCTCGTCGAGGTAGCCGGCGTCCCCCATGTGCAGCCACTCCCCCACCAGGGTGCGTGCGGTGGCCTCGGGCAGGTTCCAGTAGCCGAGCATCCGGGACGGGGCGCGCACGCAGATCTGGCCGATCTGCCCGGGCGGGAGGGGGTCGCCGTCGGGGCCGATCACCTTGATCTCGTTGCCGGGGCAGGGCCTGCCGACCGAGTCCAGCACGGGACTGCCCGGGTGGTGCGCCTCGGGCGGCAGGCACACCGCCACACTGCCGGTCTCGGTACTGGCGTAGATCTGCGCGAACTCGCAGTCGTAGGTCTCCAGGCACTGCTTGAGCAGGGTCTCGGACATGGGCGCAGCGCCGTAGGCGATCTTGCGCAGGGAGGTGAACGCCTCCGGTCCCGCGCCGCGTTCGGCGGCCATCATCTGGAGCATGGCGGGGGCCGCGAAGGTGGTGGTGACCATGTGGGTGCGGATCAGCCGAACCGCTTCCTGCGGGTCGAACTGCGGCATGATCACGTTGGTGCCGCCCGCGTTGAAGGTGTGCAGGAACCAGCCGATGCCCGCGACGCCGAAACCCGGCAGCGAGATGAGGCTGACGTCGTCGGGCAGCCAGTCGATCCAGGCGACGCCGTGCTCGCGCATCGCGTGCGGGAGGGTGAAGAAGCTGCGGTGGGCGAGGACGGCGCCCTTGGGCAGTCCGGTGGTGCCGCTGGTGTAGATCTGCACCACGGCGTCGTCGGGGCCGGTGCCCGGCACCGGCTCGGAGTCGGGCTGGTCGGCGGCCCAGGCGGGCAGGCCCGCGCCGCGGGCGGGTTCGCCGTCGGCGTCGGTGCCGTCGACGCGGATCACCCGCCGCAGGCCGGGCAGGTGGTGGCGCACCGCGGCGACGGTGTCCCAGAACTCGTCGTCGACGAAGATCAGGGCGGCGCCGGAGTCGCGCAGGATGTGGTCCACCTCGGTCGGGGTGAGCCGCCAGTTGACCGGCACCAGGACCGCGCCCGCCTTGGCGCAGGCGAGCATCACCACGTAGTAGTTCTCCGACTCGCGCCCCAGGTAGGCGACCCGGTCGCCGCGCCGCACGCCCCCGGCGCACAGGGCGTGCGCGGCACGGTTGCTGTCGCGGTGCAGCTTGTCGTAGGTGGTGACGCGGCCCTCGCAGATGATGGCCGGGTGGTCCGGCCGGCTGCCGGCGTGGGCCCGTGAGGAGTGGGTGAGCGTCCAGCGCTCCCTCGGTGTGCCGCGGAGTGTGTCAGTCATGATCCGTCCTTGGGTGCGTCAGGCGGCCGGCACCGGCTCGAGCTGCCCGCAGAGGAACTGGGCCAGCTGCCGCACGGTCGGGTGGTCGTGAGTGAGGGAGGCCGGCAGGGGCAGCCGGAACGCCTGCTCCAGAGCGGCCTTGACCTGCTGGGCCATCAGCGAGTCCAGGCCCAGGGAGACGAACTCGGTGTTCGCGTTCAGTTCGTCGCCCTCCTCCAGGTGCAGGACGGCGGCGACCTTCTCGCGGACGACCCCGGTCACGGCGGCGGTCCGCTCGGCCGGGGGCAGGGCGGTGAGCGCGGTGAGGTCGAGGCCGGTGTCGTCGTCGGAGGCGTTGCGGGCGAGCCGGTCGTAGAACAGGTCGCCGGTGACGCTGCCCGCGACGTAGCGGTCCCAGTCGAACTCGCCGACCACCCGCTGGGTGCGGGGGCGTCCCCAGAGCCTGGCCAGGGTGTCCAGGGCGCGGGTCGGGGAGAAGAAGCGCACGCCGCTGCGTTCGATCTCCTGGCTGAGGTGCTCCTCCAGGCGGGCCGACATGCCGACCCGTGCCCAGGCGCCCCAGTTCACCGACAGGCCGGGCACGCCCTGCCGGCCGCGCCACTCGGCGAGGGCGTCGAGGGCGGCGCTGGCCGCGGCGTAGTGGCCCTGGGTGGCGCCGCCGAGGACCGAGGCGATCGAGGAGTAGGTGACGAAGAAGTCCAGCTCCGGGAAGGAGGACTGGGCGGCCTCGTGCAGCAGCCAGCCGCCGTACGCCTTGGCCTCCAGCTGGGCGTCGATGGCCTCCCAGGTCAGCTCGGCGATGAGCTTCTTGTCGTAGGCGCCCGCGGCGTGCACGATCCCGCCCACCGGGTGCGGGCCGGCCGCGAGGTGCCGCACCAGCCGTCGTACGTCCTCGGTGCGGCCGATGTCGGCGCGGACCACGTCGAGTTCGGCGTGCTCGGCGAGGTCGGCGAGGACGGGGGCGGCCTCCTCGGTGGGCCGTCCGCTGCGGCTGACCAGCGTCAGGTGGCGGGCGCCGAGGGCGATCAGCTTCCGGGCGGTGACCAGGCCGAGGCCGCCCAGCCCTCCGGTGACGAGGTAGGTGCGGTCCGGGCGCAGGGCGGCCGGTACCTCCTCGGCGGGGGCGGCGGGCTCCGCCTCGGGGGCGTCCGGGAGGGTCACCCAGGACTGTCCCGACGGGTCCGACAGGGCCGTCCGCAGCGCCTCGCCGGTCTCGTCGAGGCGGAAGTGCCGGGCGGCGTCGTCCCTTCCGGCGGGCGGGGCGTGCACCACGGCCGCCGCCGGGACGGTGAGCGTGGAGCGGAACGTGCCGTCGTGGCGTACGAGGACGTCGTCGCCCGGCGCGAAGCCGGTCCCCTCGGCCGCGGCGAGGACCGTGCCGGTGGCCGCGGTGCCCAGCAGCGGCGGGGGCTCCTCCTCCGCGCCGAGCAGTTCCTCGCGCTCCGCGCGGCCGGTGTCCAGGGCGGTGCGGGCGTCGCCGGCGGTCAGGCCGACCGACCGGACGCGGATCTGGACCTCGTCGGCACCCGGGGGCACGTCCGTGGCGGCGACCAGCGCGAGGTCGGACAGGTCGCCCGAGTCGGGGGCGCGCAGTTCGAAGCCGCCGGACCAGGTGAGCGGGGCGTCGCCGGAGAGGAGCCGGCGGACGTAGCGGCGGCCCGGACGGTGGGCGACCTGGTACTCGCCGGCCGGTTCGGCGTGCCACTCCTCCAGCAGCGGGGCCAGGCCGCTGCCGGGGGCGACGTCGACCAGGGTGGCCCGGTACTGGGGGTACTCGGTGAGCAGCACCCGGCCGAAGCCCCAGAGGGTGGCGGCGGCCAGGTGTCCGCCGTCGCCGGCCGGGTCGCCGGGCAGCCACTGGGCTCCCTCGGTCACCAGCCACAGGCGGGGCGGCCGGACGGTGCCCGTGGCGTCCAGCGCGGTGACCAGGGCGAGCAGTTCTCGGTAGTTCTCCTCGCACTCGGCGCGCAGCCGGTCGGCGGACATGGCCTGCGGGAGCTGCCGCCAGACGCGGACGACGTCGGTGACGGTGGGGTCCTCCAGGGCCGCCTTGAGTTCGGTGAGGCCGGTGCACCGGGTGACCTGAAGGCCGGGCCGTCCGGCGAGGTCGGCGGCGCGGGCGGGCGACGGGTCGAGCAGCACGACGTGCCGGGCGGGCGCGGTGGTCCGCGGTGCGGGCAGGGCGCGGCGGACCCACTCGGGGCGGTGCAGGAACCGGCGGCGGCCGGTGCTGCCCTCGGGGCGGGCCAGTCGGACGCCGAGCAGTTCGGCGACCGGGTCGCCGTTCTCCAGGAGGAGCACGTCGGCGGTGCGGCGGTCCTGCTCGCCGTGCACCCGGGCCAGGACGCGCAGCTCCTCGCCGCGGGGCTTGCGGAAGTGGCGGACCGAGGCGACGCCGCGGGGCACGAACACCGGGCCCTCGGGGTCGAGGACGACGCACGCCTGGACGGCGGCCTCCACGAGCTCCGCCGGCACGTGTTCGACGGCGGAGGCGCTGCGGCCGGTCAGCTCCCCGGTGACCAGGCCGTCGGCGTGCCGGGCGGCGCGCAGCAGCAGCCGCATCCGGGGGCCGTTCGGGCGGCCGACGGAGGCGAGGTCGGTGTAGATGTCCTCGTCGTCGATCTGCGTCGCGGCGGGGGCGAGGTCCGCGTCCAGTTCGGCCAGTTCGGAGACGGGGACCACCGGTTCGGGGTCGGCGGCGATCACCGCGGTGGCGTGCACGTCCTCCTCCCCGCCGACGACCGTGAACACCGCCACCTCGGCGCCCCCGCCCGGCAGGGGCCGCCACCGGGTGGTCAGGGCTGTCGTGGTCTCGGCGGGGAGGTCGAGCGGCGCGAGCAGCCGGAGGTCGCGCACGGCGGACCGGGCGTGGCCGCGGACCGCGTCCTGGACCGCGAACAGCAGGTCGACGTAGGCGCCGGCGGGCAGGGTGGTGCGTCCGCCGTCGGCCAGGTCGGCGAGGGGGCCGAGGTCCTCGGCGGTGAACTCCGCGGTGAACTCCCGCACCCCCGAGGCGAAGCGCTCCTCGGTGCCGAGCAGCGGGTGGCGGGCGGTGCCGCCCGCGGCGGCGCGGCGGGGTCCGGCGGCCGGCAGCCAGTAGCGCTTGCGCTGGAAGGCGTAGGTGGGCAGGTCCGCCTTGGCGGGCACGGCGTGCCCGGCGTGGTAGCCGGGCCAGGAGACGGTGAGTCCGGCGGCGTAGTACTCGGCGAGTGCGGTCAGGGTGGTGCCGGCCGTCCGGTCCCGGCGGCGCAGGCTGGCCAGCCACAGGTGGTCCTCGGCGTCGACGCCGCGCCGGGCGAGCGCGGTGAGCGCGGCCTGCGGGCCGACCTCGATCATGGCGTGCCGGCCGCGCCGTGCCACCGCGCGGATGCCGTCCAGGAAGCGCACGGGTTCGCCGATGTGCCGCACCCAGTAGTCGGGGGTGGCGATGTCGCGGAACCGGGCGAGCCGTCCGGTCACGTTGGAGATCAGGCTGATGGCCGGCTCGTGGAACTCGATGCCGTCGAGCGCGGCGCGGAAGTCGTCGTAGACCTCGGCCATCTGCGGGGAGTGGAAGGCGTGCGAGACGGCGAGCCGGTCGACGCGCACGCCGCGCTCCTTCAGGATGCCGCAGACCTCGTCCAGGGCGGGCAGGGCGCCGGAGACGACGCACTGGTCGGGGGCGTTGACCGCGGCCAGGGCGAGGTCGGGGCGGCTCTCCAGGAGCGGCTCGACGTCCTCGGCGGGGGCGGCGACCGCGGCCATGCCGCCCTCGGCGCGCACCGCCTGCATCAGCCGGGCCCGCGCGGCGACCAGCCGCACGGCGTCGGGGAGGCTGAACAGGCCGGCGACCGCGGCGGCGACGACCTCGCCGATGCTGTGCCCGACGAGCACGTTGGGGCGCACGCCCCAGGCCATCCACTGCCGGGCGAGGGCGTACTCGAGCGTGAACAGGGCGGGCTGGGTGTACTCGGTGCGGTCGATCGCCCCGGGGTCGTCGGCGGTGCCGAGCAGCAGGTCGCGCACGGAGCGCTCCAGGTGCTCCGCGAACAGCCGGTCGCACGCGTCGACGTGGGAGCGGAACTCCGGGAGGGCCTCGTAGAGGGCGGCGCCCATGCCGGCGTACTGGGAGCCCTGGCCGGTGAACATGAAGGCGGTCTTGCGGATGCCACTGGGGCCCTCGTGGTCCTGGCCGGCCGCCTTGTCCAGGAGCCGGGTCAGGGCGGCGCGGTCGGCGACCGGGGCGGCGACGCGGTAGGGGTGGTGGGTGCGGGCGACGTTGGCGGTGTGGCAGAGGGCGTCGAGGGGGAGGTCGGGCCGCTCGTCGAGCAGCCGCCGGTATTGCGCGGCCTGCTCGCGCAGGGCCGCGGAGCTCTTGGCGGAGAGGGTGAACAGCGGGGCGGCGGGCGTGCCGGAGGGCCGCGGCGCGGGGCTCGCCTCCGGTGCCTGCTCCAGGACCACCGCGCCGATGGTGCCGGCGAAGCCGAAGCTGTTCACGACCGCGCGGCGCACCTCGGCCCGCCACGGTTCGCAGGCGGTCGGCACGCGCAGCGGATAGAGGTCCCAGGGGATGCGCCCGGACGGAGTGGTGAGGTTCAGGTGCGGGTAGATGGTGCCGGAGCGCAGCTGCAGCACCGTCTTGATGACGCCGACGATGCCGGAGGCCGGTTCCATGTGGCCCAGGTTGGTCTTCACCGACGCGGTGAGCACGGGGTTGTCGGCGGTGTGCGACTCGGCGAACACGTCGCCGATGGCGCCGAACTCGATCGGGTCGCCGAGCGGGGTGCCGGTTCCGTGCGCCTCCACGTACTGGATGTCCTCGGGGGCGAGGCGGGCCGTGGCCAGCGCGGCGCGGATCACCTTCTCCTGCGCGGGGCCGTTGGGCACGGTCAGTCCGGCGCTGTCGCCGTCCTGGCCGACGGCGGTGCCGCGCACCAGGGCGAGCACCCGGTCGCCGTCACGCTCGGCGTCGGAGAGCAGCTTGAGGACCAGGACGCCGCAGCCCTCGGCGCGCGCGTAGCCGTCGGCCGACTCGTCGAAGGTCTTGCACTGCCCGTCCGGGGCGAGCATCTGCGCGTTGGAGAACATCACCGGGATGCGCGGGTGGTGCAGGGCGTTGACGCCGCCGCACAGCGCGATGTCGGTCTCGCCGGAGCGCAGGGCCTGCACCGCCAGGTGCAGTGCGACCAGGGAGGAGGAGCAGGCGGTGTCGACGCTCATGCTGGGGCCGCGCCACCCCAGGAAGTACGACAGCCGGCCCGACAGCGGGAACATCGTGATGCCGGAGGCCAGGTGGCCGTCCATCTCCTCGTACGGCAGGGACTCCAGCTCCAGCGCGTAGTCGATGGAGCTGGCGCCGACGTAGACGCCCCCGTTGCCGCGGCGCAGCGGTGCCGGATCGATGTTGGCGTGCTCCAGGGCCTGCCAGGCGGTCTCCAGCAGCAGGCGCTGCTGGGGGTCCATGTAGCGCGCCTCCTTCGGGGAGATGTTGAAGAAGGCGGCGTCGAAGAGGTCCACGCGGTCGAGGAAGCCCCCCGCGGTGGTGTGGATCTTCCCCTTGTCCTCGGGGGTCTCGGGGGTGAACGCGGCCACGTCCCACCGGTCCTGCGGGATCGGGCCGATCCCGCTGCGCCCCTCCCGCAGGAAGGCGTCGAACTCGTCGGGCGAGGTGCTGCCGCCGGGGAATCGCAGACCGATTCCGACGATCGCGACCGGCTCGGGCGGCTGCTGGGATTCCGCACGCGGCATGGAGGGACTCCTTAGCTTTCCTGGGAGGAACTGTCCTGGACGGCCTGGGTCAGGTGGTCCACCAGATGGGCGATCGTCGGCTCGTTGAAGAGCACGCTGACGTTGATGGAGAGATCAAGGAGCCGCTCCAGGCTCTGCCGTATCTCGGTCAGCCGCAGTGAGGTGAGTCCGAGATCGAAATAGCTGATGTCGAGCGGGAGGTCCTCGGATTCGTCCATGAGGAGAACCGCCCTGAATTTCTTCAGGACGATCGACTCGATTTCTTCGGCGAGTTCGGCGCGCGGCAGATCGCGCAGGCGCTGAACAGTGCTGTCGACGGGTGGCATGCGGTCATGCAAGCAGCGCAGGCTGACGCCCCACTGACGGACGACGGGGCCGGCTTGGCTGAATCAGCTCCCTGTCAGCGCCGGGTCAGATTCCGCTGCCACGCTCGCACTGCTTCGAAAAATCCGCTCGCCAAAGGTGAAAGGCTGAAGATGCTTCGCGAAGCCGCGCAGGAGGAGAGTGCCGAGGCACCTTCCGATATCAAGAGCTACGACCTCTACATCGCGGGCAAGGACGTCGCGGGTGACGGATGGGTGTACACCGTCAGCGGCCGGTCCCTGCTGGAAGACGTGTTCACCAGCGTGAGCCTGAAGCGCGCCCTGGAGCAGGACCCGGAGTCGGAGGCGGCCAGGCACCCGTACGTCGTCGGGCGCTGCGCGATCGCGGACGACGCGTCCATCGACCTGGCCACGCAGGCCGCGGCCGCCGCCGCACCCGACTGGGCGGCCGTGCCGCTGGAGCGGCGGATGCGGCTGGGCACGCGGTTCCGCGAGGAACTCATCAAGCACCAGGACGAGTTCCTGCGCATGCTGGTCGCCGAATCCCACCCGGTCAAGCTGGCCCGCTGGGAGCTGAGCTGCCTGCTGCAGATCTACTCCCCGGGCTCCCTGCGCTGGTACACCAAGCAGATGCGGGTGGAGAAGGAGTACGCCGGCCGCACGCTGGTGCTGCACCGCCAGCCCGACGGTGTGGTGGCCTTCAACCCGCCGCAGAACGCGCCCCTGCCGAGCGCCGCCCTGTGCGTGCTGGCGCTGATGGCCGGTAACGCGGTGGTGGTGCGGGCGCCGCGCAGCATCGCGCTGAGCACCATGTGGCTGCTGCGGGACGTGGTGGCACCGCTGCTGGAGGAGATGGACGCTCCCGCCGGGGTGCTCAACGCGGTGTGCAGCAACCCCAAGCAGACCATGGACCGCTGGATCGCGGACCCGCTGATCAACGACATCTTCTACATCGGCGGCAGCCAGGAGGGCCTGCGCTTCGAGCAGCAGTGCGTGGCGCACGGCAAGAAGCCGATCCTCGAACTGGCGGGCAACGACGGCATCGTGGTGTGGAAGGACGCCGACATCACGTGGGCGGCCGAGGCCATCACCGAGGCCTTCTACGGCTCCGGCCAGATCTGCATGGTGCCCAACTACGTGCTGGTGCACCCGGACGTCGCGGACAGCCTGATCGCCGAGGTGAAGGAGCAGGTCAAGGGCATCCGGCCGGGCCTGCCCGAGGAGGAGGACGTGCTGCTGTCGCCGGTGCGGCGCAGCGAGCGGTTCTTCCGGCTGCTGCGGCAGGCGCTGGACAACGGCGCCGAGCTGGTCACCGGCGGCCACCGCACCGAACTGGACGGCACGCCCTCGGAGACGGGGGTCTTCCTCCAGCCGACGGTGGTGCGCGTGGACGGCCTGGACCGGGCGCGCACCTACGACGTGGTGCGCGAGGAGACGTTCTTCCCGCTGGTGCCGATCGTGGTTCCCGAGCGGGAGGACGACGACGCCCTCCTGGAGGCGTTCCTGCGCTTCGTCAACAGCAACGACTACGGGCTGCGCAACTCCCTGTGGTCGCGGTCCGACCACGTCATCGAGACCTTCGTGCGACGGGTCGTCAACGGTGGCCTGCTGAAGGTCAACGACTCCCACATCGGCTTCCTGCCCTATCTGCCCAGCCACGGCGGTACCGGCCGCACCGGCGGCGCCTTCGGCGAGGCCAACTACCCGATGCTCAAGACCTCCCACGTGCAGGGCGTCAGCATCGCCCGCGGCGTCAGCCCGTACGACGCCGTGTTCGGCGCCTGACCGCCCTGCGTCCCTGAACCCCGCCGTTTCCGCTGGAGGCTTCCGTTGCGTTCCCTCGACCTCGCGCGCTCCGTCTGCGAGCGCTTCCACCCCGGTCTGCTCAAGGAGCTGGACCAGATCCCGTACGCCGAGCGCGAGCGGCCCGGCAGCCCGGTGATCGACCTGTTCCGCATCCACGGCGGGGTCGGTCTGCTGATCCCCGAGGAGTACGGCGGCCACGGCGCCGACGCCCTGGAGGCGCTGCGGGTCCAGCTGGCCCTGGGCGCCGTGTCCCCGTCGCTGGTGGCGGCCGTGTCGATGCACCACTTCACCGTCGCGATGCTGTACTCGCTGGCCGTCAAGGCGGGCCGGCTGACCGACGAGCAGACGGCCCTGCTGCGCCGAGTCGTGCCCGACCAGCAGGTGATGGCGTCCGGCTGGGCCGAGGGCCGGACGGCGCAGAACATCCTCAAGCCGGCCGTGACCGCCCGCCCGGTGCGCGACGGGTTCCTGCTCACCGGCGCCAAGAAGCCGTGCAGCCTGTCCCGTTCGATGAGCCTGCTCACGGCGAGCGTCGCCATCCACGGCGACGACGGCGAGCCGGAGCTGGCGCTCGCCCTGGTGCCGGCCGACGCGCCCGGCCTGACCGTGCACCCGTTCTGGGGCAACGACCTGCTGGCGGGCGCGGAGAGCGACGAGGTGCGGCTGGAGGACGTGTTCGTGCCGGCCGGCATGGTCGTGCGGGCCGGCGCCGACGATCCGCACCGCCTCGACGACCTCCAGTCGGCCGGGTTCGTCTGGTTCGAGCTGCTGATCTCCGCCGGGTACGCGGGTGGTGCGCTGGCGCTGGTGGAGCAGGTGCTGGAGCGCGAGCGCGGCAGCGTGGCGGAGCGAGCCTCCCTCGCCGTGGACATGGAGACCGCGGTCGCGCTGCTGGAGGGCGTCGCGCGGGCGACCGGCCCGGAGCCCGGTGACGAGGAGTCGGTGGCCCGCGTACTGGTGGCGCGGTACGCCGTGCAGAACGCCCTGCCCGACATCGCCTCCCGCGCCCTGGAGCTGCTGGGCGGCCTGGACTTCATCCGCGGCTCCGGTCCGGCACAGGCCGCGGCGGCGCTGCGGGCCCTCGCCTTCCACCCGCCGTCGCGCACCGCCGCGGCCGAGCCGCTGCTGCGCTGGTTCGACGGCGGCCAGCTCGTCCTCGCCTAGGGCCGCGGCCGGGACGGTCCGCCGGCCGGTGAAGACCCGGTCACGGCACCACAGCCGCGGCCGGACAGGGCCCCGGCCGCGGCACGGGCCCGGTCCTGTCCGCACGACCCCACGACCCCTTGGAGTGAGCCACACGTGACCGTCGTCCAGGAATCCCCGGCGGCTTCGTCCGCCGACGCCGAGGCAGAGGTCCTCGGCCTGTACCGCGCGCATCTGAGCAAGGGCCGGGCCACGCTCGCCGAGCTGTTCGGCAGCCACATGGAAGTCGCGTCCGAGGGCGCCTGGCTCACCACCAGCGACGGTGAGCGTTTCCTCAACGCCGGCGGTTACGGCGTGTTCGTGATGGGCGCCCGCCACCCGATCGTGATGGAGGAGGTGGAGCGCCAGCTGCGCACCCACCCCACCGCGACCCGCATCCTGCTGGAGCCCACCGTGGCCCGCGCGGCCGAGGCACTGGTCTCGGTGCTGCCGCCCGGTCTGGACCGGGTGCACTTCGCCCTGTCGGGGGCGGAGGCGGTGGAGACCGGCCTGAAGCTGGCCCGCGCGGGCGGCTTCAAGCGCACGGTCTCCATGCGCGGCGGCTACCACGGCAAGACCCTCGGCGCGCTGTCGGCCACCGCCAAGGAGGTCTACCAGCGGCCGTTCCGCCCGCTGGTGCCCGACTTCCTGCACCTGCCCTTCGGCGACGCCGACGCCCTGGAGGCCGAACTCGCCGCCCACCCGGGCGAGGTGTGCGTCATCCTCGAACCGGTCCAGGGCGAGGGCGGTGTGATCATCCCGCCGAAGGGCTACCTCAAGCGCGTCGAGACCCTGGTGCGCGAGTACGACGGCTTCCTGATCCTCGACGAGGTGCAGTCCGGCTTCGGCCGGCTCGGCGAGTGGTGGGGCGCCGACATCGAGGGCGTCGTCCCGGACGTCCTGCTCGCGGGCAAGGCGCTCGGCGGCGGGGTGATGCCGGTGTCGGCGGCCGTCGCCACCCGCAAGGCCTTCCGTCCCTTCGACAAGGACCCCTACGTCCACACCGCCACGTTCTCCGGGCAGCCGGTGCTGATGGCCGCGGTCCAGGGCGCCATCCGGGCCGTGAAGGAGGAGCGTCTGGTCACCAGGGCGCTGGACCTCGGCGCCCGGCTGCTGCCGGCGATCACCGAGATCGCGCGCCGCAACATCCCCGACCTCGTGGTGGACGTGCGCGGACGGGGCCTGCTGATCGGCGTCGAGCTCGTCGAGGCCGGACTCGCCGGCGAGCTGCTGATCGAACTGTTCAACCACGGCGTGGTCGCCAACCATTCGATGAACGGCAGCTCGGTGGTGCGGTTCACCCCGCCCGCCGTGCTCGGCGACAGCGACGTGGACTTCCTCCTCAACTCCTTCGACCTGGCCACCCGCGACCTCGTACGGGGCGCGGCCAAGATGCCGGAAGGCGGTAACTGATCGTGAGGCACGTCGAACTCGATGCTCTGATACCCGGGGAGCAGGCCGAGACGGTCCTGCACGCCGTACGGCGCTGGGAGCGGTACCCGGACCTGGCGCCCCACGTCAACGCGACCACGGTGCACGCCGCCTACCCCGACCCCGCCGCCTCCTCCAGCTGGGAGCTGCACTTCCGCAGCGGCCTGCTGCGCTGGACCGAGGACGACACCGTGCTGCCGGAGCAGGGCGAGATCCGCTTCGAGCAGTCCGACGGGGACTTCGACTCCTTCTCCGGGACCTGGGCGGTGACGCAGGACGGTGACGACGTCGCGGTCCGCTTCGACGCCGACTTCGACTTCGGCATCCCGAGTCTGGAGGGCATCCTCGACCCGATCGCCGAGCGGGTCATCAAGGAGACCGTGGCCTGGGCGCTGACCGGTCTGTTCCCCGCCGTGCGCATCAGCGGCGGCATAGAACTCACCACGCCCGCCGCGGTCGGCGCCTAGCGCATCAGGGAGCTGCTGACCATGGACCAGGCAAACCCGTTCGAGACACCGCGCACGTACTCGCTGCACCGCGCCGAGTACCTGGTGGGCTTCGCCGTCACCACCGGCCTGATGATCGCCCACTTCGGTGAGATCCGCTGGCTGCCGGCGATCGCCCTCTTCCTCTACATCGACCTGATCGGCTACATCCCGGGCGCGATCGCGTTCCGGCGCAGTGGCGGACGGCCGATCCACAAGGCGTACTACGTCCTGTACAACGTGATGCACAGCCTCATCACCCAGGCCGCCGTCGCCGCGCTGTGGTGCTGGCTGGTGAAGCCGGAGTGGGCGCTGCTGGTGCTGCCCTTCCATCTCTTCGGCGACCGCGGGCTGTTCGGCAATTTCATGAAGTCCTTCGCGCTGCCCTTCGAGCCGGTCCGCCAGCCCGGCTACCTGCGGCTCCTGGACGACCTGGGCCTGCCGCACCCCAAGCCGGTCGGGCATGTGACGGACCCGGTGCCGGTCGGGCACGTCCCGGTCCGCAAGCCGGCGCCGCGGGCGGACGCCGCCGTGGCGCAGGAGGCCCCGGCGCAGGCCGCCGCGGCCGGTGAGTCCAAGGCCAGGCAGGCGGAGGCGCTGCGATGAGCACCGCGACCGCGACAGCGACCGCGACCGGCCCCCGCACGCGCCGGCCCGTCCGCCAGGACCCGGCCGAACGGCGCCGGGCGCTCTACCACCTGGCGTCCCCGGTGTCGGTGCTGACCACCGGCCCGGAGAGCCGGATGCACGGCACCACCGCGAGCACCGTCACCCTGGTCTCGCGGGAGCCGCTGCTCGTCGGCGTCGTGCTGCGGGCCGGGTCGTCCTTCGCGCGGCGGGCCGCCGCCGAGGGCCGGTTCGCGATCAACGTGCTGGGCGGCGACCAGGCGGAGGTGGCCCGCCGGTTCGCCGACAGCGGGCGCCCCGACGGCAGCGCCCAGTTCGCGGGGCTGGCCTGGACGGCGGACCCGTACGCGCAGGCCCCGCTCATCGCGGGCGCGCTCGCCCACTACACCTGCCGCTTCCACTCCGCCCACGCCGCGGGCGACAGCGAGCTGCTGCTCGGCCACGTCGTGCGCGCCAGGGCGGACGAAGGGCTCCCCCTGCTGAGTTACGCCGGCCGCCTGCACGCCGGCACCCTGCACCCGGCGAAGGAGGCCGCCGCGTCATGACGCAGTCCAAGGTAATCGTGGCCCCCGAGGCCGACTGGGACAAGGCGCCCGGTCTGCTGGACGGGGCGAAGGAACTCACCCTCGGTCCCGAGGAGTGCGACCTCGCCTACTGGATCACCTCGGTGGCCCAGGGCACGCTGCGCGACCGCGGTGTGACCGGCCACCACGACGACGCGATCGTCCCGGACTTCCTGAAGGAGCCGGGCCCGCTGCGCGAGGCGCTGGTGCTGGAGTTCGGCCTGCGCGGGCTGTCCGAGGAGCTGGCCACCCGGCTGCTCGGCCACTACGTGTCGATCGCGCCCGGCATCCCCGAGATGGAGTTCTACGCCACCCAGTTGCTCGACGAGGCACGGCACGCCCGGGTGTTCCGCAACCACCTGGTGGAACTGGGCGTCCCGGCCGACACGCTTCTGAAGAGCATCGACGAGATGGCCCGGGACTACCGCGCCCGGGTGCTGGACCCGGTGGTCGACTTCACCCTCGACATCGTCCGCGACCAGGCCGACTTTCCCGGCGGTGTCGCCGTGTTCGCCATCGTCATCGAGGGCGTGCTGGCGCCGGCCGCCGAGCTGAGCGAACGCAAGTGGACTCCCCTGTCCCCGGCCACCGGCGAGATCTCCCGGGGCACCGCGATCGACGAGATCCGCCATCTGACGGTGGCCAGCACCATCCTGCGCGACCACGTGGCGGCGCACCCCGAGTACCGTCCGCGTCTGCTGGAGATCCTGCGGGCCGGTGTGCGGCTGTGGGACGAGATCCCCGACCGGGAGTTCGTGATCCACCGCGAGGAGCTGTTCCAGGAGGGCATGCTCCGGCACGCCGACCGGATCGGCGACTACGAGATCTGGCCCGGCGTGCGGATGCTCGACACCACTCCCGAGCAGCGCTACGACATGGCCGAGCGGTGGACCGACGAGATGGCCGAGGCCCGGATGGCCTACATGGGCCTGCCCCTGGAGGTCCTCAGCAGTCCGGAGCCGGGCGCGTGAGCACCGGACGGGCCGCCGTGATCTGCGGGATCGGGTCGTACGTCCCGCCCGACGTGGTCACCAACGAGGATCTGGCCCGGCGCCTGGACACCTCGGACGAGTGGATCCGCTCGCGCACCGGGATCGCCCGGCGCTGCGTGGTCGCCCCGGGCACGGCGACCAGCGACCTGGCGGTCGAGGCGGGCCTGCGGGCGCTGAAGTCGGCGGGGGACGAGCGGGCGGGCGCCGTGGTGCTGGCCACCACCACCCCGGACCAGCCGTGCCCGGCCACCGCGCCGCAGGTCGCGGCGCGGCTCGGACTCGGCGAGGTGCCCGCCTTCGACGTGGCCGCCGTCTGCTCCGGCTTCCTGTACGGCCTGGCCAGCTCGGCGGGCCTGATCGCCGCCGGGGTGACGGACCGGGTGCTGCTGATCGCCGCGGACGCGTTCACGACGATCATCAACCCCGAGGACCGCACCACGGCGGTGATCTTCGCGGACGGCGCGGGCGCGGTGCTGCTGCGGGCGGGCTCCCCCGAGGAGCCGGGCGCGGTGGGCCCGCTCGTGCTGGGCAGCGACGGCGGGCTGAGCCATCTGATCGAGGTGCCGGCCGGAGGGTCGCGGCAGCGGTCGTCCGGCCGGGAGCCCGCACCGGAGGACCGTTTCTTCC
This sequence comes from Streptomyces sp. NPDC059696, assembly GCF_042733745.1. Classification (NCBI taxonomy): domain Bacteria; kingdom Bacillati; phylum Actinomycetota; class Actinomycetes; order Kitasatosporales; family Streptomycetaceae; genus Streptomyces; species Streptomyces sp. NPDC059696. The sequence goes on from NZ_JBHWFG010000040.1 coordinate 23,293, forward strand.
GGATGGTGGGCCGCGACACCTACCGGCATGCGGTGGAGCGGATGACCGCCACCTCCACCGAGGCGGCCGAGCGGGCCGGCTGGCGGCCGTGCGACGTCGACCGGTTCGCCGCGCACCAGGCCAACGCCCGCATCCTGGACGCGGTCTCGGAGCGGCTCGGCATCCCCGGCGAACGGCGGCTGAGCAACATCGCACGGGTCGGCAACACCGGCGCCGCCTCCCTGCCGCTGCTGCTGGCCGAGAGCGCGGCGGACGGACGGCTCACCGCCGGGCACCGGCTGCTGCTGACCGCGTTCGGCGGCGGGCTGTCCTGGGGCGCGACCACGCTGGTCTGGCCCGAGGTGCAGACCATCTGACGTCCCGTCACAAGCGGGGCCCGGGCCGGCCCCTCCACCAAGCGCTGTCCGACACAGCGGAGAACGGGCGCTTGCGCCTTCGAGAGAACTGTCGAAAGGAACCGACATGCTGGAGCAGCTCAAGGAAATCCTGTCCAACAAGCTCAAGGTGTCGCCCGAGGCCATCACCCCGGAGGCCACCCGGGAGGACATCGAGCTGGACTCGCTGGCCGTGGTGGAGCTGTCGCTGCTGCTGAAGTCCGAGCTCGGCCTGGACGTCAGCGACGACGACCTGCTGGAGGCGGAAACCGTGGCCGACATGGTCCGGCTCATGGAGGAGCGGAGTGCGAAGGTCTGATGGCGGGCATGGACATCGCCGTCACCGGGCTCGGCCTGGTCACCCCGGGCGGTATCGGGGTCGGGCCGAGCTGGGCGGCGGTCTGCGACGGCAGGCCGGCCGCCGCCCTCGATCCGCTGCTGACGGATAACCCCGTACGTATCTCCTGCCGGGTGCCCGGCTTCGACCCCGAGCGCCTGCTGAGCGCGCGGCGGGCCCATCGCCTGGACCGGTTCGTCCAGTTCGCGCTGGTCGCCGCGCACGAGGCGGTGGCCGACGCGGGCCTCGATCCGCAGACGTGGGACGGGGCGCGGGTGGGCGTGGTGCTGGGCTGCGCGGACGGCGGCCCGGGCACCGTCGAGGAACAGCACCACGTGCTGCGCGAGCAGGGCGCGGACCGGGTCTCGCCGCTGCTGCTGCCCATGCAGCTGCCGAACATGCTGGCCGGGCAGACGGCCATCGAGTTCGGGGCGACCGGGCCCAACCTGGTGGTGGCCACCGCCTGCGCCTCGGGCGCGACCGCCATCGGCACGGCCCGGGACCTGCTCGCCCTCGGCCGCTGCGACATCGTCCTCGCGGGCGGCAGCGAGGCCATGGTCACCCCCCTGGTCATGGCCGGCTTCGCCCAGATGGGGGCGCTGTCGAAGCGGCACGACGACCCGGCCTCCGCGTCCCGGCCGTTCGACGCCGACCGGGACGGCTTCGTCGCCGGGGAGGGCGCCGGCATCCTCGTCATGGAACGGGTGGCGGACGCCCGGGCCCGCGGCGCGCATGTGCACGGCCGGATCATCGGCTACGGCGCCACCGCCGACGCCCACCACATGACGTCGCCGCACCCCGACGGCGCGGGCATCGAGGCCGCCGTCCGCGCCGCGCTCGCCGACGCGGGCGCGGACCCGGACGACGTCCAGCACGTCAACGCCCACGGCACGTCGACACCGCTGAACGACCTGGCGGAAGCCCGCATGATCGGCCGGACCCTGCGCGGGGACCCGCTGGTCACGTCCACGAAGGGAGTCACCGGACACCTGCTCGGAGCGGCCGGGGCGGTCGAGGCCGCCTTCACCGTGCTGAGCGTCGAGCACGAAGTCGTACCGCCCACCGCCAACCTCGTCATGCCCGACCCCAGGATCGACATCAAACTCGCCCAGACCGCCACCTACATGCCCATCGACCTCGCCCTGAGCAACTCCCTGGGCTTCGGCGGCCAGAACACGGCCCTGGCCATCGCCCCGGCCTGAACGGCCCGGACACGTACGGCAGCCGCCCGCGGAGCACCTCCGCCGGGCGGCTGTTCCCGTGCGGCACCCGGCCGCACGGCGCCACCCCGCCCCACGTCAGGAGTCCACCGTGCACGATCCCCAAGAACTGCTGAAGGACGGGCCGCAGGCCGTACGGCGGCTGGCGCGCCGCCGCCACGACTTCGACCCGGCCGCGCTGGCCGACGCCCTGCGCGAGCGCAACGGCGCGCAGGCCGAGGTGACCCGGCTGCGCACCGAGCTGAACCGCACGTCCAGGGCCCGCCGCTCCGGCCCGCCGACCGAGGAGGAGAAGGCGTCCGCCCGGGCGCTGCGGACCGAGGTGCAGCAGGCCGAGGCCGCCGCCCGCACGGCCGCGGCCCACCTGACCGAGCTGCTGCTCTCCGTCCCCAACATCCCTCTGGACGCCGTCCCGGACGGCGACTCGGAGAAGGAGGCCGTGGAGATACGCCGGGGCGGTCCCGCTCCTCGTCCGGCGGACGGCGCCCGCCACCACGCCGACATCGGGGAGGCCCTCGGCATCCTCGACGGCCCGGCCGCGGCCCGGCTGTCCGGTGCCCGCTTCTCGGTCGCCCGCGGGGCCGGGGCACGACTGGAGCGGGCCCTGCGCGACTTCTTCCTCGACCTGCACACCCGCGAGCACGGCTACACCGAGCAGTCGGTGCCGTTCCTGGTCGACCGCGACACCATGACCGGGACCGGGCAGCTGCCCAAGTTCGAGGACGACCTGTTCCGCACCCAGGTGGGTGAGCGGGAGCTCTTCCTGATCCCCACCGCCGAGGTCCCGCTGACCAATCTGGTGGCCGGCCGGCTCCTGGACTCCCGCTCGCTGCCCCTGGCCTTCACCGCCGCCACACCGTGCTTCCGGGCGGAGGCCGGGGCGTACGGCCGGGACACCCGCGGCATCCTGCGGCTGCACCAGTTCGAGAAGGTGGAGCTGGTGCGCGTGTGCGCCCCCGAGGACGCCCCGGCACAGCTCGAACTCATGGTGAACCACGCCGAGGAGTGCCTGAAGCGCCTGGAACTGGCGCACCGCGTGGTGCTGCTGCCGGCCGGTGACCTCGGCTTCTCCGCCCGGATGACGTACGACGTCGAGGTGTGGCTGCCGGGCAGCGGCTCCTACCGGGAGATCTCCTCGGTCTCCGACTGCGGCACCTTCCAGGCGCGTCGCGCGGACATCCGCGTCAAGCGGCCCGACGGGAGCAGGACGCCCGCGGTCACGCTGAACGGCTCGGCGCTGCCGATCGGCCGCACGGTCGCCGCGCTGCTGGAGCAGGGCCTGCGGGAGGACGGCTCGGTGGTGCTGCCCGAGGCCCTCGTCCCGTACACCGGCTTCCGCCGGATCCTGCCGGGCGGGGACACCGCGTAGGCGCCGGCGGGCGCCACCGCGAAAGGGGTCCTTTCACTATGGGCGTCCGATCAGGTCGCGTGGTCTGGTGCCGTGCATCGCAAGACGCCGGGGCGCCCTCGATGGGGGCGCCCCCTGCTCGAGCGAAGCCGAGAGCTCGGGGGAGGAGCCACGTGGGCGTTTCGGCAACGCGGCGAGGTGCGGTGCCAGGCCGCGCGACCCGGACGGGCATAGTGAAAGGACCCCTAAGGGGCGGGAGCCGGGTCCGCGACCCGCTCCCGCCCCTTTCGCCGCGCCCGGCCCGGAGCTCAGGCGCCCATCATGTGCACCCCTCCGTCGACGTGCACGATCTCCCCCGTGGTGCGCGGGAAGAAGTCCGACAGCAGGGCGACGACCCCGCGGGCCGCCGGCTCCGGGTCGGTGGGGTCCCAGCCCGCCGGGGCCCGGTGCTCGAAGACCCCGGCGAGGTCGGCGAACCCGGGGATGGACTTGGCCGCCATGGAGCGCAGCGGTCCCGCCGCGACCAGGTTGCAGCGGACGCCGCGACCGCCCAGGTCCCGCGCGAGGTAGCGGCTGGTCGACTCCAGGGCGGCCTTGGCGACGCCCATCCAGTCGTAGCGCGGCCAGGCGACCGCGGCGTCGAAGGTCAGCCCGACCACCGAGCCGCCACGCCGCTCCATCAGCGGCAGGCAGGCCGTGGTGAGCGACTTCAGCGAGTACGCCGACACGTGCACGGCGGTCGACACGTCGTCCCAGTCGCCGTCCAGGAAGGAGAAGGCGCCCTGCGGCCCGTAGGCGATGGAGTGCACCAGTCCGTCCAGGGTGTCGGTGTGCTCGCGGATGCGGTCGGGGAGGCCGTCCAGTTGCCGCTGGTCGGTGACGTCGAGTTCGAGCACCGGGGCCGGCTTCGGCAGCCGTCCGGCGACGCGCTCGATCAGGGAGAGGCGCCCGAAGCCGGTGAGGACGACCTCGGCACCCTCCTCCTGGGCGATGCGGGCCGTGTGGAAGGCGATGGACGCGTCCGTGACGACGCCGGTCACCAGGATCCGCTTGCCTGCGAGGAGTCCGCTCATGTCCGGGTCACCGCCTCGGGCAGGGCCCGCACCATCGGGGAGTCGTGGCCGAGGGCGCCGAGTGCGGAGGCACCACCGGGCGAGCCCACTTCGGCGAAGAAGTCGGCGTTGGAGGCGGCGTGGTCGCCCCACTCGGCGGGCACGTCGTCCTCGAAGTAGATCGCCTCGACGGGGCAGACGGGTTCGCAGGCGCCGCAGTCGACGCATTCGTCGGGGTGGATGTACAGGGCCCGGCGGCCCTCGTAGATGCAGTCCACGGGGCACTCGTCGACGCAGGAGCGGTCCTTGACGTCGACGCAGGGCAGCGCGATGACGTAGGCCATCGTCAGCTCCTCTTCGTCACAGGGGTGGTCGGGGGGCCGGGGACGCCGTCGACCGGAGCCCCGGTGGTGCGTTCGCCCAGCAGCACAACGGTCGCCGCCAGGGCCGCCATCGCCGCGGCGATGACCCCGAACAGGGCACCGGGACCGTGCGCGTCCAGGACCGGCAGCAGGACGAACGGCAGCGCGGCGGCGCTGAGTTTGGACAGCGAGTAGGCGACGCCGGACGCGGTGGCGCGGATCGCGGTCGGATACTGCTCGGAGAGGTACACGTGCGAGACGCTGGAGAAGACGTTGCTGCACAGGGTGTAGACGAAGCCGAACGCCACGATGAGTGCGGGGGATCCGGCGTAGGCGAAGCCGAGGCCGGCCACCATCATCGCCGCCGCGGAGGCCGCGACCAGCGTCCGGCGCTCGAACCGGTCGACGATCGGCAGGGCCAGCGCGGAACCGACCGGGTAGCCCAGGAAGGACAGCGCGGTGAAGCCGATGCCCGCGACGATGCCGTAGCCCTTGGCCGCGACGATCTGGGGGGCCAGCGTGCCGAAACCGTAGTAGCCGACCACGGACAGCACGCAGAAGATCCACAGCACCACCGTGCGGCGCCGCATGCCGCGGCCGAACACGTCGCGCACACGGTGGCGCACCGCGGCCGGTTCCTCCGGTCCGGCGGTGTCCGCGGCCACCGGGCGAACCGTCGCGGGACGGTCCGGGTAGGCCTGCCTCTCCATCTCGGCCACCAGCAGTTCGGCCTCCTCGGTGCGGCCCTGGGCGGCCAGCCACCTCGGCGACTCGATCAGCCGGCGCCGCAGCACCCACACCACGGCGGAGCCCAGCGACCCGATCACGAACAGCCAGCGCCAGCCGTCGATGCCCAGCGGGGACAGCGGCACCAGCCACAGCGCGGCGAAGCCGACGGCGGGCACCCCGCAGAAGGCGACGGTGTAGGCCCAGGCGATGTACCGGCCGCGCCGCTTGGCGGGCAGCACGTCGGCCAGGTAGCAGTCGGACAGCACCTGTTCGGCACCGATGCCGACGCCGGCCATGAAGCGGGTGACGATCAGCCAGACGGCGTTCGGCGAGAAGGCGCCCAGCAGGGAGAAGCCCGAGTAGAGGGCGAGGTTGATCAGGAAGGCCCGGCGCCGGCCGAACCGGTCGGCGATCCGGCCGAGCACCAGCGAGCCGATGAACTGGCCGATGAACACCGAGGCCAGGACGAGTTTGAGCTCGGTCGCCCCGAAGGCGAAGTCGCTCTGGAGCACCTTGGCGATGGTGCCCGAGAGGTTGTTCTCGAACGTGTCGAAGAGCAGGCCGATGCCGATGACCATGGTGAGTCTTCGGTGCATCGGGGTGATCGGCATGCGGTCCAGGCGGACCCCGATCGCGGCGGGAGCGGTGACACCGCCCGTCACCGTGGTGGTCTGGGACATGGGGAGGCTCTCCTTGGACTCCTGGATCTCAGGGGCTCCGGTGAGGCAACCGCCCGGGCCGACGGCGGGCCCGGGCGTGCGGCCCGGGGCCGGGCTGTGGACGCGTGGGGGGTGCGGGGGCCGTGCGGGACCGGAGCGTGGGGGGAGTCCCGGACCGGCGGCGACCGAGGGGCGCGGGGCGGGTCAGGCCGCCTGGGCTGCCCGGCGCCTGATCTCCTCCTCCACGGTCCCGGCCCGTACCGGCTCACTGACCTCGTGCAGGTAGGAGGCGACCTCCCGGTAGGACGCCCAGAAGCCGACCTCGTGGTACGGCACCCCGCGCTCGGCGCAGTAGGCGCGGGTCAGTTCCCGGGCGCGCGGCAGGTGCTTCTGCGGCATGGCCGGGAACAGATGGTGCTCGACCTGGTAGTTGAGGCCGCCGTAGAGGAAGTCGACCACCGGGTTCGGGCGGATGTTGCGGGAGGTGAGGACCTGGCGCTCCAGCCAGTCCAGGGTCTCCTCCTCACCGTCGCGGACGTCCATGCCCTTGTGGTTCGGGGCGAAGATCATGCCGAAGTAGACGCCCAGCGCGGCGTGCTGCACGAGGATGAACGCGACGGCGAGGACCGGCGAGAGCACCGTGAAGACCAGAGCGCCGTAGACCGCGGCGCGCAGCACGATCAGGAACGACTCCAGCACGGGCCGCTTGGTCTTGCCCTGCGCGATGGACACCACGGCCGTCCGGAGCATCTTGAAGCCCTCCAGGACGAGCAGCACGAAGAACAGCACGCTCTGGTGACGCACGACGAACTTCTGCGTGCCCCGCCGGCTGGGGTACTGCTTGACGTCGAAGATGACGGTGCGCCGGCCGATGTCGGGGTCCTTGTCCAGGTGGTTGGGGTTGCTGTGGTGCCGGTTGTGGTGGTTGACCCACCAGCCGTAGCTGACCCCGTTGACGAGGTTGGCGTGGAGGTAGCCGACGGCGGAGGCGGCCTTCTTGCTGCGGAACATGGCCTTGTGTCCGGCGTCGTGCCACATGAACGCCGACTGGCCGCCGCACAGCCCCATCCACAGGGCCGTCAGCAGCTGCCACCAGGAGTCGCCCAGGGCGAAGAACGCGGCGAATCCGATCAGCAGCAAGGTGGTGTTGAGCGCGAGACGGCCCACGTAGTAGCGCGGGTCGAGGTCGAGGAGACCTTCCGCCTTGACGCGTTTGAGGAGCTCGGCGAACGTCGCCGAGGCGCCGGTGCGCGGGCCGGCCGCGGAGGCGGCTGCTGCCCCGGCTTCTTGTGTGTGCGGACGCTGCATGCGTTGCTCTCCTTGGGAGAAGTGCCCGGTTCGGGCGGCGGCGCCGCTGCCCCGCGGACCTGCGGGCGCCGCGAGTCGACAGTGCTCCCGCGGGCGGTCGGGAACGCGCGGGCGTGCCCGCCCGGTGGTCCGGAGGCGCCGGAGCACAGTGCGGTACTCCGCCGGGGGACCACCGGACGAACACGTGTCCAGCGTGCTGCGCCGCGCTGATGTGCCACTGATGCCGGTCTGATCGGCGGCGGCCCTCAGGCGGCGGACTCGGCGCGCAGACGGTCGTCGAGCACCAGGACGGCGGCGTCCGCGTCGCGCGCCACGTCCTCGTCGTCGGGCGCGCCGATGACGGCCATCAGCCGCTCGACCACGGTGTGCTGGAGGACTTCGGTGCTGGTGTCGGGTGCGTTGTCGCTCATCGCTGGTTCTCCTGTTCCGTAGGGCGGGTGGTGCGGGAGGGCGGTGCGAGGGTCCGGCCCGGGGCGCACGGCGACGCCGGGCCCCGCTGCGGGCACGGTCGGTCCGGAGTGCCCCGCCGCGTGCGCGGCAAGTGACAGCTCGTCAGAACGCCTTGCAGGCACGGAAAACGTGGGCGAAGGACGCCAGCGAGGCCTGCGGGCCGTCGAAGGCGACGTACTCCGGGATGACCACGTCCGGAGCCCACTTCTGCTTGTACGACAGCTGGGTCTGTGCCGGGTACAGCGCGGCCCCCTCGGCCCACAGGGCGTGCATCAGCCACTGGAACGCCGGGCTGTGGCCGTCGATCTCGTGGCCGGCGTCGAGGCCGGTGAACGGGGTGAAGCCGAAGTGCAGCCACTCGACGCCCTCCGAACGGAACACCTCGATGGCGGTCGCGTTGATGGCCTCCATCAGTCCCGGGGAACCGTCCGGGACGCGCCGGCTCAGGTCGTGCATCCAGCCGGCCCGCCCCCCGTACACCGGCGAGTAGGAGATGTACGCCACCGGGTTGCCGTCGATGGTGCCGGTGAACAGCCGGCGGTGTGCCTGGGCCGGTCCGCCGATCTGGCCGACCAGGAACTCCAGTTGCTGGGCGCCGCCCTTGGAGCCGAGCCAGGCCCGGTCGATGGCGGCGATCGCGTCCCGCCAGTCCTCGGCGGGGACCTCCTGGACGACCAGGCCGTTGCGGCGGGCCCGGGAGATCTTGTTGCGCAGCTGCATGAAGCGGGTGCCCCGCAGTGTGAAGTCCGGCAGGCCGACGGCCCAGGAGGCGCCGACCTGGTTGACGGTGAAGCCGCGGCGGGCGTAGTGCTCGGCGTCGGCACGCTGGAGCTGGATGCCGACCAGGGTGCGGCCCTCGTCGCGGACGTGCCGGCGGAAGGCCTCCAGTAGAGGGGCGTAGGCGTCGGGGGCGGCGAAGGGGCCGCCGAACTGGACGGCGAACCGGCCCGTGCGGCGGTACACCACGACGCCGTCGGCACCGGGCAGTGTGAAGACGTCATTTCCGCTGTTGAGGGCCAGGAACGCGCTGGGGTTCTCGCTCGACGTATGCGTGCGTATCGCCTCGAGAACCGGGTTGTCCGTGGCGGTCACGGTCATTGTTTTCCCCTTTCGGGAGCGTTTTCCGTCGTCCCGAGTAGAGCATCGAGGGCGCGTGCGGGAAAAGACCGGACGGGAATTCTCGGATCGAGTCAGAGAAACGTCAGCGCTTTGTCAGGCCACCCTGCCAATGTTGTTCTCGTGAACGGCACGGGAGACCGGAAGCCGGGAACGAGGAGAGGTGCCCGGAGCGGCTCATCGGGGACCAGAGAGCGATCTCACGGTCGGGCCCAAAAGCCCACGCAGGTTCGAATCCTGCCCTCTCCGCGAAAACACGGCCACACACCAACGGCCACACAAGGAGAGGTGCCCGGAGCGGCTCATCGGGGACCAGAGAGCAATCTCACGGTCGGGCCCAAAAGCCCACGCAGGTTCGAATCCTGCCCTCTCCGCCCATCGCACACGCCCCGGCGCCCGGCTTCTGGCGCGGCCCCGCCCCACCGGCCGCACGGCCCCGGTGCCGCACGCACCGTCGGTGATCCCCCGCGCCGGCGGACACACGCGCCCCGGCGCACCGCCCGGCACGAGGCGGTGCGCCGGGGCGCAGGCACGTCCGACGCCCCCACCCCACCCTTCCGCTTGACCTCGACTGCCCGACAAACACACAGGTCAGCACCCTTGTCGGCATCACTTGGACTCGTTCAGCAGAAAAATACCTTCCCAAAGGAATTATTCTGTGCCAGGATGAAGTCGGGAGGAAACCCCGGGACGGAAGCCGGCCGGGAGACCGCCACGCGGCCTCGGCCGCAGAGACGGACTGCCGCGACCGGCCCCCCGACCACTCTCTGCCGCACTGATCGCCAAGGGGGAAACATGCTGAGGTTCTCGATCCTCGGGGCACTGCAGATCCGCACCGCGTCGGGGCCGGCCGAGATCTCCGGCGATCTGCAACGGACCCTCGTCCAGACGCTGCTGGTCAGCGAGGGCCAGTCGGTCTCCGGTGAGGCGCTGGTCGAGGAGATGTGGGGCGAGGGCGCCCCGGACAACCAGGCCAACGCCCTGCAGGCCCACGTCAGCCGGCTGCGCCGCAAGCTGCGCGGCCTGGAACCCGACCGCACCACCTCACGCGTCACCATCCACCCCTCGGGCTACCGCCTGACGGTCGCCGAGGGGGAGCTGGACGCCGCCGAGTTCGTCAGGACGGTCCGCCAGGCCGAGACCCTCGGCTCGGGCTCACCGGAGGAGGCGGCCCGGTTACTCAGGCAGGCTTTGGCCATGTGGCGGGGGCCGGTCTTCGGCGGCTTCACCGGCGGAACCCTGTGCCAGCTCGCCGGCGCCCGCTACGAGGAGTACCGCATGCGGGCCATGGAGCTCCGCTTCGACGCCGAACTGCGGCTCGGCCGCCACGCCGCCGTCCTGGCCGAACTCGCCGAGACCCACACGAGCCACCCCCTCAGGGAACGCTTCTGCGAGCAGCTGATGATCGCCCTGTACTGCGCGGGCCGCCAGGCCGACGCCCTGGACGTGTTCCGCCGTATGCGCCGCCACCTCGCCGACGAACTCGGCATCGAGCCCTCCCCCGCGCTGCGGCAGGTCGAGAGCGCCATCCTCTCCCACGACCCGGCCCTGTCCGGCGAGGTGCGCACCCCCTTGCTCCAGCTCACCTGAGGCCACCGGTCCCGACGCCGCGTAAGCGGCACGTCAGCCGCTGGTCAGCACTGCCTGGAACGATCCGGATCGGAAGTGGAAACCGCCCCCCGACCTTTGGAGAACCACATGACCACGAGCCAGTCGCCGGCCCTCGCCGTGACGACCCAGGGGCGCACGGAGGCCGCGCGTCCGTTACGTCTCTTCCTCGGCCTCGACGCCGTCGTCACCGGTGGCAACGGCCTCATCTACCTGTTCGCCGCGGGCCCGGTGGGGGACCTGCTCGGCCTCGACAGCGGCTTCCTCCGCGGCATCGGCGTGTTCCTCACCGTCTACGGCGCGCTGGTCGCCGTGCTGGCCGCCCGTCCGGTGCCGTCCACCACGGCCACCAAGGTGGTCATCGAGGCGAACCTGCTGTGGGCGGTCGCGAGCGTGGCCGCCGTGGTCTTCGGCTGGCTGGACCCGAACACCGTGGGCACGGTCTGGACCCCGCTCCAGGCGGTCGTGGTCGCGGCCTTCGCCGTGCTCCAGATGAACGGCCTGCGCCGGCTCGGCAACTGACGTCCCGTTCGCTCAGGGGGAGACATGAGGTCCCAGGTCGAGGAGCTCGCCACGATACGCCGCCAGGTGCTGGCCGGCCCGAGTGAGAAGGCGACCGAGGCGCAGCACGCCAAGGGCAAGCTGACCGCGCGCGAGCGCATCGGCCTGCTGCTGGACGAGGGCTCGTTCCGCGAGGTCGAGCAGCTGCGCCGGCACCGGGCGACCGGATTCGGTCTGGAGGCCAGGAAGCCGTACACGGACGGTGTGATCACCGGCTGGGGCACGGTGGAGGGCCGCACGGTGTTCGTCTACGCCCACGACTTCCGGATTTTCGGCGGTGCGCTGGGCGAGGCCCACGCCACCAAGATCCACAAGATCATGGACATGGCCATCGCGGCCGGTGCACCGCTGGTCTCCCTCAACGACGGCGCCGGCGCCCGCATCCAGGAGGGCGTCACCGCGCTCGCCGGCTACGGCGGCATCTTCCAGCGCAACACCCGGGCGTCCGGTGTCATCCCGCAGATCTCGGTGATGCTCGGCCCGTGCGCCGGAGGTGCCGCCTACTCCCCCGCCCTCACCGACTTCGTGTTCATGGTCCGCGAGACGTCGCAGATGTTCATCACCGGACCGGACGTCGTCAAGGCGGTCACCGGTGAGGAGATCACCCAGAACGGCCTCGGCGGCGCGGACGTGCACGCCGAGACCAGCGGCGTCTGCCACTTCGCCTACGACGACGAGGAGACCTGCATCCAGGAGGTCCGCTACCTCCTGTCCCTGCTCCCGCAGAACAACCGGGAGAACCCGCCCGCGGTGCCGTGCGACGACCCGCCCGACCGTCGCTGCGACACCCTCGCCGACCTGGTCCCGGCGGACGGCAACCGGCCCTACGACATGGCCGAGGTCATCGAGGAGATCGTCGACGACGGCGAGTACCTGGAGGTCCACGAGCGCTGGGCGCGCAACATCATCTGCGCGCTGGCCCGGCTGGACGGGCAGGTGGTGGGCGTCGTCGCCAACCAGCCCCGGGTGCTCGCCGGTGTCCTGGACATCGAGGCCAGCGAGAAGGCCGCCCGCTTCGTGCAGATGTGCGACGCCTTCAGCATCCCGATCGTCACCCTCCTGGACGTCCCCGGGTTCCTGCCCGGCGTCGACCAGGAGCACGGCGGCATCATCCGCCACGGCGCCAAACTGCTGTACGCCTACTGCAACGCCACGGTGCCGCGGATCTCCCTGATCCTGCGCAAGGCCTACGGCGGCGCCTACATCGTCATGGACAGCCAGTCCATCGGCGCCGACCTCACCTATGCCTGGCCCACCAACGAGATCGCGGTCATGGGCGCCGAGGGCGCCGCCAACGTCATCTTCCGCCGCCGGATCGCCGAGGCCGACGACCCCGAAGCCACGCGGGCCGAGCTGGTCAAGGAGTACAAGGCGGAGCTGATGCACCCCTACTACGCGGCCGAGCGGGGCCTGGTCGACGACGTCATCGACCCCGCCGACACCCGCGAGATCCTCATCCGTTCACTGGCGATGCTGCGCACCAAGCACGCCGACCACCCCGCCCGCAAGCACGGCAACCCCCCTCAGTGACGGCACGGCCGCCCCACAGTGACGGAGGTCCCATGCTCACTCCCCCGCCCCCCATCCGCATCGAGAAGGGCCAGGCCACGGACGAGGAACTGGCTGCCCTCGCGGCCCTGTTGCTCAGCCGTGCCGCCCGGGCCGGCGTCGACGCGCAGGCGTCCACCCCCGGCACCACCACCTGGCGCCCCCACCCCTTCCACGCCCCGCACAGCTGGCAGTCGCCCTGAGCGGTGACGCGCCGAAGCGCTGGGCCGGCCCCCTCCCCCGAGGCGGCCGGTCCAGCGCTTCGGCGCTGCCGGGACACGGGCACCCTCGGTTTCCACGAGGAGGGCTCAGGCCGCTCTTCCGGACGGGGTCGCGGGTACAGTGGCAGGTCCCATCCGCTTCATTCCTTCTCGGGCCCCTCGGCCGGACCATTCCCGGCCTCTGCCGGAAGCGACGGATTCATGGCTCTGGTGGTGCAGGACCGCACGTTTCTCGATGTCCTCAGCGCCGAAGCACGGAAGGATCTCTTCCGGATCAGTGTCGAGCGGACCTTCCGGCCGGACGAGCATCTGTTGCTGGAACAGGACGACAGCGACCACGTTCTGGTGCTGCTGGAGGGGTGGGCCGTGGTGTCCACGGCGACCGACCGGTCTTCCGCCCGACTGATCCTGGCGCTGCGCCGGCGCGGTGAACTCGTGGGCGAGATGGCCGCGTTGGGTGGGATCGCGCGCAGCGCCACCGTCACCGCGCTGGGTCCGGTACGTTCCCTGGTGGTGCCCGGCACCCGGTTCCGTGCGTTCGCCGGGCGCGACCCGGAGGTGTCGGCGCTGCTCATGGCCCAGCTCGTCTCCCGGCTGCGCACCGCCGACGAGGAGCGGCGCACGCTTGCCTCCCTGACCGTCATTCAGCGGGTGGCCGGGCGGTTGCTGGAACTGGGGGAACTTCAGCGGGTGGCCTCCGGCCGGGCGGGCACGCGGGGCGCGGGCGGGCCCGGGGACGAGTTCCCGGTGCTCGCACAGTTCGCCCAGCACGATCTCGCGGACGCCGTGGGCGCCACCCGCGAGGCCGTCGCCAAGTCGCTGCGGCTACTGCGGACCGCCGGTGTCGTCCGGACCAGGCCCCGCCGCATCGAGCTGATCGACCACGACGCGCTGCACCTGCTGGCGGCCGGCGGGAACATCGGATTCCCGGCGCCCTGAGCGGTTTTTCGTGCGGCTGCCAGTTCCCGGTCCCTCCAGCAGGCACCTCCTCCCATAACCTCGCAAATGCGCCTTTGTCAAGGTTTACGCACGGTTGCGTTGGAGTGCGGGGAGCAGAACGGAACAGCTTGCAAGGCGCGCGTTTTCGGCACGCGATCCATGTGATGCCACCGGATGTGTAAACGACCACATCGCGGGCCGGCGCGAGCCGCCATGCTGACGGTCGGTCACTGCACGACAGGGGGGTGGGCAGATGGCTGACGGAGCCGTCTACAAGACCTTGATGAGCGTAGACACCAGAGGTTCGGGCAGCTACCTCGACGGCGCGAAGCGGCGGATGCGCGCTCGGATCTACGACCTGGCCAAAGCGTCCTTCGCGGCGACGGGCGTGGCGAAGTCCATGCTCCATCTGGAGGACCGGGGCGACGGGTTCATCGCCGCCGTGGACGCACGCATCCCACCGGTCCGGCTGCTCGGCACCTGGCTGGCGGAGCTGCACCAGCGGCAGCGGTCGGGCAACGAGGACCTGGCACGCCGGCTCGGGCTGCGCGTCGGACTGCACGTGGGTCCCGTGGAGCACGACGAGGAAGGACTGTCGGGCCATGCGATGGACTTGGTCTGCCGGCTGGCGGACTCACCGGTCACACGGACGGTGCTGGAGCGCTCGGGGCGCGATCTCGTCCTCGTGGTCTCCGACTCGCTGCACCACGAAGTGGTCCGGCACGGCGGGCGGTTCGTGGAGCCCTCCGCGTACCGCGCGGCCCGGGTCGCACTGAAGGAGGGCCCGGTCACCGCGTGGTTCCACGTGCCGGGCGAGGCTCGGCCCCGAGTGCCGGGTGACGAAGGGTTCGACACGCTTCCCGTGGACGCGCCTTCGGGGGAGAACGGGGGCGGCGCCTCCACGGGAGCCGAGGCGGAGGGCCGCCTGCCGGCGAGGGATCCGGGGCATGCCGCTCCGGCCCCGGCCGGCCGGCCCTCCGCCCACGGGGGCCGGAGGGCGCCCGAGGCGGAAGCGTGGCCGATGGACACCGGTTCCGGTGCCCACTGGGACATCAAGGTGCAGGGCGGCACCAACGTCGTCCAGGACCGGGCGACCTTCCAGGCACCGGTCCACTTCGGGGGCGGCGCGGGCGCGGCCCCGGAGGACTGGCCGAGCGGCGACAGGGCGCCGGGAGACGGAGGGGCGACGAACGGCCCCACGCCCGACGGCGGGCGACGGAACGCCGACCGCGACGCCCCGACCGACAGCCGGAGCCCGCGGGATGACAACGGCTCTGCAGGGGGCTCACGTTGAGCGACGACGGCGAGCTCGAGGGCGCCCGGGGTTCCGGAGCCGAAGGCAGCGGGGGCGCTCCCCCGGGGCCGGACCAGTGGCAGGCCGGGGACGAACCGGCATGGCAGGACGGCGAACGGCGGCCCGGCCGGGGTTCCGGCAAGGACGCCGACGGGGAGGCGGGGCGGGACGGCGGCGGCCGGGACCGGGCGGACGAGGCCGAGCGCGCGGAGCGGCGGGAGCAGAAGGAGCGTTTCCGGGAGGCGACCCGAGACCCCCTGGCCGACTCGGGGGTGCCGGGCGAGGCCCGCGCGGCGGCCCGGGTCCAGCGCGCAGCGCAGGCCCGGTTCGACATCCGGGGCAACAGCAGCGTCTTCGACCGGACCAGCTTCGACCGCGCCCACTTCGGCGACGTCTACATAGGCGCCCGGGACACGACGGCGCCGGTCTTCGGGGACGTGCCCGAGGACGAGCTGGACCGGCTGCGCCAGATCTACCGGGCCCCGGCGGGCTACCCCACGCTCAAGCGGGTGCTGCGCGGGCGCCGGGTGCTGGTGCTGGGCGGCCCGCCCGGCACGGGCCGCCTCACCACCGGGCTCTGCCTGCTGGACGAGGTCACCACCGCCGTGCGCGACCTGGCGCCCGGCGCCGGGGACCCCCTACCCGAGGGGGCGCTGCCCGACGGCCGGAGGGGCACCGGAGTCCTCGTCCGGGGCCGCGTCACCCGGCTCGCCCCGTCCGACTTGAGGCTGCTCTCCGCCGACCCGGGCGCGGTGGCGGCGGGTGTGCTGGACGGCGGCGGTCTGCTGGTCCAAGTGCCCGAGAGCGCGGACGACTTCACTCCGCCGCAGGAGCTCCACCTCGATGCGCTGGCCGCGGGGCTCGCCGCGAAGGGGGCGTACGCGGTGCTGGTCGTCTCCCCCTCCTCACCCGCCGGGCATCTGCTGGCAGGGCGCTACGGAGTGGCCTGCCCGCCGGCACCCGCCGGGGAACTGCTGGAATGGCAGCTCGTACGCCACCTCGCGGACTGCCCGGACCCGGACGCCCTGGGCCGCGGCGAACAGATCCTGAAGCACCCGCTGTTCCTGGACGCGCTGGGCATCCTCCCGGAGGCGCTGCGGCCGTCGGAGACCGAGCTGGTCGCGGAACAGGTGGCCCGGCATGTGCGGGGCGAGCTGAGCCGGGATGCACTCCTGGACGCCTGCGGCCAGATCGCCCGCCGCCAGGCCCGCGAGTGGTTCACCGGGATCGCCGACCCGCTGCCCACGGCGCCCGAGCCCACCCCGGCCGGTGCGGACGGGCCGGGGGACACCGCCGCGGCCCGGGTGCGGGAGGCCTCGTTCCGGATCGCGCTCGCGGTGCTCGACGGGGAGGCGGTCAGCTCGGTCGCCGACGCCGCCGAACTTCTCGCCCAGCAGATCCTCGCCGTACGGACACCCGGGCGGGCGCACGGGCGGCCGGTGTTCGCCGAGGACCTGGAGGGGCTGCTCGCCGCCTGTCGGGCCGAGGTGCGCACCGGCGAGGAGGAGTCGGTGGGCGGGGTGCCCGTGCCGGTCCGCACGGTCGCCTACCGGGGCACGGCACTGGCGGGCTCGGTGCTGGCCGAGGTCTGGCACCGGCATCACGCGGCGCGCGGTCCGGTGGCGCGCTGGCTGCGCGAGCTGGCGGTCGACCCGCGACCGCAGGTCTGGGTGCGCGCCGCCGTAGTGGCCGGCGAACTCGCCACCGCCGACCTCGGATACGGCTTCGCGGAGCTGATCCGGCCGCTGTCGGCGGCCAAGGACACCCGGCGCCGCTTCTTCGCCGCGACCGCGCTCTCCCAGGCCGCCGGCCGCGAGCCGTACCGGTCGGCGGTGCGCGGCGTGGTCGCGGACTGGGCGGACGCCCCCGTGCCGGCCCTGCGCTGGACGGCGGCGCTGGCCCTCGGCTCCGGCCGCGTCATGGACGACACCCGGCAGGCCATGGAGTTGCTGTGCCGCATCGGCGGCCGGGACGAGGGCGCCCAGTCGCTCGTCGCCTCGTACGGCGCAACCCGGCTGGTGGCCGGCAGTCGTGCCGGGGAGGCGGCCACCGTGCTGCGCGAGTGGTCCGAGAACGGCTCCGCCGAGCAGCTGAACCTGGCGATGCTCTGTGCCGTACGGCTGTTCTGCGCGCGGACCGACGACATGTGGCAGGCGGAGGAGAGCGACGGCCCCGGCGCGCCGCCCGAGGACGCCGCCACGTCCGTGCCGGAGTCCGTCAGCCGGGTGTGGGGGCCGGGTGGAGTGCGGCTCGCGGGCCGAGTGCCGGGACAGCCGGGCGGTGCCGGACAGCACGCCCGGACCGGGCAGGACGAACGGCCGCCGGTGCCGCGCGCGTCGGTCGAGGTGACCGACGCGGAACTGGCCCGGCGTGGGCACTGGCCGCTCGTGCCGGCCGTGGCCGTGACGGTGGAGAGCGCGGCCGAGCCGCTGGCCGACCTGCTGTGGCGGTCGCTGGCGAACCGGCTGTCGCACGAGGCCGCGACAGAGGGGCTGGCGACCTGGCTGCGGGCCGCCGAGGCGGACGCCGTGCTCCCCGGACGGGCGGGCCGCACCTATGTGTTCGAGCAGGCGGCCGGAGAGGAACCGGCCGACGGCACCACCGGACGGCCCGGGGAGATCCTTCAGGCGCTGCTGTGGCTGCTGCCCCGGATGATCCGCGACCGTCGGGACGCCGAACGGCTGCGCTGGCTGCTGCGGTTGATGGTGGACGCACCGGAGGAACCGATGACCGCCGCCTTCGCCCGCCATGTGGTGGCCGCGATGGCGGCGGCGGGACGCGGCCGCAGCGGCCGGGGGGAGGAGCAGAGGTGACGGCGGGACAGGAAGAGGAACTGGTCATCCCGGAGAACCTGGCCGGGCCGTTCCTGCACGAACGGAAGGTGCAGGGACGGGGGTTCAGGCACATGGGCGCGCAGGTGGCCTCCGTGCTCTACTACCAGGACGGCGGGCACAGCGTGATCACCGCGCGGGGCGCCGACCACCGCGACCGGATCAGCCGGTGGTCCCGGCCGAGCAGTGTCTGCGAGGTCGCCTGCGGGCGGCACACGACCTCGTTCGCGCTGAAGCTGCCCGCGCACGGCTCGGCGACCTTCTTCGAGACCCGGGTGAAGCTGCGCTGGGAAGTCGTCGACTACCGGCTGGTCGTGGAGAAGCGCCTGTTCAGCGTCGAGGAGGATCTGGGCCCCGAGATCGTGGACCGCCTCCAGGGCGTCACCAGCCGGTACTCCGTGGACCAGGCGCACGAGGCCAACCAGGCCGTCCGGCAGGACATCGAGGCGGGCCACTGGGCCGACCTCGGCCGGGAGGTGGGGCTGCGCACCAAGGTGTTCGTCGAGGTCGGCACCGACCGCACGCAGATCGGCTTCGTCAGCCAGTCCCGCAAGGACGAAGCGGAGGCCCAGCGCGTGAGCGCCCGCTTCCGGGGATTCGCGGCGATCGCGCACGGCACCGACGCGGAGAAGTACGCCTATCTGATGGCGTCCGGCGGCACCGCCGAGGTCGGCCGGCTGGTGAAGATGATGCTGGAGAGCCAGGCCGAGGAGCAGCGCGCCAACCGCGAGTTCCTCGTCCGGATGGCGCACGAGGGGCGGGTCAACACCCCCGAACTGGACGCCTACATCCGCCGGATGGTGCTGCCCGGCCAGGCGGCCGGGCAGCTCTCGCCCCCGGCGCTGGAGCCCCTTGCCGCGCTGCCGCCCGCACCCGTGGCCCCGGCCGCGACCGCAGCGGCCCGTCAGGACTGGCCGGACACCCCGGCGGCCGGGGACGCGGACGCGTACGACACCCCGGAGCGCGGGACGGCGCGGACCGCCGGGCCGTCGCGCCCGGAGGAGGACGACTGGTGGGGCGAGCCGCAGGAGGTCGTCGCGTACGAGACCGGCCCCGCGGCGGTGCGGGACGCGCACGACACGTACGCGCACGGCACGTACGCGCACCTCGACGGCCACGGCTACGCGCACGCGTACGGCGGAGCGTCCTCAGGTGCCGGGCGCGCGGAGTCCGCGACGGAGTGCGCGTCCGGTGCCGGGTCCGGTGACGGGACCGGCGAGGACGACGACATCTGGGGCGACCCGTCGGACGGGGACCCGGGCGGCGGACGATGACGGCCGCACCGAGCACGCCGACGGCCGCACTCCCCGAGGCGCGGTACGTCGCCGAGCGGCTGCTCGCCACGGTCCGCGAGGACACCGGGCGGGCGGACGTCAAGGCGTCGGTGCTGCTGTCGGTGACCCTGAGCGTGCCGCCCCTGGTGGCGGGGGTGGGACAGCGCCCGCCGGACCGGCCCTCCGTGCTGTGGCTGGTGCTGGTCGTGGCAGGACTGCTGATGTGGCTGGCGGGGTCCGTTTCACTCGTTCGAGCGGTGCTTCCGCACGGCGGAACTGAGCGGGTGGGACCCGGCATCACCTTCTTCGCCGACGTCGTCGCGGTGCACGCGGCGACCGGGACGGGCGGCGTGGCGGAGGCGGTCGGAAAAGCGGGCGAGGACGTCACGGCCTGGCTGCTGACCCAGGCCGTGGATCACAGCCACATCCTCGTCCGGAAGTACCGGTGCATCCGCTGGGGAGCGATCTGGCTGGTTCCGGGGGCGCTGTCGGCGACCGCCGGGCTGCTGCTCGGCTGATCCCGGCGCGCCGGGTGCAGACGACGGCACCGGCCACCGGCACCGGGGGCGCACGCGGGCCCGCACTGGCCCCGCACGCCCGACATCTACGGCTATCACATGACATCTGAGGGGGACGACATGGACGCATACGACACCGCACCGGTGCGCGGCGGCCCGAGGCGCGCGGCACGGGGACGAGGGGGACGTACGGCGTCCGACCCCCGCACGACGTACGACGCCGGTACGGCAACCGCCACGCACCGTGATGGGGTTGACGCCCGTGCCGCGTCCGGCGCCCGCGCGCCGGACGGGGCGCGCCGGACAGCGCCCGCCCGACGCCGGGCGCTGTCCGGGGCCCGGCGGACCGCCGCTGTGCTGGCGCTGCTGCTGCTCGGGCCGGCCGCGCTCGGCGGGACGGCGCCGTCCACGCCGCTCGCCCCGGCCGCGTCGGACGCCACGGACGCCGTGGACCTGGCCGTCGCGGTGGACGAGTCCAGCAGTCTGAGCGCGGCCGACGTGGAGCGGGAGCGGGACGCCGCCGGACGGATCGCGGTCGGGGAGATCTCCCCGGCGTCGCGGATGACCGTCCTGGGGTTCGCCAGCGCCGACAACGACGACCAGAGCCCGGTGGACGAGGTGTGCCCGACCACCGCACTCGACGCGGTGGCCCGGGAGAAGATGGACGACTGCCTCCGCCGGCTGGCCCGGCGCGGCCCGGGCCAGGGCACCGGGACCGACTTCCCGAACGCGATCCGGCAGGGCGTGACCCGGCTGAGCGAACACGGCGGCAGCCGCCCGCGCATCCTCTTCCTGCTCACCGACGGCAAGCTGGACGTGAGCGACAGCCCCTCCTACGGAACGGACAAGGAGAGCCGCGAGGAGAACGGCCGTCGCGAGCTGACCAAGGCGCTGGCCGAGGCCCGCGCCGCCAAGGTGCAGATCTGGCCGCTCGGCTTCGGCGACAAGCTCGACATGGACGCGTTGCGGGACATGGCGGAAGGCGGCTATCGGGGCGGCTGCACCGCCCTCGACGCGGCCCGCCCCCGCGCGGACAGGGCGACGGACTCCCAGACCCTGGGCGACGCCGTGCAGCGTGCCTTCGCCGGGGCCCGCTGCCTGGTCACCGACCCGCCGCGCAAGGACACCCCGCCGGCGGACATCTCCGTACCGCTGTCCCCGCTGGCGACGCTCGCCACCATCGTCGTCTCCAAGGGCGACCGCGCGGTGCGGGCCACGTACTACGACCCGCGCGGCCGGAAGATCGAGCCCGGCAGCCGGTCCGACGGCTCGACGTTCACGCCGGCCGGGTCCGGCGGCGAGGTGGAGTCGCTGCGCATCACCAATCCCCGGCCGGGCCGCTGGCAGGTCCGGCTCGACGCTCCCGAGGGTCACCGGGAGCGGCTGGCCAGTGTCTCCGTGCAGTGGCGGGGTGCGGTGCGTTCCTCCATCGTCCTGACGCCCGCCGCGCCCCGGCCGGGTGAGAAGGCCCGCGTCGAACTGACCCTCCAGACCCGGGACGAGCAGGGCATCGGCGACCCGGCGGACCTGCGCCGGCTGAAGGTCTCCGGGCGGCTGACCGGCGACGGTTTCGCACCCCGGGACCTCGCGCTCGCCGACGACGGGCAGAGGGGCGACAAGGAGGCCGACGACGGCCGCTTCACCGGCACCGTGACGATCCCCCGGCAGGCGACGGGCGCGCTCAAGGCCGTCGGAGTGCTCGGTGCCGTCGGACTCACCGCCGACCACCGCCCGTTCCTGACGCGCACCGCCTCGCCCAACCCGGAGGTACGCGCCGGCCTCCGGGTGGACGACGCCGAGGTGCACCCCGGCGGCAGTGTGCCGTTCCGGCTGCTGGCGTCCAACGACTCGGACCGGCCGCACACCCTGCGCCTCTCGCTGCGGGACACCCAGCCGGGCGCCGTCGCCCTCTCCCTCACCGAGGTCACGCTGGCCCCCGGCGACTCCGTGGACCGGGCCGGCCGGCTCACCGTCGGCGGAGAGCTGAGCCCGCGCGAACTGACCGCGCGGGTGGAGGTGTCGGACGCGGACGACGCTGCCCAGCCGCTCGCCGCGAAGCTGGTGAAGGTGGACGTCACGCCGGTGCCCTCCTGGCCGCACCGGGTCTGGGACGCGTGGTGGTGGGCGCTGGTGACCGGTGCCGTGCTGCTGGCCGCGCTGCTCGGCGGGTTCGTGTGGCACCGCAGGCAGGTGCGGGAGGACGTCTCACCGGGCGGACTGCTGCTCCGGCTCACCGTGTCCGACGCCGCCGGGGAGTGGACGACCAGCGAGACGACGGTGCCCCGCAAGCGCGATCCCTGGTACCGGTTCGACGTCTCCGACCCGGACGGCCCCAGCCCCCGTCTGGACCCGTGCCCCACCGGCCGGTACGCCGTGCAGCGCGACCCGCGGATCGGAGTCCGGCTGCGCACCCCGGACGGGCGTGACCAGTCGTATCCGCTGGCCCGTGACGTGCCGCTGGAAGGCCGGGTCCGCCTGCGGGTGGAACGCGGCGTGGGCGGGCGGCCCGCCGCCCGGCGGCCGGGACCGCCCCGGTGGCTCGCCGACCTGCTGCCCCGGCAGCGGACGCCCGTCACGGCGCCGTCGGACCGCAGGGACACGTCCGACCCGGGAGGGCGGGACACGTACGGGGGTTCCTCGTACGGCGGTTCCTCGTACGGCGGTTCCTCGTACGACGAGTTCGACGAGGCCACCTGAACCGGACGGCGGACGACCGGGACCGGGCCGCCCGCAAGGCGGTCCGGCCGCCCGGACCCCGCACCACCACCCCACGACAGGTCCGCCCACGGGACCTGGGGGCCCATCGAACGCCCGGTGCCCACGCACCGGACAGGGGGGAAACAAAGCGATGAAGATCTTCCAGCCGATGCTGTTCGTCGGCCTCGGCGGCACGGGCGGCCTGATCGGCGCCGAACTGGAGCGCCGGCTGCGCGCCGAACTCTGCGGCCCGGACGGCACCGCCCTCACCGGCAACGGCCGGCTGCCCCACGAGCTGCCCGGTTGCCTGCAGTTCGTGTACGCCGACTACAGCGAGGCGGAGCTGGGCCGGCTGCCGCACCTGAGCGCGGACACCGCGCTGCGGCAGGCCTACAGCCGCACCTCGCGCGCCACGCACGACCTGCTGCCCGCCGACTACGACAGTTCGCCCGAGGTGACCCGGATGCTGCGCGCGCTGTTGCGCGACGAGACGTCCGACTGGCTGCCGCCGCACGGCGGCGAACCCAAGATCAATCCGTTGCGCAACGGTGCCGGCCAGCTGCCCACAGTGGGCCGCGCCGCTCTGTTCGCCACCCTCGCCAACGGTCCCGCGCCGGTGCTGACCCCGCTGCACCGGGCCATCGACGCGATCGCCGGGTCCGGTGGGGAACTGCAGGAAGTGGGCGGCGACACCATCAACGGCTGCGACGTGTTCGTGGCGTTCTCGGTGGCCGGCGGGACCGGCGCGGGCATCTTCCTCGACTACCTGCACCTGATCGGGCAGGCGTTCAAGGACAAGAAGTTCCGGGGCGCGCGGATCTATCCGCTGGTGGTCATGCCGTCGGCGTTCCCCGAGGCCAAGGGCGGCGGCCGGGAGGCCGAACTCAACGCCGCCCGCGCGGTGGTGGACCTGTCCCGGCTGGTGGACGAGCAGAACGCGCCGGACGCGGAGGCGGAACTGGGCGACGTGGACCTCCAGGAGTCGCTGCGCATCCGCTACCCGCAGACCCACCCGGTGTCGCTGCGGCCGGGCACCGTGCCCACCGCCTTCCTGTTCAGCCAGACGGCCGGCATCCGCCCCGACGACCTGCGCCGCTCCATAGTCTCCCTCGTGGTGTCCCTGGTCGGCACCGACCTCAACCTGGGCGAGGCCAAGGGCGGCGGACGCGACGACGACTACCAGACGTTCGCCAGCAACTTCGTCAACGGCGACATCAGCCGCCGCACCCGCTCCGCGACCGGTATCGGCCGCAAGGGCATCTCCACCAGCCTGGTGGCCTCGATGACGGCGCCGCTGGACGAGCTGGCCGAGCTGGTCGCGGCCAAGATGCTGGCCCACGCGGTGACCGGGCTGACCGACGCCTCCGCCGCCGTACCGCACGAGACGGCGCCGCTGGTCCGGGAGATGTTCACCGCCGCCGGGCTGGGCGAGCTGTGGCGGCGCGAGCCGCTGGAGGTGACCGCGCCGGATCCGCTGCCGCGGGGCAGCGGCGAGATCGAGACCGCGCTGCGGGACCGGCTGGAGCAGATGCGGCGGCTGCTGGCCGATCTGGAACGGCAGGTCGCGCACCGCATGCCGGTGCTGGTGGAGGGCTTCTCACCGCGCGCGGCAGCCGAGCAACTGCTGTCGAAGACCGACTTCTTCACGCTCGGCCGGGTGGTGTCGGGAGTGCCGGGCGAGACCAACACGGTGGCCCGGCTCGGCTTCCTCGGCATGCTCGACAACCGCCGGCAGGACCCGGCGCGGCCCGCCGGGATCGAGGCGCAGCCACCGTCGGTGCCGAGGATCAAGGGCCGGGTGGTGGGGCCCCGACTGCGCTGGACGGACGACGAGGTGGCCGTCGCGCTGGAGGCGCAGGACCGCTGGTACAAGTGGCGGGCCCACACGATCTGGCACCGCGCCTGGAGCGAGCACGAACCCCGCTGGCGGCAGGCCGCGAACCTGCTGCGCAACGAGGTGCACGCGATCGTCGACGCGTTCCGCAAGCACGTGGACGACCAGCCGCGGGCACACGCAGCACAGGTCAAGGAGCTGTACGACGACCGCGCCGGCGTCTCCTACCTGCTGCCGCCGCAGGGCAACCTGGGCCGCTTCTACCAGGCGCTGATGGAGCGCCTGGTGGAGAGCCACCAGCTCGGGCCCAACGGCGACGAGGCGGCGCTGCTGCACAAGCTGGTCGACGCCGAGCTGCGCCGCGGCGCCTTGGCGGCCGGCCGGCACTCCCCCGACGCGGCGGTGTCGGAGGTGAAGGCCGCGTTCAAGCACCGGGTGCAGCGGCTGTTCTCCGAGCGTCCCGACGGGCGGCAGGCCCGCGCGCTGCTGCCCAGGATGGGCACGCTGCTGGCCGCCGAGGCGGGCGACACCGAAGCGGCCCAGCAGGTCAGCACGCGGGCGCTGGAGCAGTTCCGGTACAAGCTGGCCGGTCTGCTGCCGGCCGCGTTCACCCCCGAGGGCAACGGGCGGCTGAAGGTGCTCATCACCTACCCGGGCTCGCGCCGGGCGACGGTGGACAACTACCTGGAGAAGCATCTGCGACTGCCTCCGGACAGCCAGCGGACCATCGAGTACCGGGCCGTGGACACCGACTCGATCTCCGTGGTGCTGTTCCGCAGCGAGATGAGCCTCACCGAGGTGCCGGAGGCCCGCAAGGTGCTGCGGCAGTGGGCCAGAGCGCAGGAGACCCGCCGCGACGAGGACGTGCTGCGCTGGCGGCAGCGGCTCGGATACCGCGACGAGTGGCTGGCCAGCACACCGGACGACCGGGCACACATCCTGAACCGGCTGCTGTGCGCGCTGTGGAACGGCCAGATCGACTACCAGGGCGACCCGGCGTCCCCGCAGCGGCTGCGCATCCGGCTGCACGACGACGCCGGCCAGGACGCGCTCGGTATCCAGTTGGCGCTCACCGACTTCCAGGACGGCATCTCCAGCTGGGCGGGGCTGCTGCGGGCGTACGAGCGTTGGGCGCTGCTGGCCGAGGAGAACATCGTGCAGAGCTACTGCAAGGTGGTGATGAACACGCTGCCGCGCGGGCTGGGCACCTCGGGGAGCGAGCCCTCGGAGCTGTATCTGAAGCTGGTCCACGAGGTGGCGCCGCGTCAGCTGCGGCTGCTGGACGAGCGGGAGCGGCGTTACGGCGCACGGGTGACCGACTGGACGCGCCGGCTGCGCGAGTTCTGGGCGGAGACCCTCCCCGACGCGCTCGACCTGCCCTTCCCGGAGGGTGAGAACCGCGCCCACCCGACCCTGCGCGAGCTGGAGGAGTGGGTCCGCGAGAGCCGGAGCGCGGGCGAGGATGCGCGGCACCCGGAGGGCGGGGAGGGATGGGCCTCCGACCGGATCTCGCACGGGCCGCAGGCGCGGGCCTGGGACGGGTCCTGGGAGCAGCGGCCCGCCGAGCGTCCGCAGCGCCCCGGCCCGGCGGACGGCGGGCCGTCCGCCGATCCGTACGGCGTGGCACGCGGCGCCGGGCCCCGGCGCGCCGACGGGTGGGACGTGCCGGCGCACGGCAGGCCGGGCACCGACGGCGCGCCGGGATCCGGCAGCCGGCCGGGAGGTGGGCCCTCCGCCCGGCCCGGTCCCGCGGCCGGTGCCCCGCCCACCGGGGAGGTACCCGCCGCCCGGCACGGCGGCGACGGTGACGTGCGGTGGCCTTCGCCGGCCTCGCACGACGAGCGGACCCGGCACTGGCCGGACTCCCCGCCCCCGGCCGACGGGGATCCGGTGGACCGTCCGCGCCAGGAGACGGGCCGGGCGGCGCCGGCGGACCCGGGCCGCGCCCGGCCGGTGCCGCCCGCCGGCCGACCCACGGTGGGACAGGCGCCGGCCGGGTGGCCCGCGCCGGGGCCCGCGCCCGCTCGGGCGCCGGAGTACCCGCCCTTCCCGCGCGCGACCGAACCCGACCCGGGCTGGCCCGGCGCCGGTTCCACCGCGCCGTGGGGCATCTCGGACGCGGACGGCGACGCCGACTGGCCCGACGAGGAGATCACGTCCGACAGGGAGGGCGACGACGCCCGCGAGAGCTGGGAGAGGCACGCGTGAGCGCCATGGAGAGCCCGGTCGTCGTACTCGACTTCCGGGACGGCCGGGACGTACCCGCTGACGGCGCCGGTCTGCGGCGCCTGGTGGGCGAGCGGCTGCCGGACAGCGGCCGGGCCGGTGCCGGGAACCTGCGGTTCCTGGTCGTGGACGAGCCGGACGGGCTGACGGCGCACGCGGAGGCGTACGAACTGGTCGCCGCCTCGCCGACGCTGGGCGCGGTGAGCCTGCTCTGCCTGGTCGTCGGCGACCTGGAGCGGCGCCGGTCCGCGAGCCCGCCGCCCTCGGACGTGCCGTACGAGACCCTGTCGCACCCGGATCCGGCACACCGGGAGGCGTCGCACTCGGACGGCCGCCCGGTGGAGGGTGGGCGCCGGCTGCGGCTGGCGTCCGTGCTGCAGTCGGCCCGTACGGGGGTGCTGTGGGTACCCGATCCGCGGGCGGGGCACGATCCGCGCACCTCCGATCCGGCCGGGGAGACGGAGGCGGCGCTCGTCGCGCTGATCGATCTGCTGCGGGTGCGGGAGGTCTTCGACCGGGTGCTGTCCGAACTGCACGACGCCCCGGTGTCGGTGGCCACGTTGTCCCTGCGGGTGCTGGAGCACGACCTGACGCCGGACGCGCGGGACAGCGCGTGGACCGGTGCGCTGGCCCGGTTCGCAGGGGGCGAGGTGCCGGTCACCGACCTGCCCGCCGGACCGGACCTCCCGCGAGGACTGGCCGAGTTGCTCGGCCCGGGTCCGGAACGCCCGGTGACGGCTCTGCTGCGTCCGGACGGCCCGGTGGACGCCGCCCGCGCCGCCTGTGTGCGGGCCGTGGACGCCCTCGCCGCGTCCCGGACCGAACTGGGCTCCGCACGAGCGCTTCTGACGGGACGAAGGGTCGCGGACGGAGTGCCCTCGGCGCTGGCCCGGGCGGTGGACTCGCTGCACCGGTACCGGGACGCGGTGGCCCGGGTGCTGCGGGACAGCGGCTCGCCCGGTGTCCCGCACGGTGACGCGCTGGCCCGGCTCGCCGACGCGGGCGTGGCGCCGCCGGAGGAGACGTGGGGACGCCGGTCGCACGGCGGCGACTCGGACGAGGGGCTGCAGCGCTGCACCGCGCGCTGGCTGACCTCGGGGCTGCCCCTGCGCGCCGTCGCGGCCCGGCTGACGGTGCTCGCCGAACGGGTCGCCCCGGTGCCGTCCGCCGCGCGGCTGGGGGACCTGGAGCGGGCGTGCCCGAAGGAGTCGCTGGGGCGGATGTCGGCAGCGGTGCCGCTGTACTTCGCGCGCGCCCGCGCGGGGCATCTGGTGCCGGCGGCGCTGGCCGCCTTCGTCTGTGCGCTCGCGCCCTGGCCCGGCACGCTGCTCGCGCTGCTGCCCGCGGCGGTGTTCCTGCTCGGCGGCGCACTGGCCGGCGCTGTCCGGCCGGGCCGGGCGGCGGGCGGCCGGGTGCACCGGGCGGAGGCGGCCCGCGCCGTCGCGCTGGCGGCCGGCGCGGGTGCCGGGTCCGGTCTGGCCGTGCTGGTGAACGTCCCGCGCGAACTGGTCCTGGGGGGTGTGCTGGTGGGTGTGCTCGGCGCGGCTCTGTGCGTCGGAGCCTGGTGGCGCCGGGGCGTGGCCGACTGGTGGGAGGCGACCGGCACCTGCGAACTCCG
This sequence comes from Streptomyces sp. NPDC059696, assembly GCF_042733745.1. Lineage (NCBI taxonomy): Bacteria > Bacillati > Actinomycetota > Actinomycetes > Kitasatosporales > Streptomycetaceae > Streptomyces > Streptomyces sp. NPDC059696. The sequence continues at coordinate 51,417 of NZ_JBHWFG010000040.1, forward strand.
GCCGTGCCTGGCCCGGGTGGACATCGTCCTGGCGGACGCGCTGCGCCGGCAGTGGTGGGCGGCCGAGGAGCGCACCCGGTGCGCGGACGGCGCCCGGACGCTCGCGGCGGTGCTGCGGGGAGCAGCGGTCGAAGCGGACGCGGGACACCCGGTGTCCGGCCCACCGTACGCCTCCGGCGTGGCAGCGGCAGCGGCGGACGGCTGGTCGGACCCCGGCTGGGACGAGTCGTCCTGGCCGGACGACGGCCAGGAGGTCCAGGTCGCCTGGCAGGACCTGTCGCGGACGGAGGCGGCACAGGGCTGGGCGGCGGAACCGTACGGGGCATCCCCGAGCGCCTCACCGCCGTACGCGGCGCATGCGCAGACGTCATCACCGCCCTACGCGGCGGAGACGTATACGTCGCAGCCGGCCGGACCGCGGCAGTACGCGTCGCACCCGGCCCCGGCAGAGCCGTACTCCTCCGGGCGGAACCCGCAGGGCCAGGACCCGTCGGAGCCGGACTCGTTCTCGCCGGAGGCCGACTGGCCCGACGACCCGCCGGTCGGCACGTCGGCCGGCGTGCCCGGTGGCCGCGCCCGGCATCTGCCCCGAGTGGACCCGCCGTGGTTGCTCCGGGGCTCGGGCGAGGGCGGCCCCGACCTGGTGCCGACCCTCGTGGCGGACCTGGCCGACGCGACGGTGGCCGCGTTGCGCGACCACACCGGCTCCGGCGGCGGCGCGGGCGGCGCCGGGCCCGCGGGCGGGGCGCCGACCACGCTGGAGGCCGCCGTGTCCCGAGCCATCGCGGCGGCCGGGCTGCGCCTGCGCGACAACGGGGTGGTGCCCGCCCCGCCGTACGCCCGGCAGGACCGGGTGCGGGCGGACGCCTCGACGCTGCTGGGCATCGGGGTGCAGCGCGTCCGGGACGTGCTCGACACCGGTTCGGAGCAGGGCCGCCCCCTGCTGCTGTGTCCGCCGGCGCAGTTCTCGCTGCTCAGCCGGGACCCGGCCGAGGCGCGGTCCATCGCGTTCGCCCCGCAGGCCGTGCGGCCCGACGTAGAGGTGCGTGCGGGCGGGCCCGGCACCGACGGCGCACCGGCCGCGATGGTGTGGACGGCGTCCGGCCGCTTCGCCGGCACGCTCCGGCTGGTCCCGCTGCGTGCCGGTGTGGTGGAGAACGTGCGCGTGCGCACCTGGGTCGACGAGGGCCCCCTCCCCGGCCCGGACCGCGGCACGACCGGAACCTTCCCGGACCCCGGCGAGGAATGGGCGCAGCGGTGAACCGTACCCGTACGACGACGACCGACCGCGCCCCGGGCGCACGGACCAACACAGTGGGGAAGTCATGGTGAACGACCACCGGCCCGCACCGCGCCCGGACCGGTTCGGGCCGGCGCCGGAGCCGTACGCGGCGGCCGACCCGCGGCCGGCCGGCCGTCAGGAGCCCGTCCACGACGCTGAGGGCGACCGCGCGGAGGGGTCGCGGCCCCGCGAGCACACCGGCCGGGAGCCGGGCGCCGGTCCAGCCGTGTCGCGGCAGCCTGCCGTGGAGTTCTCGTTCGTCTCGCCGCAGGGCGTGACGCACCGGGTGCGGGCCAGGTTCGGGCCGGACCGACCGCGTCTGGTCCGGCCGCCCGCGCTGGCCCGGCCGGTCCGCTTCGAGGACGGCTGGCGGGGCTTTCAGGTCCGGTTGCCGCGGGAGGCGGGCGCGGACCGCGAGGCGTACACCCTGCTCCAGGCGGAGATCACCGCCGCGCTGGCGCTGCACCGCGCGTACGCGGGCACCCGCTTCGGCGGTCTCTTCCCGACGCCGGTCGGTTACGACGTCAACACCCTGACGCCGTTCGTGCTGTACGCCGTACCGCGCGGACGCCCGCTGTCCGGGCCGACCGAGCGGGTGTCCATCGGGGAGCAGCGGGCCGTGGAGCGCGATCTGGTGCTGGCGGTACGGCTGATGGAGGCGGTCGGCCTGGTGCACCGGGGCATCGTGCCGGGCGCCGTCCGCTGGGACCCGCAGGGCGTGCAGGTCTGGGACCTGGGCTCGGTGGTCCGGGCCGGGCGTCCTCGGGTGCCGTACGGCATCCCGCCCTACGCCTCGCCCGAGCAGCGGGCCGGGGTGGGCACGACGGAGGCACGGGACGCGCTGTGGAGCGTGGCGCAGGTGATGTACCACCTGGTCACCGGCCGGCCGGGCAACGCCGACGGTCCGCCCGCGGACCTCGGCGCGCAGCGGTCGGTGACCGAGACGCTGGGCCAGGTGTTCGCCCGCCTCGCTCAGGACCGGCCGACGCCGGACGCGCTGTTGCGCACCCTGGTGCCGGAGGTCGCCGCCGAGGCGGCGGGCGTGCTGCTGCCGGACCCGCTGGAGCACCACCGGCGGGAGTTCGACGAGATCCGGCGCCGCAAGCACGCCTCCCTCGCCCCGCCTCCCCCGGCGCACACCCCGTACCTGTCGGAGCAGCAACACGCCGTGGACCCGGGCGGCTACGGCGCGGACAGGCCCCGCTACGGCGAGGCGCCGCCGGCGCCGTTCACCGGCTACGAGTATCCGGCCCGCGAGCGCGGCCGGCTGCGCACCTGGATCAGCGGAGGCCGTACCTCCGGCACGAACGAGCCCGGCGGGAGCCGGTCGGAAGGAGACACCCGCCGATGACTGTTCCGATGCCGCCGGGCGCCCCCACCCAAGAGATCCTCTGCCCGTACTGCCTGGAGATCATCGCCTACGACGAGCAGCGGCTGTTCGCCCGCAACGACAAGCAGCTCTTCGAGGAGCTGCACGTGGACCGGCGGATCAGTCCGCTGCGTCTGGCCGACACCCTCCGCTCCGCCTATCAGCGGTGCGGCAACTCCGAGGGGGAGCAGGCCCATTACATCCCGGTGCCGTACCTGACCAACGGCAGTCCGCTGACCGTGGCGATGGTCGGGGACTCGGCCACCGGCAAGACGCATCTGCTCACCCAGATGATCGCCGAGATCGCCGACGGCGGTCTGAAGCGGTACGGGCTGCAGATGCAGTCGGTGAACCCTCAGGACCACCAGACGTTCATGACCGAGCGGGTGGAGCGGCTGCGGTCCGGGACGATGCTGGAGCACACCCGCAGCGCCGGTGAGTTCGCCGCGTTCGTGGACGCGCTGCTGCTGAGCCGCCCGGACGGGACGGCCCGGCCGGTGGCGTTCTTCGACCTGGCCGGTGAGGACCTGCGCCGCACGGACGCGCTGACCCGGTTCATGGTGGGCGTGGACGCGCTGATCTTCGTGGTGGACCCGCTGCGGGCGCTGCCGATGCCTTATCTGGACCCGCTGCGGGGCGACCTCGGCTACAGCCGGGGCGGCGATCCGGCGTTCCAGACCGTGCTGGACCGGCTGCCGCGCGCCGGCGGGCAGTACCTCGGGGTGGCGGCCGCCGTCGTGATCAACAAGAGCGATCTGGTGCGGTTCGAACCGCCTGTGGACCGCTGGCTGGGCGAACCCCCACCGGAACGGCGGCTGGCCGAGCGGTTCGCGGAGGAGAGCCGGGACGCGTACGCGTTCCTGCGCCACCACACCGGACAGGCGTGGGTCGGCCCCTTCGACAGTGTGCTGCGCTGCACCCTGCACTTCGCTTCGGCCACCGGCAGCCACGACCACGAGGGCAGGTTCCCGCACGGCACCCGGCCGTTGCGGGTGCTGGAGCCGCTGGTGTCGGTGCTCGCCATGTGCGGGCTGCTCGACGACGGCACCGAGGACGGACCGGCGGCGGTGGGTCTGTGACACGGACGCAGCCCGACCGGCCCGGCGACATGGCCCCACCCGACGACCGGGTGCACCAGGTCGTGTTCCGCTGGGCCGGCAACGTCGGCCACCGGGGCGCGGGAATCGCCGCGGTCGCCTACTCCTGCCCCGAGCCCGAGGCACGCGCACTCGCCGACCGGCTCGGCCCCGTCCTGCGTGTGATGGGCGGCGAACAGCGCCCCAGCCTGGTCCGGCACATTCTCCCCGGCGGCCGCGTCCTCCTCGTCCGCCGCACCCCGGGCTCGGACGCCCAGGGGCGCGACAGTACGGTGTGCCATGCGCTGCTGGGGCCGGCGAAGCTGCTGGTGCCGCTGTACTGCGTCAGCCTGGGCGCGGTCCCCTGGGCGGAGCGGGGCTGGGCCGACCGGGTGACGGGGCGGATCGAGCCGATGCCGCGCGAACGGCTCAACGCCCTGGCCAACCACATGCGGGACCGCATGTGGGAGAACGTACGTCTGGTGCGGCGCCCGCTGCTGTGTCTGGTGGCCCAGTTCCTCCGCACCCCAGGGGCCCGGCTGTCGGCTCTCGTGGGCGAACTGGACGAGTCCCTCGCCACGGCGCACGCCCAGGCCCGGGAGCAGCGACCGGTCCCCCCCTTCCAGGAGTTGCCGGAGCCGGCGCTCCTGGTGCTGTGGGGCCTGTGGTGGATCTTCGGCTCCTCGCTGGACCGGGGCTCGGGAAGCTGGCAGTTCGCCACCTTCGACACGATGGACGACCAGGCGTACCGGGTGGTGTTCGTCCCGGCCTGGCGTGTCTCCCCCACCGAGGACAGCCGTCTGCGCCGGATCGACCTGCTGGACCCCGGCACGGACCTGGCCGCCGAACTCGCCGCCACGCTCGTGGACCACTACCTGCACTGGTCCGGCGTCAAGTACCGCCGTCTGCTGGACACCGACCCGAACACGAGCGACCCCGTCCACCGGCGCTTCCACGCCCGGCTCCGCGAGGTGTGGCCCGCCCGGTACGAGGTCCCGGACACCACGGCCACGGGTGCCGTCCCCGTGCTCTCCCCACCGCCGGCCACGGCCCCGGACCGGCCCCAGGAGCCGCCTCCGCCACAACAGCCCGTCGTGCAGGACGAGTTGCCTGCGCATCCACCAGCCCGGCACACCTCCGCACCCGCCGCGAGCTGGACCTCGCCGCCGGAGTGGCGCCATCAGTTCCCCAGGGCGCAGGAGTCACCCTCTCCGCACACCCGGCCGGCGGCGGAGCCGACGACGGCGCTCGGGCAGGCCGGGAGTGTCACGGAGCAGGGGGAAAGCCCGGTCGAAGCGACGGAAGGGCAGCGGAACGGCACGGAGACGATGCCACCGGAAGCACCGCGGCCCGCGACGGAGACCATGTCGCCGGAAGCACCGCGGCCCGCGACGGAGACCATGTCGCCGGAAGCACCGCGGCCCACGACGGAGACCATGTCGCCGGAAGCACCGCGGCCCGCGACGGAGACCATGTCGCCGGAAGCGCCACGGCCCACCACTGCCGGCATGGGGACGTTGTCACCGGCGTCGTCACCGGACGGATCGACGTCCGCGACGGCACAGGGGGCGTACGCCTCGGAGCGGGCCGTGGAGCCCGGGCAGCGCACCCACCCCACACGATCGGGGCAGGGGATCCACCAGGGACATCCGCAGCCGCCGAGCACCCCGCCTCCGTACCCGCGGCCACCGAACCCGCCACCACCGTCCCTGCCACCCGAGTTCTCCCCACGGGGGGACGCACCCACCGCCCGCCAGGCGACGGGCCACACCTCGGGGGCAGGCACGGGTTCCGCGCAGGCCGCCCCGGCGATCAGAGCGATCACCGACCGGCTGACGCCGGACCGCCAACGCGCCCTGCTGGCCGACGCGTTGCCGGAGTTGTTCGACAAGCCGGTCATGGGACGGTCCACGGTCTCGAAATTTCTGGTGCACAAGAGCCGCCGGGCCCGTATGGACATGTCCCAGATCCGAGCCCTCGCCGAGGACCTGACCTGTGCGACGAACCGTGCGGGACACGCCGCCGACCTGCGGCACAAGGCGGAGGAACGTCTGGCCCAGACCCACTACGAGGACCTTCTGTCCCTCCTGCGGGAACCCCTGTCCTACGCCGCCCAGAACATCGTCCTCAAGTTCCTCCCACCGGCCGTCCCCACGGAGGAGTCGGCCCGCGACCTGCTCACCAGCCTGCTGGCGATCGACTTCCACATCACAGCACCCCCGGACCCCTCGGACCCGTACGTGACGGACCTGCACATGCAGCGCACCGCCCGCATGATCCGCTGGTTCTTCAGCTGGCTCGTCGAACCCCGGACCACGAAGACCGAGAGCCTCCCGCTCACCAGGTACCTCAGCTCGATCGCCGCCTCCGACGCCCCGGCCCACCACCGGATCCTCCAGGAACTCCTGATCGACACGGAGGAGGACCGGATCCCGTCACTGCCGAAGGAGACGTGGCTGGCGATCACCCGGGCACTGTACGAAAAGGCACACCCGTAGCCGACCGCAGGTCTGCTCCACGCCGCATGTGACCATCCGTCAGCTGTTGGACGTCCAAGGAGCTCAGCTCCGGGGGCCGTCTCTCTCCTGTCACCGCGGAGGCTCCGGAGCATGACCGTCCGGAGCCTCCGCTGCTGAGCCGAGCCCTCTCTCCGCGTTGCCGCGGGGGCCCGTCAGGCCGCCGCGCCCACCGGCTCGGCTCGCTCGGCGTCGTGCAGGGACTGCATCAGTGCGGACCGGGCACGAGCGACCCGGGAGCGGACCGTGCCGACCGGGCAGTCGCTGAGTTCGGCCGCTTCCGCGTACGGCAGACCGACGAGCTGGGTCAGGACGAACGCCTCGCGGCGTTCGCCGGGCAGCGCCTCCAGCAACTCGGCCAGGGCGATGCCGTCTTCGAAGCCGGGCAGGCCACGGGGCTGCGCGCACTCGGCGACGCTCTGCCAGTCGTCGGTGTCGGCCAGGCGAGGCCGGGCGGCGGTGTGCCGGTAGCTGTCGATCACCGCACGGCGGGCGATGGACAGCAGCCAGGTGCGGGCCGAGGAGCGGCCCTCGAAACGGTGCAGGCAGCCAAGGGCCCGCAGGAACGTGTCCTGGGCCAGGTCGTCGGCGGCCTGGGGGTCGGCGCTGAGGTAGGTGACGTAGGTGCGGACGTCTCGGTGCAAGGCGCGGACGAAGTGCTCGACGGCCTCGCGATCACCGCCGCGGGCGGCGAGCGCCCAGGCCGTTATCGACTCGTCAGTGGACCTCTTCTCGTCACGTGTTCTCGCAGCGCGCGATTCACGTGTTCTCGCAGCCTGCGACTCACGTGTTCTCTCCGCATGCGGCTCACGTGTTTTCGCAGCGTGCGGCGTCTCGTCATGTGCGGCAGACAGGGCAGGACTGATCACCTGGTGTCCTTCTCGGGAGACCGGAGATCCGGCATGCGGGGATCCGTCGTGGGGACATCCGGCATGCGGGCCGGGCCGCGCGGTGCGCGCGGCGGCTCCGGTGATGGTGGGAGGGGGCGGGCGTACGCGCGCTCGGCGGCGTGCACCCGTGGCCCGAGCCGTCCGGGCGCCGAGCGTCCGGACGGTGGTCGGGAAACCGGCTGTCTCAGAGGACAGCGGCCCCCGTCGGCGGGCCCCGAGAGGTGATCGTGAACACGAGGAGCAGCCGGCGCGGCCTGCGGACCGCGCGGCTGCGGCGGGCGCGGATGCGCGGGCGGTGCGGTGGCGCGGGCAGGGTGAGCGGCAGCCGCAGGGGTGCGGCCAGCCATCCGGCGACGGCCCGCAGAATGCGGAAGGCCGCGCGTTCACCGTGTGCGAGCCACAGGCCGCACAGCAGTGCGGCCAGCAGGTGGGCGGCGAGCATGCCCGTGGAGGACACCCCGCCCATGGTGTGCCCCGTCGCCGGCAGGGAGTCCAGGGAACTCATGGCGTGCACGGCGTCCATCGACGGCACGGCGTGACCGCCGTGGGCCATGGAGTCCATGGTGTGTCCCGCGTGCGCCGTCGACACCATGTGGTCCATGGAGGGTGTGCCCGCACCCGCGCTCGTTCCGTCCATGGACATCGACGGCATCGAGTGAGCGGGCGCCGGCGCCAGTTCCTGCACGTACGAGAACCACGCGTGCAGTGCGGTCTGGGCGGCCACCACGACGGAGGAGACGAGGAGGAGTCCGCGCTCCCGGCCGGCCAGACACCAGGCCGCACCGCCGGTGACCGCCACCGCCAGGGCGAGAGCCCATCCGGGCACGGTCGTGCCGGACATCAGCACGTGGCCCAGGGCGGCGAGCAGCACGCAGACAGCCGCGAACACCGCGGCCCGAAGCGTGCGGAAACACCACCCAGCAGTCATGGCGGCTCATCCTCGCATCCCTGGCTCCGCCGTCATGAGGGGGTACGCGCACACCCCCCGCCCGTCACTCAGCACTCTTCCCGTGATCCACGCCACAGTAAAGCCCGGGAACCTGACGGGAGTTAGGGCCGACTGCTGTCCGGGAGGTGCGTCCGTGACGACGGGCCGGACGGGACGGGCCGGCGGAACCGGGCGGTCGGGACCGATCCGTGGAGAGCGGCCGCACCGGTTCCTTGTGGGACGCCACTTGCGACAAGGCACCGGGATGGCCCCGCCTGCGGCGGTCGGTCGGTCGGCAAGCCTGTGCGGACCGGACGGGTGTTTTCCGCGCCGGCCGCACCGTGCCTGGAACAGTGCCTAGAGTGGTGAGCGTGGCAGGAGGCTACGAGCCGTCTCCAGGGCCGACGCTGCCGGACTCCCTCGACTCCGGCGGCGTACCGGCACCGGACGGCGGCACACCGTCGCAGTGGTACGCACTGCGCTCCGCGGCGCGGATCGGCACCACACTGGACGAGGGCACGACGTGGGCCGAGCTGGCCCGCGAGGTCGCCGGACAGGTGGGGGGTGCGGCGGCCGTCTGGCGTCTTCCCCGAGGGGACGGCGCACCCGAGGCCGTCGCCGGGAACCCGGCGCTGCTGCCCTCCCCGGCGTGGACCGCCGCAGCGGCGCGACAGGCGGTGGACCGGGCCAGGAGCGGGTCCGTGCGGCCGGTGGTGCAGGACGGCGCGCTCGCGCTCTGCCTGCCCCTGGCCGTGGACGGCCACTGCTACGGCGTGCTGGTGAGCGCCCGGGAGGAGACGCCCTTCACCGAGACGGAGACGCAGGTCCTGACCCTGCTCGCCGAACTGGCCGCCTCCCATGTCCGGCACGCCCGGGAACACGACGCGCTGAGCAGCATGGTCGGCAAACTGCAACGCGCGCTGCTGTCGCAGCCCGGCCGGCCGCATCCCAATCTGGACGTGGCCATCCGGTACCTCCCCGCCGGACGGAACACCCTGATAGGCGGGGACTGGTGCGAGACCGTCCGGCTGCACTTCGGACGCACCCTGCTCGTCGTCGGTGACGTCATGGGGCACGGGCTGGAGGCGGCCGTCGACATGAACGCCTACCGCTCGTCCCTGCGTTACATCGCCTCCTCCGACCTTCCGCCGCACCGCGTGCTGCGCCAGCTGGACGATCTCGCGTCCGACGAGCCCGAGCGGCGGCCCGCCACCTGCCTCGTCGCCCAGATCGACCCCAACCGGGGGCAGATCACCTTCGCCAGCGCGGGTCATCTGCCCCCGGCGGTGATCGACCGACAAGGCCGCGCGTCGCTGCTGCCGGTGCCGGTCGGCCCTCCGCTGGGCACCGGCCTTGCGGGCTACGAGTCGGCCACCCACCAGGTGGACGACTCCCAGACGGTGCTGCTCTTCACGGACGGCCTCGTCGAGCGCCGCGGCGAGGACATCGACCACTCCCTGCGCCGGCTGGCAGGCGTCGGCTTCACCCCTGGCTCCGGCGTCGAGGACATCCTGGACACGGCGCTGACCAGCCTCGACGCCCGGCATGCCGAGGACGACGTCGCCGTCCTCGCCGCCCGGATCCATCACCGCGCCGCACCCGAGCGGCAGAGCGGGGGACCGTCGTAGCCGGGTGACCTCCACTCCGGTCGACGCCCGCGCTCAGGCGCCCGCGCCGGTCCGTCACTCGCCGGCCCCCGCGGTGGTGTCGGGACCGGCGTCGGTCAAGGGCCGGCCCATGGTCCTGGCGTGCGAGGTCAGGGGCTGCCGACAAGGGCCACGGGGCAGGGTGCGTGGCGTAGTGCGGCATGGTGGGTGGAGCCGAGTTCGCGGCGGACCGTGCCGTGCCGGTGCCGGACGCCGAGGACGAGGAGGTCGGCGTGGTCCGCGACCTGGAGCAGGGCATGCTGCGGGGCGCCGTCGACGACGAGCCTCCGCACGACGACGCCGCTTTCGACGGCTACCCGGTCCGGAACGGCCGCGTTCAGGAGCGCGTCGGCTGCCGGTGAACCGCCGAGGCCGGATGGCTCGTGCCGCGTCTCCTGCGGGCTCCGGGCGTGAACCACCACCAGGTCGCAACCACGGGCCTGTGCTTCCTGGAGGGCGAAGGCGACGTGGCCGGCGTGGGCGTCGGTGCCTTCATCGACACCGAGGACGACCTGACGGAATCCCGAGGGGAGTTCCGAGGCGGAGTCGCGGACGCCCACGAGGGGGCACCACGCGCGTTCCGCCACAGCGGGCCCGACGGAACCGGTGAACAGGCGGTGCGCGAGACCACCATGTGTGCGATGGCCCACGACCAGGACGAACGCGTCATCTCCTGCCTCGCCCAGGACGTCGACGGGTTCCCCCGGCAGGACCTCGGCCTGCATCCTGACCCCGGGCCGGCGCCGGCCGGCCCGGGCTGCGGCAGCGCCGATGATCTCGTCCAGCGCGGCGGCTTCGGCAGGCCTTTCAGGGAGATCCTCCGCAGGGGTGGCGCCCTCGAAGCGTTCCCAGACGGACGCGTGCACGATACGAAGAGACCGGCCGTGCAGCGCGGCCTCGTCGGCGGCCCAGTCGAGCGCCCTCCCACTGGACGGGAAGGCACACACACCCACGGTCACTGGTCTGTCCACCGGCCACCCTCCCTCACCTCACCAGTGAATCGACGGTTGGCGACGCCTGCAAGCCGCGCCGAGCCCCACCCCTTCGGACCGAGCCCGGTTCGGGGCGGCGCACGGTCAGGACCGCCCCGGTTCGTAGGTGCCGGCACTCCATTCGTGCCCTTCCGGGTCGAGGACCCGGGCGCGTCTGCCGCCCCAGGGCGTGTCCTCGGGCGGGATGACCTCGCGGGCGCCTGCGCCGACGGCGCGGTGATACCAGTCGTCGACGTCGCCGGCATCGGCAAGACACAGATACAGGCCGCTGCCGCCCGGGGAGGACGGGACCGCGTCTCCTCCTTCGGCGGAGGTGACCATCAAGGCGACCTCGTCCCTGCGCACCTCGGCGTGCACGATGTCGCCCCCGGGCCCTTCGTGCCGTGTCGTGATCGTGAATCCGAGAGCGGTCAGCCATTCCAGGGCCGCTGCCGCGTCGACGTAGCTCAGATACGCGTAGAGGCGAGTGCGTGGAACCTTCGACATGATCGCTCCCGTCGTCGACGCACGCCGCGTCGGCGTCCTCCTCCGTTCCCGTGCCATTGTCCTTCGTCCAGCGCTCAGGATGCGGGCGAACTTCGGCCGACGGTGGCCGGCCGGTGCCCCGGGAGAGGCAGACTGGAAGCAGGCAGACATGGGAGGCCGCTGTGGCAGACACACACAAGCCCGCGCAGCCTGGCGTGGTCATCGCCGCGGTCGACGACCGGCACGCCGAAGTGGTCCTGACCGGAGAGGTCGACGTCCTCATGCTCCGCGACTTGGAGGCACGGCTCGCCGATCCGCGGCTGGGGAAGGCCGAGCACTGGGTGCTGGACATGCGCGGGGTGACCCGAATGGAGCTGGCGTGCGCCTACGCCGTGCTGAGGGCGGTGACGCTGCACTCCGGGACGACTGCCGTGTGCGGGCCGCGACGCGCGGTGCTGCGCACTCTGCGGGACGCCGGCCTGGACAGGGCAGTCACCATCGAGGAGTAGGCCCGGTCCCCAGGCCTCGCTCCTGCCGTCCTGCTCTGCGATGCCGTCGCGTCGCACGACCGCCTCGGGCGGAACGCCGTACCCGTCGGAGCCGGTGAAGACCTCGCTGCCCGGGGCCCGGGGCCTCAGGGGCCGGCCGTGGCGGAAAGCGTCGGCTGATCCAGCCGTTGCGGGGCCATCGGGACGCTGAGCACCATGGTGAGGCCGCCGCCGGGCGTGTCCTCGGCGTGCACGGTGCCGCGCACCGCCTCGGTGAAGCCGCGTGCGACCGCGAGGCCGAGGCCGACGCCCACGCCGCGGGGCGAGTCGCCGTACCGCTGGAACGGTTCGAAGATGCGTTCCTTGGCCTCGTCCGGTACGCCGGGGCCCCGGTCGACGACCCGCAGTTCGACCCGGTCGCCGAGGGCGCTGGCGGAGACCAGGACCTTCTCCCCCGGCGGGCTGTGCTTGACGGCGTTCTCGACGACGTTGGCGACGGCCCTCTCCAGGAGCCCCCGGTCGACGTGGACCATGGGCAGGGTCTCGGGGATGTCCAGCTCGACGCTGTCCTCGGGGACCCCGCCGAGCGCCATGGGGACGACCTCGTCGAGGTCGGTCTCGCGCAGTACGGGGGTGACCGTGCCGGTCTGCAGGCGGGACATGTCGAGCAGGTTGCCGACCAGCTGGTCGAGCCGGTCGGCGCCCTCCTCGATGGCCTCCAGCAGTTCCGCCTCGTCCTCCTCGGACCATTCGACGTCGTCGGAGCGCAGGGACGTCACGGCCGCCTTGATCCCGGCGAGCGGGGTGCGCAGGTCGTGGCTGACGGCGGCGAGCAGCGCGGTGCGGATGCGGTTGCCCTCGGCCAGTTGTTCCGCCCGGTCCGCCTCGCCCTTGAGGCGCTGACGGTCCAGGACGACCGCGGCCTGGGCGGCGAAGGCGGCCAGGACCCGCCGGTCGGCGGCCGGCAGCACCCGGCCGCGCAGGGACAGGGCCATGTGGTCGCCGACGGGGACGTCGACGTCGGCGTCGTCCGGGGTCACGGCGGGCCGGGGACCCACGCTGCCGGCGCAGGTCCAGGGGGCTTTCTCGCCGGTGCGCTCCAGCAGTGCCACCGACTCCATGCCGAAGGTCTCGCGGACGCGTTCCAGCAGCTCTTCCAGCCCGGTCTCGCCGCGCAGCACGTTCCCCGCGAGGAACGACAGGATCTCCGACTCGGCCCGCAGCCGGGCGGCCTGGTGGGTGCGGCGGGCCGCCAGGTCCACCACCGAGGCCACCGCCACGGCGACCCCGACGAACACCACGATGGCGACGATGTTCTGCGGGTCGGCGATGGTCATGGTGTGGACGGGCGGGGTGAAGAACCAGTTCAGCAGCAGGGAACCCACCACGGCGGAGGCCAGCGCCGGCAGCAGGCCGCCCAGCAGGGCCGCCGCCACCGTCAGGGTCAGGAACAGCAGCATGTCGTTGGCGAGGCCGACGTCCGGCACGGCGCCTTTCAGGAGCCAGGTGAGCAGGACGGGGCCGAGCACGCCGGCCAGCCAGCCGCTGATCACCCGGGTGCGCCCGAGGCGTGCGCCGCGCGCCACCGGCAGTCCGCGGCCCTTGCCGGCCTCGGCGTGCGTGATGAGGTGGACGTCGAGGTCGGGGCCGGACTCGCGGGCGACCGTGGCGCCGACGCCCGGCCCGAAGACGTACTGCCAGCTGCGGCGCCGGGAGACGCCGAGGACGATCTGGGTGGCGTTCACTCCCCGGGCGAAGTCGAGCAGAGCGGCCGGGATGTCGTCGCCGACGACGTGGTGGAAGGTGCCGCCGAGGTCCTCGACGAGGGTGCGCTGGAAGGCCAGCTCCTTGGGGGACGCGGCGGTGAGACCGTCGCTGCGGGAGATGTAGACGGCCATGACCTCCCCGCCGGCGCCCTTCTCGGCCAGGCGCGCGGCCCGCCGGAGCAGGGTGCGCCCTTCCGGGCCGCCGGTGAGGCCCACCACGATCCGTTCCCGCGAGCCCCAGATGGCGGAGACCCGGTGCTCGTTGCGGTACTCGGTCAGGTAGGCGTCGACCCGGTCGGCGACCCACAGCAGCGCCAGTTCGCGCAGGGCGGTGAGGTTGCCGGGCCGGAAGTAGTTGGACAGGGCCGCGTCGACCTTGTCGGGCTTGTAGATGTTGCCGTGCGCCATACGGCGGCGCAGTGCCTGCGGGGACATGTCGACCAGCTCGATCTGGTCGGCACGCCGTACGACCTCGTCGGGGACGGTCTCGCGCTGGCGCACCCCGGTGATCGACTCGACGACGTCGCCGAGGGACTCCAGGTGCTGGATGTTGACGGTGGATATGACGTCGATGCCGGCGGCGAGGAGTTCCTCCACGTCCTGCCACCGTTTGGTGTTGCGGGAGCCCGGCACGTTGGTGTGGGCCAGCTCGTCGACCAGGGCGACCGCCGGGGCACGGTGCAGGACGGCGTCCACGTCCATCTCGGTGAAGGTGCCGCCCCGGTACTCGATCTCCCTGCGCGGGACCTGTTCGAGGCCGTGGAGCATCACCTCGGTGCGCGGCCGGTGGTGGTGCTCCACGAAGGCGACCACGCAGTCGGTGCCCCGTTCGACGCGACGGTGGGCCTCCGACAGCATCGCGTACGTCTTGCCGACGCCGGGTGCCGCACCGAGGTAGATCCGGAGCGTGCCGCGTGCCATGTCGTCCCTCGTTCAGCTTTCGAAGCGGTAGCCCATGCCGGGCTCGGTGATCAGGTAGCGGGGGTGGGAGGGGTCTTTTTCCAGTTTGCGTCGTAGCTGGGCCATGTAGACCCGCAGGTAGTTGGTCTTGCTGCTCTGCGTGATGCCCCAGACCTCGTTCAGCAGGTGCTTCTGTGTGATCAGCCTGCCAGGGCTGGTCACCAGGATCTCCAGCAGATGCCATTCGGTGGGCGTCAGCCGCACGTCCTTCCCGTCGCGCACCGCCCTCTTGGCCGCCAGGTCGAGGGTGAAGTCCTCGGTCTCGACCAGTGTCGCCGCTGGGCCGGCCGGGAGGTCCTCGGTACGGCGTACGGCGGCCCGCAGCCGGGCCAGCAGTTCGTTCATGCTGAACGGCTTGGTGACGTAGTCGTCGGCACCGGCGTCCAGCGCGGCCACCTTCTCGTCGGACCCCTGCCGGGCGGACAGGACCAGGATCGGCACCCGGCTCCAGCCGCGCAGGCCCCTGATGACGTCGACGCCGTCCATGTCGGGCAGGCCGAGGTCGAGCAGGACCACGTCGGGCTGCCGTGCGGCGGCGAGCCGGAGGGCGGTGGCACCGTCGGGCGCGGCGTCCACGCCGTAGTGGCGAGCCCGCAAGTTCAGGACGAGGGCCCGCACCAGCTGCGGGTCGTCCTCGACCACGAGCACCCGGGTCATGGGTGTCTGCCTCTCCTGTCGTACGTCGTGCCGCGCGCGTCCGGAAGCGGGGCGCCCGACGTCGCGGCTTCGGGAGCCGGCGGGGCCGGGAGTTTACCGGCCCCCCCCGCGGCCCAGGTCAAACCGGGAAGTCAAAACCACGTCGCCGTGTGTTTCTTTAGGGGGTTGTTTTGGTAGTGGTCGTTGAC
>NZ_JBHWFG010000041.1:0-65317 GCF_042733745.1 Streptomyces sp. NPDC059696
TGTCCGTCCTCGGAACGGCGCGATGGGGTTGCGCGCCGACTGACTGGCGTTGACGCGCCAACCGCTGCGGGCGGACACCCCCCGACACGTCCCCTTGCCTACGACGGCGGGTGCGGGTGCGTGGGGGCTTCCGCCGGCCCGGGCAGGTGGTGTCAGACCTTGTCCCGTACCGGAGTCGGTGTCGTCGTGCGGGCCGGGGCCAGGAACAGGGCCAGGGTCGGGATCAAATAGAGGAGCCAGACCGCTACTTGGAGGGTGGTGGGGTCGGGCTGGAAGTTGAGGACGCCCTTGAGGAGGGTGCCGTACCAACTGTCCGGCGGGATCGTGCCGGAGATGTCGAAGGCCTTGTCGGTGAGGCCGGGCAGGAAGTCGGCCTCCTGGAGGTCGTGGACGCCGTAGGCGAGGACACCGGCCGCGACGACCACCAGCATGCCGCCGGTCCAGGTGAAGAACTTGGCGAGGTTGATGCGCAGGGCGCCGCGGTAGAACAGCCAGCCCAGGAGGACCGCCGTGAGGAGGCCCAGGGCGACGCCGAGCAGCGGGCGGGGCGTGCCGTCGCTCGCCGCGTGGACCGACGCCCACACGAACAGAGCCGTCTCCAGGCCTTCCCGGCCCACCGCGAGGAACGCCGTGGCGACCAGTGCGCCCGTGCCCATCGCGAGGGCGGCGTCGAGACGGCCGTGCAGCTCCGACTTCAGATGCCGGGCCGTGCGGCGCATCCAGAACACCATCCACGTCACCAGTCCGACCGCGAGGATGGAGAGGGACCCGCCGAGCGCCTCCTGCGCCTGGAACGTCAGTTCCTGGGAGCCGAATTCGAGGGCGCAGCCGAAGCCGAACGCGAGGGCGATCGCCACGGCTATGCCGGACCAGATCGGCTTCAGGGCGTCCCTGCGGCCGGTCTTGACGAGGTAGGCGATGAGGATGCAGACGACGAGGCTCGCCTCCAGGCCCTCGCGCAGACCGATCAGGTAGTTGGAGAACATCGGGTCTACGCCTCCTTGGAGAACAGGGTGCGGCCCCACCAGTCGTCCTTGTCGCGGACGCCCGGCGGGACGGCGAAGAGGGCCGAACCCACGTGCTGGATGTACTCGTTGAGCGCGTCCGTGGCCAGGCTGCGCTGGATGGGGATGAAGCCCTTGCGGACGTCGCGCTGGAACGCAAGGAAGAACAGGCCCGCGTCCAGGCGGCCGAGACCGTCCGTGCCGTCGGTGAAGGAGTAGCCGCGGCGCAGGATCGTCGCCCCGTGGTTGCTGTCGGGGTGCGCGAGCCGGACGTGCGCGTCGGGCTTCATCGCCTTCAGGAACGGCTCGTCGCGCTCCTTGGCCTTGCCGACCGGCGCGCCCTCGCCCTTGTCCCGGCCGAAGATGTCCTCCTGCTCCTGCAGCGAGGTGCGGTCCCAGGTCTCGATGTGCATGCGGATGCGGCGGGCGACCAGGTAGGAGCCGCCCTCCATCCAGGACGGGCCGTCCTTGCCGTCCACCCAGACGAACTTCTTCAGGCGGTCCGTCTCCGTGCCCGCGATGTTGCGGGTGCCGTCCTTGAAACCGAACAGGTTGCGCGGGGTCTGCCCGTCGGGCGTCGTCGAGGACGTCTTGCCGAAGCCGAGCTGCGACCACTTGATGACGACCTTGCCGAAGCCGATGCGCGCCAGGTTGCGGACCGCGTGCACCGCGACCTGGGGGTCGTCGGAGCAGGCCTGGATGCACAGGTCGCCGCCGCTGCGGTTCTTGTCGAGGTTGTCGCCCGCGAACTTCGGCAGGTCGACCAGGGCCTCCGGGCGGCGGTCCGCGAGGTCGAACTTCTCGAACAGGGACGGGCCGAAGCCGATCGTGAGGGTCAGCCGGGAGGGCTTCAGGCCCAGTGCCTCGCCGGTGTCGTCCGGGGGAGCCTCGGCGAGGCCGCCGTAGGCGCCCTCGCCGACCGGGCGGCCGGCCGTCATGCGCCGGGCCGCCTCGGTCCAGTCCTTCAGCAGCTGGACGAAGGCCTCCCGGTCGTCGGTCGTCACGTCGAACGCGGCGAAGTGCAGGCGGTCCTGGACCGGGGTGGCGATGCCCGCCTGGTGCGGGCCGTGGAAGGCGATCGCCGAGCCGGACGCCGGTGCGGTGTCGTCCTCGGTGCGGGCCATCGCCACGGCGCCGCCCGCCGCGGCCGCGCCGAGTGCCAGGCCGGCGCCGCCCCAGCCGAGCAGGGAACGGCGGCTGGGGGAGGGGGAGCCGGTGTCCGTCATGGTTACTTCACCACCGCCGCGGCGAGCTTCGACAGCGGTTCCGCCAGGGCGTTGACCGCGTCGGAGAGCTCCTTGCGGTCGGCCTTGCCGACCTTGTCGTAGGAGGTGAACTCGTACGACGTGGTGTCCGGGCGGTACTGGTCGAGCAGCTTGTCCAGGGCCGCGAACTGCTTGTCGAGTTCGGTGACGAGGGCCGCGTCGTTCTCCTTGGCGACCGGCTTCAGCAGGTCGTAGGACTTCTCCGCGCCCTCGACGTTGGCCTTGAAGTCGACCAGGTCGGTGTGCGAGTAGCGCTCCTCCTCGCCGGTGACCTTGCCGGTGGCGACCTCGTCGAGGAGTTCCTTGGCGCCGTTGGCCATGGAGGTGGGGGTGATCTCGGCCTTGCCGACCCGGTTCTGCCAGTCCTTGAGGTCCTTGATCAGCAGGCCGGCGAGGTCCTTCTCCCGGTCGCCGATCTTCTTGTCCTGCCAGAGGGCCTTCTCCAGGCGGTGCCAGCCCGTCCAGTCGGTGGCCGGGTCCTGGCCGTCCTCCAGTCCGTCCTCGCGGACGTCGACCTTGGGGTCGATGTCGCCGAACGACTCGGCGACCGGCTCGGTGCGCTCCCAGCCGATGCGGGAGGGGGCGTAGGCCTTCTTCGCCGCCTCCAGGTCGCCGTCCTTGACCGCCTTGGCGAACGCCTCGGCCTTCGGCAGCGTCTCGTCGGCCTGCGCCTGCACGTAGGCGCGGTAGGCGGCGACGGCCTTGTCCAGGCGCGGGTCGCGCTGGACGGCCTTGCCGCCGGTGGCCTTGACGGCCTGGCGGATGCCGTCGCCCTTCATGCCGGGCTTGCAGGCGATCTGGTAGTCGCCTGCCTTCACCTCGGCGGTGACCCGCTGCTTGGTGCCGGGGCCTATGTTCTCCCGCTCGGTGACCACACGGTCGTCGGGGAAGAGCACGTAGACCTCGGTGGTCTTGGAGCCCTTGTTCTCGACGGCCAGCTCGACGTGCCCGGCCGGGAACTCCTTCTTCGACACCTGGCACTTGTCGTCGGTCGCCGTCACGTTGATCACGTGGTCGCCGTCCTTGCCGTCGCTCTTCGCGGTGCAGCCGGTGACGGCGGCCAGGGCCGCCGCGGCGACGAGGACGGCGGAAGCGGGACGAGCGGGTCGCATGTGGGCTCCAGGAGGGACGTAGGTGAGGCTCACCTAAGATAGCGCACATAAGGATGACCTAAGTGGCTCAAAGTCGCCGCAATGATTTGGTCAAGGGGAAGTCAAAGGTCGCGCGTGGTCCGGGCTGGGCCCGGTGGTGCGGACGTCCGGGACGGTGGCCGCGCGGGCGATGCTTGAATGCCTGCGTGACTGACTACGACGTGCTCCGCGTCTTCTGCGGGCCGAACGGTGGCTACGGCAACGAGCTCGGGGTCGTGCGCGAAGGATCCGTGATGCCCGAGCGGGACGAGCGGCAGGCGTTCGCCGCGAAGGCCGGGTTCAGCGAGACGGTGTTCGTCGACGACCCCGAGCGCGGTGTGATCGACATCTACACCCCCACGCTGCGGCTGCCCTTCGCCGGCCACCCCTGTGTCGGTACGGCCTGGCTGCTCGACGTGCCCGAGCTGGTCACGCCCGCCGGTGTGGTGGGGGCCCGGCAGGACGGGGAGTTCTGCTGGATCGAGGCCCGGGCGGAGTGGGTGTCGCCGCGGACGCTCCGGCAGTACGGCAGCGCCTCCGAGGTCGACGGCCTGGCCGTGCCGCCGCCGGGGGAGTGGCTGTACGCCTGGGCCTGGGAGGACGAGTCCGCCGGGCGGATCCGGGCCCGGGCCTTCCCCGGCCGGGACGACGGCATCGACGAGGACGAGGCGACCGGGGCGGCGGCCCTGCTGCTCACCGACCGGCTGGGCCGGGCCCTCAACATCACCCAGGGAGCGGGGTCCCAGATCCTCACCGCCCCCCAGCCGGGCGGGTGGACCGAGGTCGGCGGGCGGGTACGTCTGGAACGCTGACCCGGGCGGCGCGCGCCCGTACGGGTGGAACAGCGTGTGTGCACGGCGGCGAGCGGGGACCTCTGGGCGTGACCAAGCACCACCGCGAGAGGAATCTCATGCGCATTCGATCCGCTCTGGCCGTCGTCGCCCTGACCGCCGCCCTGTCCGCCACCGGCGCGGCCACGGCCTCCGCCCACGACGACGCGGAGTACCGCGACGACCACCACGTGGCGTGCAGCCCGTACTTCGGTGAGCTCGAGGCCGAGACCGCCGAGATCGAGTGGGGCGGGGCCGTCTGCCACAACGGTCCGTTCGACATCTGAGCCGGACGGGACCGGCTCTCTCCCGAGCCGGAGCCGGGGCCCCCTCGCCGCGCGTGAGGGGGCCCCGCCCGTTTCACGCCGTCAGGGGGAACTCCTCGCCCAGCGCCTCGAACATCTTGTTGTTCAGCGCGTACGCCCGCTTGCACTCGGCCACGGTCCGCTGCCGCTCCAGCTCGTCGCCGGGCAGCGCGTCGAGCAGCGCGCAGTAGGTCCGCTTGAAGGCGGCCGGGTTGGGGATCTCCTCGAAGACGTAGAAGCGGACCCCGTCGCCCTTCTTCGGGAAACCCCACGTCCGCTCGGCCGTGTCGCGGATGATCTGCCCGCCGGAGAGGTCGCCCATGTACCGCGTGTAGTGGTGGGCGACGTACCCGGCCGGCCAGGTGCGGGCGCACACGCTGATCCGCTCCGCGTACTCCAGGGTGGCCGGCAGCGCGTCGGCCGTCGTCCGCCAGCCGGGGCCGCGCAGATGCTCCAGGTCACGCTCCAGCGCCGCCATGCGGAACAGCTCGGGGCGGACGAAGGGGCCCGCCACCGGGTCCGCGGCCAGGTGCCGGGCGCCGGCCTCCAGGGCCCCGTACACGAACCACAGCTGCTCCGTGTAGCGCGCGAACGCCTCCACCCCGAGCTTGCGCCCCAGCAGGTCGCCGATGAAGGACGAGCCCCTGACCTCCTCGTGCTGCTCGCGGGAAGCCGTCCGAAGAAGCACCGAGAAGGATTCCATGGTCCCACTTTTCCCGACGTGCTGTCGGTAAAAACCCCGCGCGGCCGAAATCCCCGCAGCGCGAGATCAACAACAGCGTGAGATCAACAACAGCGTGTGATCACACAGCGTGTGATCGCACGGCGCGGACATGGCGGCGGCCCGCCCTCCGGAGAGGGCGGGCCGTGCCGTGCGGGACGGTGCGGGCTACGGGAGCGTGAGGATCTCCGCGCCCGAGTCCGTGACCACCAGCGTGTGCTCGAACTGGGCCGTCCGCTTCCGGTCCTTGGTGACGACCGTCCAGCCGTCGTCCCACATGTCGTACTCGTGCGTGCCGAGCGTCAGCATCGGCTCGATCGTGAAGGTCATGCCGGGCTGGATGACCGTCGTCGCGTGCGGGCTGTCGTAGTGCGGGATGATCAGGCCCGAGTGGAACGACGAGTTGATGCCGTGCCCGGTGAAGTCCCGGACCACCCCGTAGCCGAAGCGCTTGGCGTACGACTCGATGACCCGGCCGATGATGTTGATCTGCCGGCCCGGCTTGACCGCCTTGATCGCCCGCTCCAGCGACTCCCGGGTCCGCTCGACCAGCAGCCGCGACTCCTCGTCGACGTCACCCACCAGGTACGTGGCGTTGTTGTCGCCGTGCACCCCGCCGATGTACGCCGTCACGTCGAGGTTGACGATGTCGCCGTCGCGCAGGACCGTCGAGTCCGGGATGCCGTGGCAGATGACCTCGTTGACGCTGGTGCACAGCGACTTGGGGAAGCCGCGGTAGCCCAGCGTCGAGGGGTAGGCGCCGTGGTCGCACATGTACTCGTGCGCCACCCTGTCCAGCTCGTCCGTGGTGACCCCGGGCGCGATCAGCTTCGCCGCCTCCGCCATCGCCCGGGCCGCGATCCGGCCGGCGACCCGCATCGCCTCGATCGTCTCGGGCGTCTGCACCTCCGGACCGGTGTACGGCGTCGGCGCGGGCTTGCCGACGTACTCGGGGCGACGGATGTTTCCGGGCACGGAACGGATGGGGGACAGCTCCCCCGGAACGAGCAGCGACTGGCCAGACATGCCAGCGAGTCTAACCAGCGGCCATGGGGGAACATGACGATGGCGAGAGGAGCTGGTCATGGCCCTGTTCAAGAAGCGCACGGTCGGCAAACCGGGCGAGTGGTACTACTGCCTGGAGCACAAGAAGGTCGAAGAGGGGCCGGAGTGCCCCAACAAGGACCGGTTCGGGCCGTACGCCTCCCGCACGGAGGCCGAACACGCGATGGCGACCGCCCGCGAGCGCAACCTCCAGTGGGAGAACGACCCCAAGTGGCACGACGCCCCGGCGGGCGGCCGGGACGAGGACGCCTGATCCGCCCGGACGCCCCGGGCCGCGACCGTGCGGCCCGGGGCACCCGGGTCCGTCCGGGAGCCTCCGTCGGACCCGGTGTCACCAGCGGGCCGGCGGCGGTGCCGTCAGGTGCTCCGCCAGCCGCGCCACCCGGTCCCGCAGCCGGCGCCGCCCCCGGGGGTTGGGCAGGAAGTTCTCCCCGGCCGCGGCGCTGACCAGGTGCTGCACCGTGTCGAGGTCCAGTTCCGAGCCGTCGGGGACGCCCAGGGTCTCGTGCGCCATGGACGGCAGTTCCCCCTCGGCGGGGCCCAGGGCCAGGACCGTCGCCCCCGCGCGACGGGCGCCGGACACCCGTTCCAGGAGTGGCGCCGCGGGCCCCTCGGGGGCCACCACCAGCAGCGTCTCACCCCGCCGGGCCGCCTCCAGCCGGCCCAGGCCGACCGCCAAATGGGCCGGATCGGAGGGGCGCGCGTCGTGCCGTACCAGCGTCGGGGCCAGCTCCGGTGTGCCCGACCACGCGGCCTCGTCCACCAGATGCGCGGCCAGATGCCACGGCTCGTACTCCCGGGTGCCCACGAGCAGCAGCCCGCCGCCGTGCGACACCACCGAGCCGCGCAGCGCCCCGGCGAACCGCCGGGTGGCCCCCAGCCACTCCGTCCCGGCGAGCACTTCCCGAAGCAACGCGACCCGTACCGCATCCATGGGGCCGCATCCTGCCGCAAGCGGTCACCCGTGACGTGGAGTTCACCCCGCATTCGCCCCACCTGGGTAAGCCGACCGGTCATCCGTACCGTCGTCGAACGACCGGAGGAGCCCGCCCATGACCGAGGCCAGCGTCCCCTTCCGCGCCGGACAGGAGGGATACGCCAGTTTCCGTATCCCCGCCGTCGTCGCCACCCGCACCGGTGACCTGCTCGCCTTCTGCGAGGGCCGGGTCGGCTCCCGGGACGACTTCGGGAACATCGACGTCGTCCTGAAGCGCTCCACGGACGGCGGCCGCACCTGGGGCCCGCTCCAGGTCGCCGCGGCCAACGGCGACGCCCTCGCCGGCAACCCCGCCCCGGTCGTCCTCGACACCGGCCGGGTCCTCCTCGTGCACGTGTGCAACGCCGCCCACGCCACCGAGGACGCCATCCGGCGCGGCACGGTGAGCGCGGCGGACGGACGCCGGGTCTGGGTGCGGCACAGCGACGACGAGGGCCGCACCTGGTCGGCGCCCAGGGAGATCACCCGGGAGGCCAAGCGGCCCGCATGGCGCTGGTACGCCACCACCCCCGGCCACGCGATCCAGCTGACCACCGGCCGGGTCGTCGTCCCCGCCAACCACTCCCTGCCGCCCACCGGCACCGACAACGGCACCGAGGGCCGCTACAACGGCGGCCACTGCCTGCTCAGCGACGACGCGGGCGCCACCTGGCGGATCGGCTACGTCGACGACGACACCGACGGCTACATCAACGCCAACGAGACCACCGCCGCCGAACTCCCCGACGGCCGGGTCTACTTCAACACCCGCAACGACTCGCCCTCACCCGGCACCCGGGCAGACGCCCACTCGGCCGACGGCGGCCGGACCCTGGTGAAGCCCTTCCGCCCGCAGGCCTCACTCGCCGCCCCCGTCTGCGAGGCCGCCGTCCTCCAGCTCCGCGACCCCGACCTGCTCCTGTACTCCGGCCCCGCCGACCCGGGCTTCCGCGCCCTGATGACGATCCGCGCCTCCACCGACGGCGGCACCACCTGGCGCCCGGCGTACACGGTGGACGGCCTGCCCGCCGCGTACTCGGATCTCGTGCGGATCGACACGGACACCGTGGGCCTGCTGTACGAGACCGGCGACTTCGGCGCCTACGAGACGATCACCTTCCGGCGGGTGCCCGTGACGGAGCTGACCTGAACCGTCCGGGGCGGCGCCGCGGTCGTAGAGTCTGGCCATGACCTCTACCGACAGTGCTGCCACCGACAACGCCCAGAAGGCGCCCGCCAAGGACCCCTGGGACCTGCCCGACGTCTCCGGACTCGTGGTCGGGGTGCTCGGCGGAACCGGGCCGCAGGGCAAGGGCCTGGCCTACCGGCTCGCCAAGGCCGGCCAGAAGGTGATCATCGGCTCGCGGGCGGCCGAGCGGGCGCAGGCCGCCGCCGAGGAACTCGGCCACGGGGTCGAGGGCGCCGACAACGCCGAGACCGCGCGCCGCAGCGACATCGTGATCGTCGCCGTGCCGTGGGACGGCCACGGCAAGACCCTCGAATCCCTGCGCGGGGAACTGGCGGGCAAGCTCGTCGTCGACTGCGTCAACCCGCTCGGCTTCGACAAGAAGGGCGCCTACGCCCTCAAGCCGGAGGAGGGCAGCGCCGCCGAGCAGGCCGCCGCCCTTCTGCCGGACTCCCGGGTCACGGCCGCCTTCCACCACCTGTCGGCCGTCCTGCTCCAGGACCCGGAGATCGACGCGATCGACACCGACGTGATGGTGCTCGGCGAGGTCCGCGCGGACGTGGAGATCGTCCAGGCCCTGGCCGGCCGCATCCCCGGGATGCGCGGCGTCTTCGCCGGACGGCTGCGCAACGCCCACCAGGTGGAGTCGCTGGTGGCCAACCTGATCTCCGTCAACCGCCGCTACAAGGCGCACGCGGGGCTCCGCGTCACCGACGTGTGAGCCGGTGAGACACATGGGGGACACTGGACGGCACAGCCGTGCCAGCAGTGTCCCCCTGACAGGAGCCGACCGTCATGCCCCGCCTCGCCGTCTACGCCCTGATCGTCTGCGTGCTCTCCGTGGCCGCCGCCGTGGTCTCCTTCGTGCGCGGCAGCTTCCTCGGGGTCGTCTGGGTGCTGCTCGCCGGCCTGTCGTCGAACATGGCCTGGTACTACCTCAAGCGCGCCAAGGCGCAGAAGTCGGTCACGTCCTGACCGCCTCCGTCACGGGGCCGCCTGGCAGAACTCGTTCGAACCCTGCCAGAAGCGGTAGAGCTCCTGACCGCAGTACGTCTCGAAGTCGCTGATCCCGAGGGACTTCAGGATCGTGTCGATCACGTCGAAGAAGACGCCGTTGACCGCCGGCAGCCACAGCAGCGCGAACACGAACAGCAGGCCGAACGGCGCGAACGGCTCCACCTGGCGCCGGATGCCGTACGACAGCCACGGCTCGATGACGCCGTAGCCGTCCAGGCCCGGCACCGGCAGGAAGTTCAGCAGCGCGGCCGTCACCTGGAGCAGCGCGAGGAAGGCGAGGGCGAAGCGGAAGTCGTCCGGCACGCCGTCCAGCGCGCCCAGCCAGAACGGGGCGGTGCAGACCACGGCGAACAGCACGTTCGTCAGCGGGCCCGCCGCCGAGATCAGACTGTGCTTCCAGCGGCCCCGGATCCGCCCCCGCTCGATGAACACGGCACCGCCGGGCAGACCGATGCCGCCCATGATCACGAAGATCACCGGGAGCACGATGCTGAGCAGCGCGTGCGTGTACTTCAGTGGGTTCAGGGTCAGATAGCCCTTCGCGCCGACCGAGATGTCGCCGCTGTGCAGGGCGGTGCGCGCGTGCGCGTACTCGTGCAGGCACAGGGAGACGATCCACGCCGCCGTCACGAACAGGAACACGGCGACGCCGGGCTGCTCGGCGAACCCGGTCCAGGTCGCCCATCCCGTGACCGCCGTCACGGCGAGGATCCCGACGAACACGGGACTGACCCGCCGCTCGCTGTGGCGGGTGGTGGCGGTGGTCATGGGGCTCCCTGCACTCGTCGACACGGGATGGGACGGCCCGACGCTACCGGGCCCAGGTGAAAAACGTCTCGCGCGGGGCGGTCGGTTCCGGGGAGGGTGGGGGAATGGGGCTGTGGCACGTGATCTACGAAGACTGGCAGATGGAGTGCTGCGGCACACCGTTCTCGGTGGGGGACGAGGTGAGCTGGCCCCTGCTCCTGGAGGACGCCGGCCACGTGTTCGGCGGCGGCTGGCACGACCAGCTCAGCAAGGTGTGCGGGCCGGTGGAGGACGTCGGCGGTGTCCGGGTCGTGCGGGAGGAGACCGGCCTCACCGTCGCCCTGGGCGGGGACCCCGACGACGAGGAGGACCGGCGGCCGGAGCCGGGGGACCGGATCCGGTCGGTCGGGCTGCTGTCCGTCGAGCGGCACGGCGCGCGGTGGCCCGAGGCCGGCGGGCGGGTGCGGGCCGTGCAGGTGCTCACCCAGGCCTACGCGGAGACCGCGCCCGGCTCGCGCACCTGGCAGCCGGTGGCGGGGGAGCGGCGGCTGCGGCTGGTGGAGCGGTGCCCGAAGCGGTTCACCGAGGGACCTCGGGAGCAGGGCCGGCAGTGGAGGGAGTCGGGCGTGCTGGTGACCCTGGAGGTGCCGGGCACGGATTCCTGGCTCTCCCACACCCTCCGCGAGGCCCGGGGCATCTCCCACCGGGACGCCGCGCCCGGCACGGAGACGGAGGGCCTGCCCGCGGCGGAACTGGCGCTCCTGCTGGAGAAACTGAGCACGACGGCGACCCCGCCGAAGCACCGCGACCGCCCGAGACGCCGGCATGGCTGACCACGTTCCGCCGCCCGTCACCCGCACCGGCGGGCCGGCCCGCCCCCGCGGACCGGCCGACGGACGCCCGCCCCGCACCCCCACCAGTCGTCGTCGGGTCGTCGTGACCGGCCTCATGTCACCGGAGACAATGGACCCCGTGCGCTACCGCATCCTCGGCACCACGCAGGCGCTCCGCAGTGACGGGACGGCCGTCCCCGTCGGCGGGGCGCGGTTGCGTGCGCTGCTGACCGTGCTCGCCCTGCGGGCCGGACGGACCGTGCCCGCGGGGCTGCTCGTCGACGAGGTGTGGGGCGGGCAGCCGCCCGCCGACGCACCCGGGGCGCTGCAAGCCCTCGTCGGGCGGCTGCGCAGGACGCTCGGCGCCGACGCGGTCGCCTCCGTCGAGGGCGGGTACCGGCTCACCGCCGCGCCCGACGACGTCGACCTGCACCGGTTCGAGCGGCTGGCCGGCGAGGGGCTGCGGACGCTGGCCGACGGCGACCCCGCCAAGGCGGCCGTGCTCCTCGACGACGCCCTCGCCCTGTGGCACGGCCCCGCCCTCGCCGACCTGCCCGACCGCACCGCCGAGGCGGCCCGCCGGGAGACCCGCCGCCTCGACGTGCTGCGCGCCCGCCACACCGCCGCCCTCGCCCTCGGCCAGGCCGTGCAGTCCCTGCCGGAACTGACCGCCCTGTGCGACGCCCACCCGCTGGACGAGCCCCTCCAGAGCCTGCGGCTGCGCGCCCTGCGGGACGCCGGCCGTGCGGCGGAGGCGCTGGACGCCTACGAGGACGTGCGGCGTCTCCTCGCCGGCCGTCTCGGCGCCGACCCGGGACCGGAACTGCGTGCCCTGCACGCGGAGTTGCTCCGCCTCGGCGACGCCCCCGCGCCGGTGCCCGCCGCCCCGGGGCGCGGCGGCCCCGCCGGCAACCTCCGGGCCCGCCTCACCTCCTTCATCGGCCGCGAGGCCGACATCGAGACGATCCGCGGGGATCTCGCCGCGGCCCGGCTGGTCACCCTGCTCGGGCCCGGCGGCGCCGGGAAGACCCGCCTGTCGCAGGAGGCCGCCGAGTCCGTGCGCGCGGACATGTCCGGCGGTGTGTGGCTGGCCGAACTCGCCCCGGTCGACGACCCGGACGCCGTCCCCGAGGCCGTGCTCACCGCCCTCGGCGCCCGCGAGACCGTGCTGTACGGCGCGGGTGCCGAGGGCATCCGTGCCGCCGTCGCCGACCGGCTCGACGACCCCGTCGAGCGGCTCGCCGAGCACTGCTCCCGGCCCCGCATGCTGCTGATCCTCGACAACTGCGAGCACGTCGCCGACGCCGCCGCCCGCCTCGCCGAGGAGCTGCTGGCGCGTTGCCCCGACCTCACCGTCCTGGCCACCAGCCGTGAACCCCTCGGCGTGCCGGGGGAGTTGCTGCGTCCGGTGGAGCCGCTGCCCGAGCCGGTGGCGCTGCGGCTGCTCGCCGAGCGGGGGGCGGCGGCCCGGCCCGGGTTCCGCACCGAGGAGGACCCGGAGGCGTGCGCCGAGATCTGCCGCCGTCTCGACGGCCTGCCGCTCGCCATCGAACTGGCCGCCGCGCGCCTGCGGATGCTCACCCCCCGCCAGATCGCCGACCGGCTCGACGACCGTTTCCGTCTCCTCACCTCCGGCAGCCGCACCGTCCTGCCCCGCCAGCAGACCCTCAGAGCCGTCGTCGACTGGTCGTGGGACCTGCTCGACGAGGACGAACGGGACGTCCTGCGGCGGCTGTCGGTGTTCGCCGGCGGCTGCGACCTGCCCGCCGCCGAGGCCGTCTGCGGACCGGCCGCCCTGGAGGTGCTGGGCTCCCTCGTCGACCGTTCCCTGGTCGTGGCCGCCCCGCCCGGCGAGTCCGCCGAGGGGCAGATGCGCTACCGGCTGCTGGAGACCGTCGCCGAGTACGCCGCCGAACGGCTGGACGAGTCCGGGCAGCGCGCCGGGGCCGAGCGCGCCCACCTGACGTACTACCGCGAACTCGCCCGCACCAGCGACCCGTTGCTGCGCGGCCGGGACCAGCTCACCGCCATCCGCCGGCTGGAGCGCGAGTACGAGAACCTGCGCACCGCGCTGCGCCACGCCGTCGTCCTGCGCGACGAGCAGGAGGCGCTGTGCCTGGCGCTGTCCCTCGTCTGGTACTGGCAGATGCGCGACCTGCGCATCGAGGCCCGCAACTGGTGCCGCGAGGTCATGGCGCTCGGCCCCGACCCCTTCACCGAGCCCGTCCGCCCCGCCGCCGCGGTGTGGCAGCGCTGCACCGACGCCCCGCCGCCGATGACCGGCGAGGTCCTGCGGGAGGCCCGGCGCGGCATCCACCTGGCCCATCTGGCCTGCATGGACACCGAGTTGGACGCCTGGCAGAACGACCGGTCCCAGCGGAAGCTGCGGACCATCGCCGCCACCTACGAGCCGGGCCTTCCGCAGAACTGCCGCATGCCCGGTCTGCTCTGGTTCTTCGCCGTGATGCTGACCGGCGACATGGACCGGCTGCGCGTCATCGTGGACGCGTCCATCCGGACCTGCCGCGAGGCGCCGGGCTTCGACTGGGAGCTGGCCTCCGGCCTGCAGATGCGGGCCAACTTCCTCGCCAACCGCTCCGACTGGGCGGGCGACGCCGCCCGTGACGCCGACGAGGCACTGGAGATCTTCCGCCGCCTCGGCGACGACTGGGGCACCGCCGAGGCGCTCTCCGCCCGCGCCGAGGCCCATGAACGCAAGGGACACCACACCCTGGCCGCCGCCGACTACGAGGCGGCCATCGCGCACGCCGAGCGGCTCGGCGCCCGTGCCCAGGTGGCGGTGCTCAGCGCGCGGCTGGGCAGCGCGCTGCTGGAGGCGGGTGACGGTGAACGGGGGGAGCGGCTGCTGCGCGAGGTGATCGCCCAGCGCGAGGACTCGCACAGCGAGGCCATGCCCGCCGCCCGGTTGTTCCTCGCGGGCCGGCTCGGCATGACGGGCCGCTTCACCGAGGCCCGCGAGCAACTGCGGCGGCTGCGCCAGGACTTCAGGATCGCCAACTTCGTCGTCTTCGACGCGTTCATCCTCGGTGCGGAGGCCTGGCTGGACGCCGCCGAGGAACGCCACGAGGCGTGCCTGGACCGGGTCCGCTCGGCGCTGGAGCGGGCCGACGATCCGCTGTCCGCGGCCATCGCGCCCTATATGCGCGCGGTGTACCTGACCGTCGGGGCCGGAGCGCTGGCCGCCGTGGAGGGCGGGCGCCGCGCCGCGGACGCGGCCCGCTGCCTCGGCGCCGCCGACGCCCTGCTGCCCTGCGGCCACGTGGCCCCGATGCAGGAGCGCGAGGCCCGCGAGCGGGCGGAACGCCGGGCGCGCGCGGTCCTCGGCGACCCGGCGTACGAGAGCGCCTACGCGCAGGGCGGCGGTCTCTCCCTCGAGGAGGCCGCCGCCCTGCTGTGACGCGCACCGGGCGCGCCCGGTCAGCTCTTGGTCCGGAACTTGTGGATCGCGACGGGCGCCATCACCGCGGTGATGGCCACCGACCAGCCGAGCGTCACCCACAGGTCGTGGGCGACGGGCCCGCCCACCATCAGTCCGCGCGCGGCGTCCGCGAGCGTGGACAGCGGGTTGTAGTCGGTGAAGGTCTGCAGCCAGCCCGGCATCGACGTCGGCGGCGCGAAGATCGACGAGCCGAACTGGAGCGGGAACAGCACCAGGAAACCCATCGCCTGCACGGACTGCGCGCTCTTCATCATCACGCCCAGGGTGAGGAACACCCACATGATCGACGAGGCGAACACGGTGGACAGGGCCACGGCCGCGAACAGCCCCGGCCAGTGGGTGATGTCGAACCCGACCGCCACGGCGACGATCATCAGCACGGCCGTCGCGAACAGCATCCGCAGCAGTTCCACGGAGATCTTCGCGAACAGCACCGAGCCGCGCCCGATGGGCAGGGACCGGAAGCGGTCCATGACACCGGAGTTGAAGTCCTGGCTGAAGCCGGTGCCGACGCCCTGGGACAGCGTCATGCTCATCATCGCGATCATGCCGGGGATCACGTACTGCACGTACCGGTCCTGCCCGCCGCCCAGCGCCTGCCCGATCGAGCCGCCGAAGACGAACACGAACAGCAGGGTGAAGATGACCGGCATCAGCAGCGCGTCGGCCATCGACTCGGGGTCCTGGCGGATCCACAGCAGGTTGCGGCGGACGAGGGCACCGGTGTGCCGCAGGTGCCCGCGCAGCGAGATGCGCGCGTCGTCCGTGGTCGCCGGGCTGGAAAGGGTGGTGGCGCTCATACGGCGACCTCCTCGCGGTCCTCGGTGGGCGTGGCGTCCTGCGGGGCACTGGCACGGTGGCCGGTGAGGGACAGGAACACCTCGTCCAGGCTGGGCAGTTCGGTGGTGACGGCGGCGAGCGTGATGCCGCGGGCGGTGACGGCGCCGACGACGGCGGTCAGCTGCTCGTCGCTGAGGATCGGCACGAGGAGGGTGCCGGAGTCGGTGTCCACGGTGGTGGCCGCGAGTCCGGTGATGCCCAGGTCGTCGAGGTGTGCGGCGAGCGGCCGCAGGTGGAGGGCGTCGGCGGGCCGGATCCGCAGGGTCCGCCCGCCGACCCTGGCCTTGAGCTCCTCGATGCCGCCGCCCGCGACGACCCTGCCCTTGTCCACGACCGTGAGCTCGGAGGCGAGCTGCTCGGCCTCCTCCATGTACTGGGTCGTCAGCAGGACGGTCACACCGTCGCCGACCATGGCCTTGACCTCGTCCCACACCTCGTTGCGGGTACGCGGGTCGAGCCCGGTGGTCGGTTCGTCGAGGAACAGCACGTCGGGCCGCCCGATCATGGAGGCCGCCAGGTCGAGGCGGCGCCGCATGCCGCCGGAGTAGGTGCTCGCGGGCCGCTTGGCGGCCTCGGTGAGCGAGAACCGCTCCAGCAGTTCGTCGGCCCGCGCGCGGGCCTCCTTGCGGGGCAGGTCGAGCAGCCGGCCGATCATGTACAGGTTCTCCCAGCCGGGCAGCTTCTCGTCGACGGAGGCGTACTGCCCGGTGAGCCCTATCACCCGCCGCAGCTGCCGGGGCTGCCGCACGACGTCGTACCCGGCGACCGTGGCCTGTCCCGCGTCGGGCGCGAGCAGCGTGGACAGGATCCGCACGAGGGTGGTCTTCCCGGCCCCGTTCGGCCCGAGCACCCCCATCACGGTGCCTTCCCGCACGTCCAGGTCGACCCCGTCCAGGGCCTTGGTCTCCCCGTAATGCTTCACCAGCCCCCGCACGGTGACAGCGGCGCCGCCGGTTCGTGTGTCGATTCGCGTCATGGCACAGACGCTCCCAGTCCCCACCGACAAACCACCGACAAGCCACCGACAAGCCACCGACAGGCACCGCCGGCCCTTGTCGGTGGTGGTGTCGGTGCAGGGGGAGGGCCCTGTCGGTGGCCCGGCCGGAAAGGGGACAGCCCGCCGGCTGGGGGAAGGCCGACGGGCTGTCGTGGTACCGCTGTGGCTCTCTAGTGGACGGAGTGCTCCTCCTGCGGGAACGTTCCGCCGACGACCTCGTCCGCGAACGCCTTCACCGCGTCGCCCATGACCTCACGCAGGTTGGCGTACTGCTTCACGAACTTCGGCACCCGCCCGCCGGTCAGCCCCAGCATGTCGGTCCACACCAGCACCTGGGCGTCGGTCTCGGGGCCCGCCCCGATGCCGACGGTCGGGATGTGCAGCACCCGTGTGACCTCGGCGGCCAGCTCCGCGGGAACCAGCTCCAGCACCACCGCGAACGCGCCCGCGTCCTGCACGGCCTTCGCGTCCCGCAGCAGCTGCTGTGCGGCCTCCTCGCCCCGCCCCTGCACGCGGTAGCCCATGGCGTTGACCGACTGCGGGGTCAGGCCGATGTGCGCCATGACCGGGATGCCGGACTCGACGAGCAGCCGGATCTGCTCGTGCGACCGCTCGCCCCCCTCCAGCTTCACGGCCTGCACACCGGCCTCCTTCACCAGCCGGGTCGCCGAGCGCAGCGCCTGCACCGGACCCTCCTGGTAGGAGCCGAAGGGCAGGTCGCCGACAATCAGGGCGCGGGAGGTGCCCCGTACGACCGCCGCCGACAGCATCGTCATCTCGTCGAGGGTGACGGGCACGGTCGTCTCGTACCCGAGGTGGCAGTTGCCCGCCGAGTCGCCGACGAGCATCACCGGGATCCCGGCCTCGTCGAACACGGACGCGGTCATCGCGTCGTACGCGGTGAGCATGGGCCACTTCTCGCCGCGCTCCTTGGCGGCGGCGATGTCGCGCACGGTGATGCGGCGGGTGCCCTTGCCCCCGTACAGCGCCTTGCCGCCGTCGGAGGGCTTCGTCTGAGCAGTCTGGGCAGCCGGAAGCTGCGTCATGGCACGGCTCCTAACACGTCATCTCGAGGCGCCCTGACGGCGTCCCCGGACCACGTCCATGGTGGCACCTCGTGCCACCGAGGGCTAGGGGAGCCCCTGTGAGTTCCGTCCGGGAACCCGGAAGCAAAAGGCGCGTAAGATCTCGGTAAGAGATTTCCGATACGAGACGGTCTCGTATCGAAATGACCCTAGGCTCACCTCATGACTACTCCTGCCGATCCGGCCGCCCCCACCGGCCCGCGCGTACCGGAAGCGGTGCACCGGCGCCGCTGGGCGATCCTCGGCGTCCTGATGCTGAGCCTGCTGATCGTCGTGCTCGACAACTCGATCCTGAACGTCGCCATCAAGACGATCTCCACCCCGGCCCCGACCGGCCTGGGCGCCACACAGAGCGAGCTGGAATGGGCCATCAACGCCTACACCCTCGTCTTCGCGGGCCTGCTGTTCACCGCCGGACTGCTGGGTGACCGGCTGGGCCGCAAGAAGGTGCTGCTCGGCGGTCTCGCCGTGTTCGGCATCGGCTCGGCACTCGCCGCCTTCTCCGGTTCACCGGGCCAGCTGATCGCCTTCCGCGCGGTGATGGGGCTGGGCGCCGCGTTCGTCATGCCCGCCACCCTCGCCGTCCTCATGAACGTCTTCGAGCGCGACGAACAGCCCAAGGCCATCGGCATCTGGGCCGGCGGCGTCGGGCTCGCCATCGCCATCGGCCCGATCACCGGCGGCGTGCTGCTCGACCACTTCTGGTGGGGCTCGGTCTTCCTGATCAACGTGCCCATCGTGCTGCTCGCGCTCGCACTGATGCTCTGGCTGGTGCCCGACTCGCGCGACCCGCACCCCGGCCGGGTCGACCCCGTCGGCGTGGTGCTGTCCGTCGTCGGCCTGGTCCTGCTCGTCTACGGCATCATCAAGGGCGGCCAGCTCGCCGACTTCACCGACGTCACCGTGCTCTCCACCATCGGGGCCGGTCTCGCCGTGCTCGTCGCGTTCGTCGTCTTCGAGAAGCGCAGCGACCACCCGTCGATAGACGTCACGTACTTCAAGAACAAGGTCTTCTCGGCCGCCATCGCCGCCATCGCGCTGGTCTTCTTCGCCCTGATGGGCGTGACGTTCTTCTCCGTCTTCTACACCCAGAGCGTGCGCGGCTACTCGCCGCTGCAGACCGGTCTGCTGATGCTGCCGCTGGCCGCCGCCCAGATGATCTTCGCGCCGCGCGCCCGTCTGGTCGTCGACCGCTTCGGCAACAGGGCCACGACCACGGCCGGTCTCCTCGTCATCGCCGCCATGCTGGCCGCCTTCGCCGCCCTGGACGCGGACACCCCCATCTGGATCCTGGAAGTGATCTTCTTCCTGATGGGCACCGGCATGGCCCACATCATGACGCCGGTCAGCGTCGTCATCATGCAGGCCCTGCCCCGCGAGAAGGCCGGCTCCGCCTCCGCGCTCAGCAACACCTTCCGGCAGGTCGGCGGCGCCCTCGGCATCGCGGTCCTCGGTTCGGTGCTGTCCACTGCCTACCGCACGGGCATCGAGGACAAGCTCGGCGCCCTCCCCCCGGCGCTGCGGCACACCGCGGGCGAGTCCATCGAGGCCACCCTCGGCGTCGCGGACAAGCTGGGCCCGCGGGGCGCGTCCCTGGTCGCCCCGGCGCACGACGCCTTCCTGCACGCCATGCACATCACCGCCCTGTGGGGTGCGGGCGTCGCCGTGCTCGGCGCGGTCGTCGTGGCGCTGTTCCTCCCCGGCAAGCCGCCCACGGCCCGGGGGGCGCAGGACGACCAGGAGTTGTCGCACACCAGGTCGTAGGCCTGAGAGACGATTGACTCCCGCCCTCACGGGCGGCCGGCACCGGTCAGGAAAGGAAGCAGCGACGTGAGCCTCGCCGAACGGCAGCCCCCGCACGACGGTCCCGCCCGGGGGCGTCCCAGAAGCGAGGCCGTCGAGCGCGCCATCATCGAGGGCGTGATGAAGCTCCTGGAAGAGGGCGTGCCCCTCGCGGAGCTGTCCATCGAGCGCATCGCCCGCACCGCGGGCGTCGGCAAGGCCACCATCTACCGCCGCTGGAGCGGCAAGGAGGAACTCTTCGTCGACGTCGTGCGCGCCGCCGAGCCCCCCGACCCGCCGCTCCCCGGCACCTCCATGCGCGACGACCTCGTCGTCCTGCTGGAGCAGGTGCGCCGGCGCGGCCTGGCCCACCGCTCCTCGGCGATCCTGCACAGCGTCCAGGCCCAGATGAAGAGCAGCCCGAAACTCTGGGAGGCGTACCACTCCATCGTCGTCGCGCCGCGCCGGAGGCTCGGCCTGGAGGTCCTGCGGCGCGGCCGGCGCAACGGCGAACTGCGCACGGACCTCGACCTGGAACTGGTCAACGACCTGTTCGTCGGCCCGATGCTCGTGCGGTCCGTGCTGCGCACCGACGCCGACCTCCCCGACGACCTCGCCGAACAGGTCGTCGACACCCTCCTCGAAGGGCTGCGGCCGACCGGCTCACCCCCTGTCAGTTCGGCTCCGCACGGCTCCTAGTGTGCGCGTTTCGTCACAGAGGGCGCTTTCGCCGGGGCCGACCGGAACTCGTCGCGGGGACTCGAACGTCATCGCCCCCGTACGGCCGTCGCAGGACGGCGGGAACGGAACGGATCATCCCCTAGGGTCGTAAGGACACGGGGGCGATGGTGTGCACGGCAGGCAGTGAGGCGACGGTATGGCGCAGCAGGCGTACATGACGGAGACGGACAACGGCGGCTCGGGGCCCGAGCACCGGGGAACCCGGCTTCGGCGCCTGTTCGACCGGCTGGCGGGCCCCTGGCGGGGCGACCCACGGATCTGGCGGCGCGGGCTGCTCGTGGCGACGTGCGCGGTGCTGCTGGCCCTGGTCATGCTGCTGCACTCGCACATCCCGAACATGATCGGCAACCTGGGCAGCCTCACCGAGACGTTCCTGCCCTGGCTGGGCCTGCTCGTCCCGGTGCTGCTCGCCCTCGCCCTGTTCCGCAGGTCCGCGACCGCGCTGATCGCGGTGGTGGTGCCGTCCGTGGTCTGGCTGAACCTCTTCGGCGGCCAGCTCAGCGACAAGGCCGAGGCGGGCGGCGACCTCACGGTGGTCACGCACAACGTCAACGCCGAGAACCCGGACCCGTCCGGCACCGCCCGTGACGTCGCCGCCTCCGGGGCGGACGTCCTGGCCCTGGAGGAGCTGACGCCGGCCGCGGTGCCCACCTACGAGAAGGCGCTGGCGTCCACGTACCGCTACCACTCGGTGCAGGGCACGGTCGGAGTCTGGAGCAAGTACCCGCTGACCGGGGTGCGGGACGTCGACCTCGACATGGGGTGGACCCGCGCGATGCGCGCCACCGTGACCGCCCCGGCCGGACAGGTCGCGGTCTACGTCGCCCATCTGCCGTCGGTGCGCGTGAAGATGGAGGCCGGCTTCACGGCCCGGCAGCGCGACCGCAGCGCCGACTACCTCGGTGAGGCCATCGCCCGTGAACCGCTCGAGAACGTGGTCCTGCTCGGCGATCTGAACGGCACGATGAACGACCGCGCGCTCAACGCCGTCACCTCGCAGATGCGTTCCACGCAGGGCGCGGCCGGCAGCGGCTTCGGCTTCAGCTGGCCCGCGTCGTTCCCGATGGCCCGCATCGACCAGATCATGGTGCGGGGTCTGAAGCCCCAGAGCTCGTGGACCCTCCCGGAGACGGGAAGCGACCATCTGCCGGTCGCCGCCCGTGTGAGTGTCACCACAAGCGGTTCCTGAAACCCCCTGGTCACAGCCCTGCCGCCAGAAGATCGCATCGGAGGTGGCAGGGCGTGGAATAGTGCGCCTGAGAGACTTTGTTCCGTACTTGAACATACGCGTACGGATCTCCAAGCAAGTCTCGAAAGGCTCACTCATGCCCCTGGCCCTGCTCGCCCTTGCCGTGGGCGCCTTCGGCATCGGTACGACCGAGTTCGTGATGATGGGGCTGCTGCCCGACGTCGCGGACGACCTGAACATCTCGATACCCGACGCCGGCCATCTGGTGTCGGCGTACGCGCTGGGCGTCGTCATCGGCGCCCCGCTGCTGGCCGCGGTCACCGCGAAGATGTCCCGGCGCACGGTCCTGATCGGCCTGATGGGACTCTTCGTCGTGGGCAACGCCCTGTCGGCCCTCGCGCCCGGCAACGGCTGGCTGCTGGCCGCCCGCTTCCTGAGCGGACTGCCGCACGGCGCCTTCTTCGGTGTGGGCGCCGTCGTCGCGACGAACATGGTCGCCCCCGAACGCAAGGCGCGCTCGGTCTCGTTGATGTTCCTCGGCCTGACGGTCGCGAACGTCGCGGGCGTGCCGGTCGCGACCCTGATGGGCCAGCACCTCGGCTGGAGGGCGACCTTCCTCGGCGTCAGCGCCATCGGCCTGGCGGCCATCGCCGCGCTCGCGCTGCTCATCCCGCACGACCACGAGCACACCACCGCCAAGGGCCTGCGCGGTGAACTCGCCGCCCTGCGCTCGCTGCCGGTCTGGCTGTCGCTCGGCACGACCGTCGCGGGCTTCGGCGCGCTCTTCGCGGCCTACAGCTACATCACGCCGATGCTCACCGACGCCGCCGGCTACGCCGACGCCAGCGTCACCCTGCTGCTGGCGCTGTTCGGCGTCGGCGCGACCGCGGGGAACCTGCTGGGCGGCCGTCTGGCCGACCACTCCCTGCGCGGCACACTGTTCGGCGGGCTCTCCTCGCTGGTGGCGGTCCTGGCGCTGTTCCCGCTGCTGATGCGCACGGAGGTCACGGCCGCCGTGGCCGTGACCCTGCTCGGCATGGCGGCCTTCGCCACCGGCTCCCCGCTCCAGCTGATGGTCATGGAGAAGGCGGCCTCCGCCCCGTCCCTGGCCTCCTCGGCCAACCAGGCCGCCTTCAACCTGGCCAACGCCGGCGGTGCCTGGATCGGCGGCCTCGCCCTGGCCGCGGGCTTCGGCGTCACCTCCCCGGCCCTGGCCGGTGTGGCCCTCGCCGTCCTCGGCCTGGCCGTGGCCTCGCTCGCCTACGCGGTGGACCGGCGCCACGCGCCCGTGGCCGGGCGCGAGCGGATCGTGGCGAGCCATGTCCCGCAGGAGGCGGAAGCGGTACACCACTGACGCCTTCCCGCACACGGCAGCCCGCGGGTCACGGACCCGCGGGCTGCCGTTCTCCCGTTCACCGTTCTCCCGTTCACCGGGACCTGTGCCGCCGCGCCGCGACGACGGCCGAACTGGCCGGAGTGGTGAGCACTTCGGCCGCGTCCAGGTCCGGATGGGTCAGATAGAACAGGCGCAGCTCGTCCACCTCGCCCTCGAACCGGGGCGGCCACTCGGCCGAGGGGGTGAAGTCGTCCAGCACGAGGATCCCGCCCGGGGCGAGCAGTTCGACGACCCTGCGCGGATCGTCCCGCTTGCCGCCGCCGTCGCAGAAGAACACGTCGAAGGGGGCGTGCCGTTCGAGCAGCCGCCAGTCACCGGTCAGCACGCTGACCCGGTCGTCGTCAGCGAAGACCCCGGCCGCGCTGCGGGCCAGCTCCTCGTCCCGCTCCACGGTGACGAGCCGCGCACCGTCGCCGAGTCCGCTGTGCAGCCAGGCGGTCCCCACACCCGATCCGGTGCCGCTCTCGGCGACGACGCCGCCGGGCTTGGACGCGGCGGCCGTCCTCAGCAGCCTGCCGACCTCGCGGATGCAGCTCTTCGCGAACCCCGCCTCGGCGGCGAGGCGTTCGGCGGCGCGCACCCGCGCCGGCACAGCAAGTCCGTTCACGACCGGACCCCCCTTCACGACGGGCCCGACGTTACCCAACGGCCCGTCAGCGCACCGGCCGGTCGGCCGAGGTCGCCGAACCGCCCGCCGACGTCACC
This sequence comes from Streptomyces sp. NPDC059696, assembly GCF_042733745.1. NCBI lineage: Bacteria > Bacillati > Actinomycetota > Actinomycetes > Kitasatosporales > Streptomycetaceae > Streptomyces > Streptomyces sp. NPDC059696. Next base: position 23,275 of record NZ_JBHWFG010000041.1, read on the forward strand.
GGAGCCCGCGGACGGGCCCCGGACGGGTGGTGCACACGGTCCGCCGCCTACTCCTGCGGCTGGGTCGCGATCTGGATCAGGTTGCCGCAGGTGTCGTCGAAGACGGCCGTGGTCACGGGCCCCATGTCCACGGGCTCCTGGGGGAAGCGGACGCCGAGGCCGCTCAGGCGCTCGTACTCCGCGCGGACGTCGTCGACGGCGAACTGGGCCACCGGGATGCCGTCGGCGGCGAGCGCGTCACGGTAGGGCTTGACGGCCGGGTGACCGGCGGGCTCCAGGAGCAGCTCCGTGCCGCCGGGGTTCTCGGGGGAGACGACGGTCAGCCAGCGGTCCGTCTCGCCCACCGGGACGTCGTGCTTCTTCACGAAGCCGAGGACCTCGGTGTAGAAGCGCAGGGCCTTGGCCTGGTCGTCGACGAAGACACTGGTCAGATGGATCCTCATGGCGGGCTCCCGGGTAGCGGTCGTGGAGGACGGGGCCCGGCGGGTCCGGCGGTCCCCCCGCGCCGTGCGGCGCGGGAGACCGCCGGACCCCGCATGCCGGGCCGGTGGCCGTCCCTGACGACCCTGGCCCGTCAGAGCGACTCGCGCCACCCGTTCGTGATCGGCAGCCGCCGGTCCTTGCCGAAGCCCTTCGGGGAGATCTTCGTACCCGGCGGGTACTGGCGCCGCTTGTACTCGGCCGTGTCGACCATGCGCAGCGTCTTCGCGACCAGCTCCGCGTCGAACCCGGCCGCCACGATCTCGTCCGCACCCCGGTCCCGGTCGACGTACAGCTCCAGGATCGCGTCCAGCACCGGGTAGTCGGGCAGCGAGTCCGTGTCGACCTGGCCCGGGCGCAGTTCCGCGCTCGGGGGCTTGGTGAGGGAGTTCTCCGGGATCGGCGGGGTCTGGCCGCGCTCCCGGGCGGCCCGGTTGCGCCACTCGGACAGGCGGAAGACCGACGTCTTGTACACGTCCTTGATGGGCCCGTACGCGCCGACCGAGTCGCCGTAGAGCGTCGAGTAGCCGACCGCCAGCTCCGACTTGTTGCCCGGGGCCAGGACGATGTGGCCCTCCTGGTTGGAGATCGCCATGAGCAGCGTGCCGCGCAGGCGCGACTGGAGGTTCTCCTCCGCCAGGCCCGTCAGGCCCAGCGCGCCCATGTACGCGTCGAACATCGGCTCGATCGCCACGGTCCGGTAGTTCAGACCCGTGCGGCGGGCCAGTTCGGCGGCGTCGTCCTTGGAATGGTCCGAGGAGTACTTCGACGGCATCGACACGCCGTACACGTTCTGCGCGCCCACCGCGTCACACGCGATCGCCGCCACCAGCGAGGAGTCGATGCCGCCGGACAGACCGATCAGGACCGACGAGAAACCGTTCTTCGCGACGTACGCCCGCAGGCCCACGACCAGCGCCGAGTAGACCTCCTCGTCGTCGTCCAGCCGGTCCGCGTAGCCGCCCGTGAGCTCGGGCTCGTACGCGGGCAGCGGCTCCTCCGACAGCACCACGCGGTCGATGCGCAGCCCGTCGTCGACCACACCGGTGGGCGCGTCCGGCGACGCCGCCGGCAGATCCAGGTCCAGGACCACGCAGCCCTCGGAGAACTGCGGGGCCCGCGCCACGACCTCGCCGTCCTTGTCGACCACGATCGAGTCGCCGTCGAACACGAGCTCGTCCTGGCCGCCGATCATGGCCAGGTACGCCGTGGTGCAGCCGGCCTCCTGGGCCCGCTTGCGGACCAGCTCCAGGCGCGTGTCGTCCTTGTTGCGCTCATAGGGGGAGGCGTTGATGGACACCAGCAGGCCCGCCTGCGCCGAACGGGCGGCGGGGACGCGGCCCCCGTCCTGCCAGAGGTCCTCGCAGATGGCCAGGGCGACGTCCACGCCGTGCACCCGCAGCACCGGCATGCTGTCACCGGGCACGAAGTAGCGGAACTCGTCGAAGACGCCGTAGTTCGGCAGGTGGTGCTTGGCGAAGTTCAGGACCACCTCGCCGCGGTGGAGCACCGCCCCGGCGTTCTGCGGCGCGCCGGCCGGCTGGCCGTACTTCGGCTGGGCCGTGGCGCTGCGGTCGAGGTAGCCGACGATCACCGGCAGCTCTCCGAAGCCCTCCGCGGCCAGACGTGCGGCGAGAGCGCGCAGCGCCGCGCGAGAGGCCTCGACGAAGGACGACCTGAGCGCCAGGTCCTCGACGGGATACCCGGTCAGCACCATCTCCGGGAACGCGACCAGATGCGCTCCCTGTTCGGCGGAGTGCCGGGTCCAGCGGACGATCGACTCGGTGTTACCGGCGAGGTCGCCCACGCAGGCGTCGATCTGGTTCAGGGCGAGACGTAGTTGAGGCACGCCGCCCAGTGTAATCGTCAGTGCGACACAATGGGGTGGTGTGGGTCACCCCACACCACCCGATGTCCCTGTGAGGAGGCTGGGTCCGCGTCTGCCCGACCAGGAACCCGGTGTTCGGGTCGGCGATCGCCGTGATGTCCGGGACGACCCGGTCGCCGCCCGCGCTGTCGGCCTTCGCCGGCGCGTCCGGCACGACGCCCTGCTGGTGGGAGGGCTCGCCGGCAGCGCGATGTGAGGCTTACGCGTCCGGTGTCTCTAGGACCGCGGCGCCGCGCCTCGCTCCTCGAGCATGTCCGCCATCAAGGAGATCTCCGACTGCTGCGCGTCCACCATCCCCTGGGCGAGCCGCTTCTCCACGCCGACCGTGCACCTGCGCGCACACCCCTCGGCCATGTGGACGCCGCCCTGGTGATGGTCCGTCATCAACCGCAGGTAGAAGATCTCCGCCTGCTTCCCGCTGAGCTCGCCGAGCTTCTTCATCTCGGCGTCGGTCGCCATGCCCGGCATCAGCGCGCCGTCCTCGCCGGAGGCCATGCCGCCCATGTCCATCCAGGTCATGGGCGGTTCGGAGGACACCTTGGGCAGAGCCCACAAGTCGAGCCAGCCGAGCAGCATGCCGCGCTGGTTGGCCTGCGTCTGCGCGATGTCGTACGCGAGCCGCCGGACCTCCTCGTCCTCCGTGCGGTCGCGCACGATGTACGACATCTCCACGGCCTGCTGGTGGTGCACCGCCATGTCCCGGGCGAAACCGGCGTCGGCGGACTCGGCGGACGGCGTCCTGCCTCCGCCGTCGTCCCCCGCGACGGCGTAGGTGATGGCCCCGGCGGCGACCAGCGCCGCCGCCGCGGCCCCGGCGATCAGGCCGACCAGCCTCACTCGGACAGCCCGTTCGTGCAGGCGGCCCCCGGCTCGGGGGTCTGCGCGCCCTGGACGAACTTCTCGAAGAACGCGTCCACGTTCGGGTCCTTCGCACCCGTCACCGTGCGCTGGTGGCCCCACGCCGAGAGCATGATCGGGTCCTTCTGGTCGTCCATCGGGCTCATCAGCGTGTACGGCGTCTTCTTCACCTTCGCCGCGAGCGCGTCGACGTCGGCCTTCTCGGCGTCGGCGTTGTACGTCACCCACACCGCGCCGTGCTCCAGCGAGTGCACGGCGTTGGTGTTCTTCACGGGCTCGGTGTAGACGTCGCCGTCGCAGTTCATCCAGACCGGGTTGTGGTCGCCGCCGACCGGCGGTTCGGAGGCGTACTTCACGGGCTTGGTGACGTGGGTGCGGGACAGCTTGCCCTCCCACGTCTTCACGCCGTCCTTGCCCGTCACGAACCTGCCCTTGCCCGAGGAGTCGCTCGCCGCGGTGGTGCTGCCCTTGTCGTCCTGGGACCGCACGAGCACGACGCCGCCGACCACGAGTCCGGCGACGACCACCACACTGGCCGCGATGACGAGGACCCGGTTGCGGCGCTCACGGGCCTGCTCGGCGCGCCGCATCTCCTCTATGCGTGCCCTGCGGTCCGTGCTGCTGCTGTTGGCGGAGCCCATGGGGTGTCCTTCGGGGGGAAAGTGACGGTCGGGTGAGCTGATCGTAAGGGGGGAGACGGGGCGCCTCGTAGAGCAGCCGGGGAATGGGCCGAATCGATACGGCACCGACAGCGGGACGACAGCTTCGGCGGTCCCGGGTCGTTCTCCGGCCCGATGCCCGGCTCATGGAGCAACCGACCCGCTCCCGGATCAGCCGGTCCGCTCCCGGATCAGCCGGTCCGCTCCTGGGTCAGCCGGTCCGCTCCTGGGTCAGCCGGTCCGCTCCTGGATCAGCCGGTCCGCTCCCGGATCAGCCGACCCGCTCCTGGACCAGCCGGTCCGCTCCTGGATCAGCCGGTCCGTTCCTGGGTCCGCCGGTCCGCTCCCGGATCAGTCCTGGATCAGTCGGCCCGCTCCTGGCTCCGCGATAATTTGAACCGGGGATGCGCATTACCTACGCTGCCCGCATGCGGCTGCTGCGCTCCACCGACCTCGCCCTGCGGGTCCTGATGCGGCTCGCCGTCGCGGGCGGGTCGAGTCCGACGACCCGGGACGTCGCGGCCGGCATGGACGTGCCGTACACCCACCTGGCGAAGGTCGTCGCCGAGCTCCAGCACATGGGCCTGCTGGAGGCCCGCCGAGGCCGCGGTGGCGGTCTCACGCTCACCGAGGAGGGCCGTACGGCCTCCGTGGGTGCCGTGGCCCGCGCCTTCGAGGGCGGCGGCGACGTCGTCGACTGCGAGGGCCCGACGCCCTGCCCCCTCAACTCCGCCTGCCGCCTGCGCGGGGCCCTGCGCCGGGCCCAGGAGGCGTTCTTCACCTCACTGGACCCGGTCACGGTGGAGGACATCGTGGCGGAGCCGACGGGTGCGCTGCTCCTGGGGATCTCCCGGGGCCCCGACCGCCCTGCTCCCTAGACAGCGCGCCGGGCGCCGCAGGGCAGGCACGGCTTCGCGGATCCCCTAGTCCTGCCCCGCGAGCCACAGGTCCGGGCCGAACACCTCGTAATGGATGTCGGCGGGGGCGACGCCCTGCCCGATCAACCGGGTCCGCACCGCCCGCATGAACGGGAGCGGGCCGCACAGGTACGCGCGCGTGCCCGGGGCGACGGCGACGCCGGTGAGGTCGACCAGTCCGGAGTGCGTACCGGCCGGGGCGTCCTGCTCGTACCAGAGGTGGACGGCCGCGTCGGGCAGCTTGCCGGCGTAGGCCTGGTGGTCGGCGCGCAGGGCGTGCGTGGCGGGGGAGCGGTCCCCGTGCACGACGGTGACCGGGGCGCGGTGCCCCGAGTCGGCCAGGTGCGCCAGCATCGCGATCATCGGGGTCACGCCGATGCCGGCCGAGGCGAGCAGCAGCGGGGTGTCCACAGCGGCGTCCAGGACCAGGTCGCCGTACGGCTCGGACAGCTCCAGGAGGTCGCCCACCCGTACGCGCGCGTGCAGGTGGTTCGAGACCTCGCCCTCGGGGGCGCCGGTCTCGCGCACGCGCTTGACGCTGATCTGCCGCAGGCCGGGGCCGGGGACCCCGGACAGGCTGTACTGCCGTATCTGCCGGGCGCCGTCGGCGAGGGCGACGCGGACGGAGACGTACTGGCCCGCGAGGAACTCGCGCACCGGGCCGCCGTCGGTCGGCCGCAGCCGGAACGTGGCGACGTCGTCGGTCTCGGCGACCCGCTCGACGACCTCCCAGGGCCGCCAGGTGGGTCCGCCGCGCTCCTCGCGCAGCCGCTGCTCCATGGCGATCAGGGCGTGCGCCATCAGCCAGTAGACCTCGTCCCAGGCGGCGGCGACCTCGGGCGTGACGGCGTCGCCGAGCACCTCGGCGATCGCGGCGAACAGGTGCTCGTGGACGACGGCGTACTGCTCCGGCGCGACCCCGAGCGAGGCGTGCTTGTGGGCGATGCGCCGCAGCATCGCGTCCGGCCGCTGCCCGGGGTGCTCCAGCAGGTGGGTCGCGAACGCGGCGACGGAACCTGCGAGCGCCCGGCGCTGGGTGCCGGCGGCCTGGTTGCCCCGGTTGAACAGGTCCCGCAGCAGCTCCGGGTGGGCCGCGAACAGCCCGGCGTAGAAGCGCTCGGTGATCGTGCCGAGGGCGGCCCCGACGGCGGGGAGCGTGGCACGGACGGTGGCGGCGGACTGCTCGGACAGCATCAGGCCTCCTCAATGCTCGGTGTGCGCACGCTATTTAAAGTTGCATCTGAGATGCAACTTAAGTGGGCGGGTGACGACAGGAACCGGCCGTTACGGATGACGGTGCGAGCAGGCACTATGGGCGGCAGAGCAGTTCACCCGCCGGACGTGAGGCGTTCGACCCCGGCTCAGCCGGGCGATCATGGTGCGCAACGCGTTCGAAACGGTGGTGTGGTGGGATGCTCAGGTGCCCGACCGCCTCCCGTGGTACGGAAGACAGGCGGCCTGACCAGCAAGGATGGGGAAGCGGAAGATGGACAAGCAGCAGGAGTTCGTGCTCCGGACGTTGGAGGAGCGCGACATCCGGTTCGTACGCCTGTGGTTCACGGACGTGCTGGGCTTCCTCAAGTCCGTCGCCGTGGCCCCGGCCGAGCTGGAGCAGGCCTTCGACGAGGGCATCGGCTTCGACGGCTCCGCGATCGAGGGCTTCGCCCGGGTCTACGAGTCCGACATGATCGCCAAGCCGGACCCGTCGACCTTCCAGATCCTGCCGTGGCGCGCGGAGGCCCCGGGTACGGCCCGGATGTTCTGCGACATCCTCATGCCGGACGGCTCCCCGTCCTTCGCCGACCCGCGCTACGTCCTGAAGCGCGCCCTGGCCCGCGCCAGCGACCTGGGCTTCACCTTCTACACGCACCCGGAGATCGAGTTCTTCCTGCTGAAGGACCGCCCGCTGGACGGCACCCGCCCCACTCCGGCCGACAACTCCGGCTACTTCGACCACACCCCGACCAACGTCGGCATGGACTTCCGCCGCCAGGCGATCACCATGCTGGAGTCGATGGGCATCTCGGTGGAGTTCTCCCACCACGAGGGCGCACCGGGCCAGCAGGAGATCGACCTCCGCTACGCCGACGCGCTCTCCACGGCCGACAACGTCATGACGTTCCGCCTCGTCATGAAGCAGGTGGCCCTGGAGCAGGGCGTGCACGCCACGTTCATGCCGAAGCCGTTCTCCGAGCACCCGGGCAGCGGCATGCACACCCACCTGTCCCTCTTCGAGGGCGACCGCAACGCCTTCTACGAGTCGGGCTCGGAGTACCAGCTGTCCAAGGTGGGCCGCTCCTTCATCGCGGGCCTGCTGCGGCACGCGGCGGAGATCTCCGCGGTCACCAACCAGTGGGTCAACTCCTACAAGCGCATCTGGGGCGGCGCGGAGCGCACGGCGGGCGCGGGCGGCGAGGCGCCCTCCTACATCTGCTGGGGCCACAACAACCGCTCGGCGCTGGTCCGCGTGCCGATGTACAAGCCCGGCAAGACGGGCTCGGCACGGGTCGAGGTCCGTTCCCTCGACTCCGGCGCGAACCCCTACCTGGCGTACGCGCTCCTCCTCGCCGCCGGCCTCAAGGGCATCGAGGAGGGCTACGAACTGCCGCCGGGCGCCGAGGACGACGTCTGGGCCCTCTCCGACGCGGAGCGCCGCGCAATGGGCATCGAACCCCTCCCGCAGAACCTGGGCGAGGCCCTGACCCTGATGGAGCGCAGCGACCTCGCCGCCGAAACCCTCGGCGAACACGTCTTCGACTTCTTCCTGCGCAACAAGCGGCAGGAGTGGGAGGAGTACCGCTCGGAGGTCACGGCGTTCGAGCTGCGGAAGAATCTGCCGGCGCTGTAGGGGCAGGTCGGAGACGCTCGTCAGAACTCTGCAGTGAGTGTCGCTGACGGACGCATCCCTTGAATTCGGTCAGGCCTGGTCCCGGCGGGCTTGAGGCAGACCCTGTTCACCAGGTCAATACGCAGGGCCGACGGTCACGGTGCCGTCGGCCCCCGTCTCGTTCCAACGGCCGGGTGGGCCGTAGATGCTGCCGAGCCGCTGGTGTGCTCAGGCTTCCTCGGTGTCAAAACGGGCGGAATGTACTGCTATCGCAGATGGTCTCTCGGAAACACTCCCAACTGTGCATGGATATGCGCAGAGGATCAATTTTCGCATTCTTGGTGTCGCGGACCCAGACTGCAGTCGGTGTCGAAGCGATTTCTACGCAGGTCGCCGCACTGGTGGAGTGTGAGCTTTTCCGCCATTCCATCTGCACGTTCATAATATCTCCTCGGCTGGTGACCCAACGCTTTCGCGTCGTAAATGAAATTTTACGGTTGTTGACGCAGGTGGTTCTCCAGTTGCCTGACCTCTCGTGTGATGGGGTGCGTATGCGGCAGGTGAGTGCAATCGGCAGCAAGAGAGGATGCCTCCTGCCGTGCATCGGCAATAAGGCCCGATTCTGCCAAAGCCTCAGCCACACGTTTACGTCTGTACAACACCGCTAGGTCTGTCGATCCCAGTTTCTCGGTGCTCTGCTGCAGGGCAGCCTGAAGCAGGGTCATACCTTCTTCGCGAGCCCCTGAACTGAATGTGCTGTTGGCGAGTCCGAACCGTACTCCCAGAACGAGACGGTCATCGTCTCCCAGGGTGGAGGCTGCTCTGTCCGCCAGCGACTCGTAGAGTTGGCGAGCTTCGGTGTGCCTACCGCAGTGCATGGTGAACGATGCCACCATGCTTTCCGCCAGCAGCGACTCCTCATGGTCAGCGCCGAACTCTTCTCGAAGAGCTTCCATTCTCTGTCGAGCGACGGTCAGCGCTTCCTCTGCCGAACGTAGCGGTGCGTCCGATTCCCACAACATTCTCTCGGCTTCTCCGATGCCTGCCTCGGCTGCACGGCGCAGTGCTGGGACGGCCAGTGTGAAATGGCCCGCCAACCATGCGTTGCACGCAATGGTGTAGGCCTCATGGAGCGGGGCAAGCTCCATCGCTGCCGTCCATACCGGTTCAGGTATGGCCTCCTGCACAGGGAGATCGATCAAGTAGTCAAAGGCCAGGCACCCATGTCGGGCATGGCCGAGCAACAGGCTGTTCGCACCTGCGGGAACCGTGGGAGTCAGCGCCCATTCCAGCGCCTCTTCGAATGGTTCGGGACGCAGTTCCACGCCGCCGCGGCGAGCAAGGTAGTCCTCGTGCAGGCGCTGGAGCACCTCTGTGGGCAGAGGGCGGTGATAGCCCGCGCGGCGGACGTCTACGGCCGCTGCTACCAGGGCCGCTCCTCGCGGATGGCGTCCCGGTGTCCAGGCGTGCTGCCAGGCTTCGACCAGTTCGGGGCCGGCCGCTAGTAGTTCGGCCACCCCGAAGCGCTTGTCCCCGGCCAGTGCGCGCACGAGCCGAGGATCGGTCGCCACAGCTTGGGCCCGTTCGCGCTCGCCATCGGTCCACCTTCTCTCGACGTGAACAATCTGGGCTTGTCGCAGTACGGCCCGGCCCTGACGCCAGACTTCTTGTGCAGCCCCGGAGGCCTCCGTCTCCGCGCGATCGCGATAACGGTCGTACTCGTGGCTGCGCATGGTGGCCATGACCAGAACCCGTCGGCCCGAAACAAGCAGACGATTCAAGAGGGAGATGGTCAGCCCTCCCGAGCCAAGGAAGCGCTCCAGGTCATCCAGCCAGACCACGCAGCGGTCGAGTGCTTGCCAGCCATCCAGTAGTACCCCGACAGCCTCGCGCGTAGAGGGAGCTGCGAAGTGATGGTCAGGGTGCAGGAGCCGGATGGCCTCGAAAGCGGCTCGAGTCTTTCCCGCAGTCGATTCTCCGACCAGCAGTACGAAGCCTCCGCGCCGCAGGACGGCGTGCAGCTGCGGCTCAATGTCACGTGTGACGTAGGGCGGGACCCGGTTGACTGCCCCGTCTTGTTCAATGGTTTCGGCAGGGTGCACCCCCACCGCAACCGGATCATGCAGATCGCGTACCAGAGGGAGTTGCCCATCCGGTGAGGCGATGGCCAAGGCATCGGGTCGACGACGAGCAGCTTCAATTCGCCGCTGCCATTCCGTTTGCGCGCCGACCACAACGGCGCTCACTACGGCCGCGACAGCAGCCCCGAGTACTCCCGCCCACGTCTCCGCCCCCCACTGCGCAGTGAGCAGCCCGATCAATGCGCTGACGGCAATCACTGCCACCAGACGAACCCACAGTCGGTACGGCCCCCCAGAAGCCCTCACAGTTCCCCCCTATCGACAGCAAGGAACTTCCTGGGAAGCCTTCCCTGAACAGGCCCCGGCGAACCGGCACCCATGGGCAAGCGAACGGCGCTGCATGGACGGTGCGGGCCCGGTCCGGCATCGCGTCACGGGTCTGAACAACAAGCGGCAGGATGAGAGGAAGACCGCTGTCGGATCGCTGGCCATCTGCACTCGGCCCAGCACCCTCGTGAACCCGCTCCTGTCCGGAGCCGCCACGGAAGGAAACTCGCCAAGGAGGCGAGAGCCATGGCAGCGGGCCACAGTGAGCACAGCATCGCGGCGCTGACCGAGAGGCTCAAGACCGAGCGGTCACAGTGACGCCGCCTTCGACACCTGCTCCCACGTGAAGCCGTCCGGGTCGGTGAACGGCCCGGCGTCGCTGCCGATGGTGAGGCGGTGGGAACCCGTGCCGTCGGGGGAGACCCCGGCGACCTTGGCCAGGCCCCGGCGCTTGTACAGGGCCAGCTTGACGGGGCCGTCGGCGGCGAACTCCACGTACTTGGAGCCGAAGCTCTTGCCCACGGCCAGACCGTGGTCGACGTAGAACTGCTTGCTGGCCTTCACGTCCTCCACCCCGAGCAGGAGCACGAAGTCGTCGACCCGCCCGGTCGCCGGGCCGGTGTTCTTCTTCGACGACGACGCCAGCTGCCAGATCGTCCCGTCGGGTGCCTGCACGACACCCCCGTAGCCCCACAGCGACTTGGCGGCGGGCTTCAGCGTCGTCGCGCCGGCCCGCACCGCCGACTCGACGAGGGCGTCCACGTCGGCCGGCTGGGGGACCACGAGCGACAGCGTGAACCCGCGGAAGCCGGAGGTCGGTGCCTCCGACGCCCGCAGGCGCAGCCGGTCGCCCAGACCGAAGGCGGCGGAGTAGAAGCGGTCGGCTGCGGCGGGGTCGGCCACCTCGAGGGTGACGGATGCGATGGAAGTCATGACAACGACGCTAAGCGTGCCCCGCGAGACGTGCTTCTTGATTCCTGACCGGGTTCTCTCCTGGTTCTCCCCGTGGCTCTCCGGGTTCGTTCCGGGCGCTCAGGCCTGCTTGCGCTTCAGGTCCGCCAGCAGCTGGTGCAGCGGCTCCGTGGCCCGGCGCCGGTACTCCTGGACCGCCCAGCCGTTGCCGTCCGGGTCCTGGAAGTGCATGAACGTGGCGCCGTCGTCCGGGGAGTACTGGACCGGCTCCGAGACGTCGAGCCCGCGGGCGACCAGCTCCGCGTGGGCCGCCTTGATGTCGGCGACGCACAGCTGCAGGCCCTGGTAGGTGCCCGGAGCCGGGGTGGGGCCGGGCGTCATCTCCCAGATCGACGCGCCCAGGGCGATCGAACAACCGGAACCCGGCGGGGTCAGCTGCACGATCCGCATCCCGGGCATGACCTCCTGGTCGATGTCCACGTGGAAGCCGACCTTGTCCCGGTAGAAGTCCCGGGCACGGTCGATGTCGGACACGGGCAGCGGGATGACTTCGAGGGTGAGGTCCATGGCATGACTCCTTCGTCCGGCCTCATGGAAAGCGGTCCGCGGGTCCGGCTGAAGCCGGCTCGACGGCGCCCTCTCACCGAAGCCGAAAACGCCGGGCCGCGCCACCGAGTGGACGGCCGGCGGACCCGTGCCGTGGCCGAAACGGCCCCCGCGTCCCGCGGAGCGCCGCCGACAGCCGTACCCGCGCCTCCCCCCGCGCGGCCAGTCCGCGTAGGCGCCCGCCCCGGCGGCCGCGCGGGTGGCTTCCCGGCCCGTTCGCGGGCACGGGGCATCATCCCGGTGGCCCGGCCCCGGCCCGCACCGGCCCGGCCCCGGCCCGCTCCCATCCGCCTCGGTCCGCCCTGGTCCGCTCCGGCCCGCTCCGATCCGCCCTCGCCCGCTCCGGCCCGTCCCGGCCCGCCCCGCTCTGCCCCGCCCCGCCCCGCCCCGCTCCGTCCGGCGAACTCCCCGGCGCTTCCCCCGGCCCGGGCGGTTAGGCTCAAAGCGGTAGGACCTTGATCCGACCCAGGTCCGAGGAACAGTGCGAGGGAGGCCCGGATGACGGCGGTGCCGGGGCGCAGGAGCAGCACCTTCACCCGACTGCTGCGGCACGGCTTCACCGACGCCTCCGCCGCCGAGCGGCTCCTGGACAGCCCCGAACTCGCACCCCTGCGCGACGACCCGGTCCTGCTGGAGGCGCTGGGCGCCACCGCCGACCCCGATCTCGCCCTGCTCGGGCTGGTCCGGCTGCTGGAGGCCCAGCAGGGCCCCGGCGCCCGCCGGGAGCTGCTCGACACGCTGATCTCCTCCAAGCCGCTGCGCGACCGCCTCCTCGGCGTCCTGGGCGCCTCCACCGCCCTCGCGGACCACCTCGCCCGGCACCCGGACGACTGGCAGGCCCTCGTCATGTACGAGGCGTACGACCTGCACCCCGGGGTGGAGGAGTTCGAGGCCGGTCTCGCGGAGGCCACCGACCCCGTCTCCCTGCGCGTCGCCTACCGGCGCTGCCTGCTGTCCATCGCCGCCCGGGACGTCTGCGGCACCACCGGCGTCGCCGAATCCGCCGCCGAGCTGGCCGACCTCGCCACCGCCACCCTGCGCGCCGCCCTGGGGATCGCCGAGGCGGCCGCGCCCGAGGACGCCGCGCTGTGCCGTCTCGCGGTCATCGCGATGGGCAAGTGCGGCGGCCACGAGCTGAACTACGTCTCGGACGTGGACGTCATCTTCGTCGGGGAGGCCGCCGAGGGGGCCGACGAGACCAAGGCGGTACGCGCCGCGACCCGGCTCGCCTCGCACATGATGCGGGTCTGCTCCGAGACCACCGTCGAGGGCTCCATCTGGCCCGTCGACGCCAACCTGCGGCCCGAGGGCCGCAACGGCCCCCTGGTGCGGACCCTCTCCAGCCACCTGGCCTACTACCAGCGCTGGGCCAAGACCTGGGAGTTCCAGGCGCTGCTCAAGGCCCGCCCGGTGGCCGGCGACCTCGACCTCGGCGCGGAGTACGTCGCCGCCGTCCAGCCCCTGGTGTGGAAGGCCGCCGAGCGCGAGAACTTCGTCCCCGACGTGCAGAAGATGCGCCGCCGGGTCGTGGAGAACATCCCCGTCGGCGAGGTCGACCGCCAGCTGAAGCTGGGGCCGGGCGGCCTGAGGGACGTCGAGTTCGCCGTGCAGCTGCTCCAGCTGGTGCACGGCCGGACCGACACCTCCCTGCGCAGCGGTACGACCCTGGACGCGCTCGAAGCCCTCGCCGCGGGGGGCTACGTCGGCCGGGCGGACGCGGCCCAGCTCGACGAGGCCTACCGGTTCCTGCGTTCCATGGAGCACCGCATCCAGCTGTTCCGGCTGCGCCGCACCCACCTCGTTCCCGAGGACGAGGCCGAGCTGCGCCGCATCGGCCGCTCCCTCGGCATGCGCAAGGACCCCGTCGCCGACCTGCACCGCGAGTGGCGGCGGCACGCGGGCGTCGTACGCCGTCTGCACGAGAAGCTCTTCTACCGGCCGCTGCTCGACGCGGTCGCCCAGCTCGCCACCGGGGAGGCCCGGCTGAGCACCGAGGCGGCCCGGGAGCGCATGGTCGCCCTCGGCTACGCCGACCCCGCCTCCGCCCTGCGCCACCTGGAGGCCCTGGCCTCCGGCGTCACCCGCAAGGCCGCCATCCAGCGCACCCTCCTCCCGGTGCTGCTCGGCTGGTTCGCCGACTCGGCCGATCCGGACGCGGGCCTGCTGGGCTTCCGCAAGGTCTCGGACGCGCTCGGCAAGACACCCTGGTACCTGCGGCTGCTGCGGGACGAGGGCGCCGCCGCGCAGAACCTCGCCAGGGTGCTGTCCGCCGGCCGGCTCGCGCCCGATCTGCTGATGCGCGCCCCGGAGGCCGTCGCGCTGCTCGGCGACGGGGACGGCGGCGGGCTGGAACCCCGGTCGCGGGACCACCTGGAGCAGGAGATACTCGCCGCGGTGCGGCGCGCCGACGGTGTCACCCAGGCCGTCACGGCCGCCCGCGGTGTGCGCCGCCGCGAGCTGTTCCGCACGGCCGCCGCCGACATCGTCGGCTCCTACGGCACCGAGGAGCAGCCCGCTGAGGCCGACCAGGGCGCCCTGGTGGACCGGGTCGGCGGCGCGGTGTCGGACCTGACCGCCGCGACCCTGGCCGGCACGCTCCGCGCGGTCGTGCGGGACGGCTGGGGCGACGACCTGCCCACCCGGTTCGCGATCATCGGCATGGGCCGGTTCGGCGGCCACGAGCTGGGCTACGGCTCCGACGCGGACGTGCTGTTCGTGCACGAACCGCGCGACGGCGTCGACGAACGGGAGGCCGCACAGGCGGCGAACAAGGTCGTCTCCGAGATGCGCCGCCTGCTGCAGCTCCCGAGCGCTGACCCGCCCCTGCTCATCGACGCCGACCTGCGCCCCGAGGGCAAGTCCGGGCCGCTGGTGCGCACCCTCACCTCGTACGAGGCCTACTACCGCCGGTGGGCCCTGACCTGGGAGTCGCACGCGCTGCTGCGGGCCGAGCCCGTCGCCGGCGACGAGGACCTGGGCCGGCGCTTCATCGAGCTGATCGACCCGCTGCGCTACCCGGCGGCCGGGCTCGCCGACGAGGCCGTGCGTGAGATCCGGCGGCTGAAGGCCCGCATGGAGTCCGAGCGGCTGCCGCGGGGCGCCGACCCCAAGCTGCACGCCAAGCTCGGGCCGGGCGGCCTGTCCGACGTGGAATGGACCGTGCAGCTCATGCAGCTGCGGCACGGCGCGACGGAGCCGGGCCTGCGCACCACCCGCACCCGTGAGGCCCTGGCCGCCGCCCGCGCCGCCGGGCTCGTCACGGACGAGGACGCGGCGACCCTCGACGAGGCCTGGGTCCTCGCGACCCGGGTCCGCAACGCGGTGATGCTGGTCCGCGGCCGGGCCGGCGACACGTTCCCGACGGAGCCCCGGGAGCTGGCCGCGGTGGGCCGGTACCTGGGGTTCGGCCCGGGCCACGCGGGCGACATGCTGGACGCCTACCGGCGAACGGCCCGCCGCGCCCGTGCCGTGGTGGAGGAACGGTTCTACGGCGTCACCGAGCGCTAGCGGCGCGTCAGCCACGGGCGACCTTGACTGACGCGGCGCTTGCAGGCCCCACGGGGCCGCCGGTTCACGCCCTGGCCGGGTTCCCGGACCGGCCGCGCCGGCGCTCCGGTGCCGTCCTCGGCAGCGCGTACGGCTGCCGTCCGTACCAGAGCCGGGCGACCGTGAACCCGAAGGCCAGGCACAGCAAGCCGCCGACCGCGTCCAGCCAGAAGTGGTTGGCCGTGGCGACGATGACCACCAGTGTCAGCGCCGGGTACAGCAGGCCCAGCACCCGCACCCAGGGCACCGAGGCCAGGGCGAAGATCGTCAGCCCGCACCACACGGACCAGCCGATGTGCATCGACGGCATCGCGGCGTACTGGTTGGACATGTGCTTCAGGTCGCCCGAGGCCATCGAGCCCCAGGTCTGGTGGACCATGACCGTGTCGATGAAGTCGCCGCCGTTCATCAGCCGCGGGGGCGCCAGCGGATACGAGTAGTAGCCGAGCAGGGCGACCGCGGTCGTCGCGAACAGCACCAGGCGCGTCGCCGCGTAGCGGCCGGGATGGCGACGGAACAGCCACACGAGCACACCCAGCGTCACCACGAAGTGCAGCGTCGCGTAGTAGTAGTTCATCCCGACGATGAGCCAATGCACCGAGTTGACCGCGTGGTTGACCGACTCCTCGACGGCGATGCCCAGATGGTGCTCGACCCGCCAGATCCAGTCGGCGTTGCGCAGTGCCTCGGTCCGCTGCTCGGGCACGGCGTTGCGGATGAGCGAGTACGTCCAGTAACTCACCGCGATCAGCAGGATCTCGAACCAGAACCGGGGCCGGCGCGGGGTGCGCAGCCGGCGCAGCGGGCCGGGCACCGCATCGGCCGCAACGGGGTCCGGGAGGGCGGCTTCCAGGCCCTCCGGCTTCGTTACGGTCGTTTCACCCATAGGCGCAGAGTCTGCCAGAAAAGGACTTACCCACCGATCATCCCGCGGCCCCGTCCGGGCCGCATGTCCTACGGCGACTTCAGGCCGCGGACCTCAGGAACGACCACGTTCCCCGGGAGCCGAAGCGGTCGACCCGCGCACCACCAGTTCCGGCATGAACACGAACTCGCTGTGCGGCGCGGGCGTCCCGCCGATCTCCTCCAGCAACGTGCGCACGGCGGCCTGCCCCATGGCGGGGACGGGCTTGCGGATCGTGGTGAGGGGCGGGTCGGTGAAGGCGATCAGCGGGGAGTCGTCGAAGCCGACCACGGAGATGTCCTTCGGCACGTCCAGACCGAGCTGCCGGGCCGCCCGGATCGCCCCCAGCGCCATCATGTCGCTGGCGCACACCACGGCCGTGCACTCGCGGTCGATCAACGCCGCGGCCGCCGCCTGACCACCCTCAAGGGTGTACAGCGAGTGCTGTACCAGCTCCGACTCGACGGTTTCGGCGCGCAGACCCAACTGGTCGTGCATCGTGCGCACGAACCCCTCGATCTTGCGCTGCACCGGCACGAACCGCTTGGGTCCGAGGGCCAGGCCGATCCGGGTGTGCCCGAGGGACGCCAGGTGCGTGACCGCGAGGCTCATCGCCGCCCGGTCGTCGGGGGAGATGAACGGCGCCTGCACCTTCGGCGAGAAACCGTCGACCAGCACGTAGGGCACGCCCTGGGCGCGCAGCCGGTCGTAGCGCTGCATGTCGGCGGTGGTGTCGGCGTGCAGCCCGGAGACGTAGATGATGCCGGCGACCCCGCGGTCCACGAGCATCTCCGTGAGCTCGTCCTCGGTCGAGCCGCCCGGTGTCTGGGTGGCCAGCACCGGCGTGTAGCCCTGCCGGGTCAGCGCCTGGCCGATGACCTGTGCCAGGGCCGGGAAGATCGGGTTCTCCAGCTCCGGGGTGATCAGGCCGACCAGGCCCTCGCTGCGCTGGCGCAGCCGTACCGGGCGTTCGTAGCCGAGGACGTCGAGGGCGGCCAGCACGGACTGGCGGGTGGTGTCGGCGACGCCCGGCTTCCCGTTGAGGACCCGGCTGACGGTCGCCTCGCTCACCCCCGCCTGCAACGCGATGTCCGCAAGCCGTGTGGTCACAGCACCGGACTGTAGCGGCCGGCCCTCCGCTTGCACACCGACGGGGCGCCTGGTGCGCGCGGTCGCGCGGCCCACTGCGGGTGGCTTGGTCATCGCGGTCCCTCAACTCGTGGTCGGCGTCCGCTCCGCAACGGATGATTCCCCCGACGGAAACGGATGGCAAGTGCTTGCAGAGTCTTGCACAACTGTCCGAGTCCCCGTCCAGCAGCGGTAAACCAGGGCCTCGGAGCGATCGAGGGGAGGTCACGGCGGGATAACCATCCGCACCTCTTGCAACTTTTTGCTGCAAGGTCTTTCGCAACGCCTTGCAGCGAAGCTAATGTCACCGACGCCCGGCGGCCAACGGCGCAGTCGGCAGCACGAAACGGGCTTCACCCTCAAGGAGAACTCATGCGGCGTGGCATAGCGGCCACCGCGCTGGTGGCGTCCCTCGCCCTGGCAGCGACGGCGTGCGGCGGAAGCGACAGCGGCGACAAGGCCGACGGTCCCGTCACCATCACCTGGTGGGACACCTCCAACGCCACCAACGAGGCGCCGACGTACAAGGCCCTCGTCAAGGAGTTCGAGGCCGCCAACAAGGACGTCAAGGTCAAGTACGTCAACGTCCCCTTCGACCAGGCGCAGAACAAGTTCGACACCGCCGCCGGCTCCAAGGGTGCCCCCGACGTGCTGCGCTCCGAGGTCGGCTGGACCCCCGCCTTCGCCAAGAAGGGCTTCTTCCTGCCGCTGGACGGCACCGACGCCCTGGCCGAGCAGGACAAGTTCAAGCCGAACCTGATCAAGCAGGCCCAGTACGAGGGCAAGACCTACGGCGCGCCGTTCACCACGGACACCCTCGCCCTGGTCTACAACAAGGCCCTGTTCGAGAAGGCCGGCGTCGAGGCCCCCAAGACCTGGGACGACCTGAAGAAGGCCGCGGCCACGATCAAGGCCAAGACCGGCGTCGACGGCTACTGGGGCTCGACCCAGTCCTACTACGCCCACTCCTTCCTCTACGGCGAGGGCGCCGACACCGTCGACGTCGACGCCAAGAAGATCACGGTCACCTCGCCCGCGGCCGAGAAGGCCTACGGCACCTGGCTGAGCCTCTTCAAGGGCAAGGGCCTGCACAAGGCCGACACCACCGCCGACGCCTACGCCCACATCCAGGAGGCGTTCGTCAGCGGCAAGGTCGCCTCGATCATCCAGGGCCCGTGGGAGATCACGAACTTCTACAAGGGCTCGGCGTTCAAGGACAAGGCCAACCTCGGCATCGCCACCGTCCCGGCCGGCTCCTCCGGCAAGGCCGGCGCCCCGACCGGCGGCCACAACCTCTCGGTGTACGCGGGCTCGGACAAGGCCCACCAGGAGGCCTCGCTGAAGTTCGTGAAGTTCATGACCTCGGCCAAGGCCCAGGAGACCATCGCGCTGAAGAACAACACGCTGCCGACGCGCGACGACGCCTACACCGCCGAGGTCAAGGCCGACCCGGGCATCGCCGGCTACCAGGGTGTGCTCGCCGCCGCCCAGCCGCGGCCGGAGCTGCCCGAGTACAGCTCGCTGTGGACGCCGCTGGACGACGAGCTGCTCGCGATCGCCGGTGGCAAGAAGTCCCTGGACCAGGGGCTGAAGAGCGCCGAGACCTCCATCGCCAAGCTGCTGCCGGACTACAGCAAGTAGGCCCCTTCGGCCGCCGGATCCTCCAGACAGAGGGGGAAGGATCCGGCGGCCATCGGCCTGTGTGCCGTATCCCCTGATCTCCAGCTGATCTCCAGTTCGCGAAGAAGGTTGTCGAACATGACAGTCGCCATCGACCGAGCGACCGGCAAGCGGAGCGGTGACCGCGGTCCCCGGTCCGGGCTGGGCCGGCGCCTCAAGCACAGCTACCAGAAGCACTGGTACGCCTACGCGATGATCGCGCCCGTGGCCGTCGTGCTCGGCGTCCTCGTGCTGTACCCCCTGGCCTACGGCCTCTACCTGACGCTCACCGACGCGACCAGCCTCAACACGGCCCGGACGATCGGCGTCAACGAGATCGAGGCCACCTACAAGTTCATCGGCTTCGACAACTACGCCGACATCCTGTGGGGGGAGACGGCCTACGACCGCTTCTGGTCGCACTTCATCTGGACGATCGTGTGGACGGCCCTGTGCGTCGCCCTGCACTACTCCATCGGCCTGGGCCTGGCGCTGCTGCTCAACCAGAAGCTGCGCGGGCGCACCTTCTACCGGCTGATCCTCATCCTGCCCTGGGCCGTGCCGACCTTCGTCACCGTGTTCGGCTGGCGCTTCATGCTCGCCGACTCCGGCATCATCAACTCCGCCCTGGAGATGCTGCACCTGCCGAGCCCGGCGTGGCTGGAGGACACCTTCTGGCAGCGCTTCGCCGCGATCATGGTCAACACCTGGTGCGGTGTGCCGTTCATGATGGTCTCCCTGCTCGGCGGCCTGCAGTCCATCGACTCCTCCCTCTACGAGGCCGCCGAGATGGACGGCGCCAGCCGCTGGCAGCAGTTCCGCTACGTCACCCTGCCGGGCCTGCGGTCCGTCAGCTCCACCGTGGTGCTGCTCGGCGTGATCTGGACGTTCAACCAGTTCGCCATCATCTTCCTGCTGTTCGGCAACACCGCCCCGGACGCGCAGATCCTCGTCACCTGGGCCTACCAGCTCGGCTTCGGACAGCAGCCGCGTGACTTCGCGCAGTCCGCCGCCTACGGCATCCTGCTGCTCGGCATCCTGATCGTCTTCACCTCCTTCTACCGCCGCTGGCTGAACCGCGATGAGCAGCAGCTCGCGATCTGAGGCAGGAGTCCCCATGAGCACCACGACCGTCCAGCAGTCCGCGGGCGGGGCCCCGGTCCCCGCCGCCCCCGCCGCCGCCCCCGCGCGCCCGCGCGGCCGCCGCGGCACGGCCGGGAGCCTCGTCTCCCACGGCCTGCTGATCATCGCGAGCCTGATCGCGATCTTCCCGATCGCCTGGCTGGTCTTCCTGTCCCTCGGCCCGGACAAGGACGACTACCTGCACCCCGGGGGCATCTGGTCGAAGATGACCCTGGACAACTACAGCTTCGTGCTCCAGGAGACCGCGTTCTTCCACTGGCTCCAGAGCACGCTGATCGTGTCGCTGGGAACCACGGTCATCGGAGTGGTCATCGCCGCCACGACCGGATACGCCGTGTCCCGCATGCGCTTCCCGGGCTACAAGAAGTTCATGTGGGTCCTGCTGTGCACGCAGATGTTCCCCATCGCCGTGCTGATCGTGCCGATGTACCAGATCCTGTCGAGCCTGCAGCTCGTCGACACCTACCTCGGCCTGATCCTGGTCTACTGCTCGACCGCGGTGCCCTACTGCGCCTGGCTGCTCAAGGGCTACTTCGACACCATCCCGTTCGAGATCGACGAGGCCGGCCGCGTCGACGGACTCACGCCCTTCGGCACGTTCTTCCGGCTGATCCTGCCGCTCGCCCGGCCCGGTCTGGCGGTGGCCGCCTTCTACAGCTTCATCACGGCCTTCGGTGAGGTCGCCTTCGCCACCGTGTTCATGCTGGACGACGAGAAGTACACCTTCGCCGTCGGTCTGCAGAGCTTCATCAGCGAGCACGACGCCCAGCGCAACCTGATGGCCGCGACCGCGGTCCTCATCGCGATACCCGTCTCCGCGTTCTTCTACCTCGTGCAGAAGAACCTGGTGACCGGGCTCACCGCCGGCGGCACCAAGGGCTGACCCGGCGCCGATCGAGGCACTGCCGCACGGCAGTCCACCAGCCCGAGGCGGCCGCGGTGCCCATCCGACCCCGCTGTACCGCGGCCGCCTCGTCACCCCCACCGACGCCCTCCATGACCGACTTCCTGTTACGCATCAAGGACGACATGAGCCAGCACTCAGCCGCACCTGCCCCCACCCCCGCGTCCACCGTCACCGTCGCCAAGCGCCGCGACTGGTGGCGGGACGCGGTGATCTACCAGGTGTACCCGCGCAGCTTCGCCGACAGCAACGGCGACGGCATGGGCGACCTGGAGGGTGTCCGCACCCGTCTTCCCTACCTGCGCGACCTCGGCGTGGACGCCGTGTGGCTCAGCCCCTTCTACGCCTCGCCGCAGGCCGACGCCGGCTACGACGTCGCCGACTACCGTGCCGTCGACCCCATGTTCGGCAACCTCCTGGACGCCGACGCCCTGATCCGCGACGCCCACGCGCTGGGCCTGCGCATCATCGTCGACCTGGTGCCCAACCACTCCTCCGACCAGCACGAGTGGTTCAAGCGGGCCGTCGCCGAGGGCCCGGGCTCCTCGCTGCGGGACCGCTACCACTTCCGCCCCGGCAAGGGCGAGAACGGCGAACTGCCGCCCAACGACTGGGAGTCGATCTTCGGCGGCCCGGCCTGGACCCGCGTCACCGAACCCGACGGCACGCCCGGCGAGTGGTACCTGCACCTCTTCGCCCCCGAGCAGCCCGACTTCAACTGGCAGCACCCGGCGGTCGGCGACGAGTTCCGCTCGATCCTGCGCTTCTGGCTGGACATGGGCGTCGACGGCTTCCGGATCGACGTCGCCCACGGCCTGGTGAAGGCGGAGGGCCTGCCCGACCTCGGATCCCACGACCAGGTGAAGCTGCTGGGCAACGATGTCATGCCGTTCTTCGACCAGGAGGGCGTGCACGAGATCTACCGGCAGTGGCGGCTCATCCTCGACGAGTACGCGGGCGAGAGGATCTTCGTCGCCGAGGCCTGGACACCGACCATCGAGCGCACGGCCCACTACGTCCGCCCGGACGAGCTGCACCAGGCGTTCAACTTCCAGTACCTCAGCACCCACTGGGACGCCGCGGAGATGCGCGAGGTCATCGACCGCACCCTGGAGGCCATGCGCCCGGTCGGCGCCCCCGCCACCTGGGTGCTGTCCAACCACGACGTGACCCGCCACGCCACCCGCTTCGCCAACCCGCCCGGCCTGGGCACCCAGATCCGCCTGGCCGGCGACCGCGACCTGGGGCTGCGCAGGGCCCGGGCGGCGAGCCTGCTCATGCTGGCCCTGCCCGGCTCGGCCTACGTCTACCAGGGCGAGGAGCTCGGCCTGCCCGACGTCGTCGACCTGCCGGACGAGGTGCGCCAGGACCCGGCGTACTTCCGGGGCGCCGGTCAGGACGGCTTCCGCGACGGCTGCCGGGTGCCGATCCCGTGGACCCGCACGGGCTCGTCGTACGGCTTCGGCGACGGCGGCAGCTGGCTGCCGCAGCCCGACGGCTGGGGTGAGCTGAGCGTCGAGGCGCAGAGCGGCGAGGCCGGTTCGACCCTGGAGCTGTACCGGGCCGCGCTGCGCGTGCGGCGCGAGCAGCCCGACCTGGGCGCCGGCACCTCCGTGGAGTGGCTGCGCGCGCCCGAGGGCGTACTCGCCTTCCGCCGCGGGGAGTTCGTGTGCGTCGCCAACACCACCGGGGAGTCGGTGGCGATGCCGGCCTACGGCCGGGTGCTGGTCGCGAGCGGCGAGATCGTGCAGGTCGACGACGAGGCGAAGGTGCCGGCCGACACCACGGTGTGGTGGACCACCGCGACCGCGGAGGCCCGCGCCTGATTTTCCTTTGAATTTCGCACGGCCCGCTGCCCTTTCGGGTGGCGGGCCCTTACTATCTGCGTCACCGCAAGGTTTCTGAACCTTGCAGCAAGAGCCTTCAACGAAGAAGGAAACCCCACATGGCACGCAGATACCTCGCCTCCGCCGTCGCGCTCGCCGCGGCTGCGGTTGTCATGAACCCAACCAGTGCCGAGGCCTCCCCGCCCGGCACCAAGGACGTCACCGCCGTCCTCTTCGAGTGGAACTTCGCCTCGGTCGCCCGCGAGTGCACCACCACCCTCGGACCCGCCGGATACGGCTACGTCCAGGTCTCCCCGCCCGCCGAGCACATACAGGGCCCGCAGTGGTGGACCTCGTACCAGCCGGTGAGCTACAAGATCGCCGGCCGGCTCGGCGACCGCGCGGCCTTCCAGAACATGGTGAACACCTGTCACGCGGCCGGTGTGAAGGTCGTCGCGGACACCGTCATCAACCACATGGCGGCCGGCAGCGGCACCGGCACCGGCGGCTCGTCGTACACGAAGTACACCTACCCCGGCCTGTACTCCGCGCCCGACTTCGACGACTGCACGAGCCAGATCGGCAACTACCAGGACCGCTGGAACGTCCAGCACTGCGAACTGGTCGGCCTCTCCGACCTCGACACCAGCGAGAACTACGTCCGCGGCGCCATCGCCGGGTACATGAACGACCTGCTCTCCCTCGGCGTCGACGGTTTCCGCATCGACGCGGCCAAGCACATCGACACCGCCGACCTCGCCGACATCAAGTCCCGGCTGAGCAACCCGTCGGTGTACTGGAAGCAGGAGGTCATCTACGGCTCAGGCGAGGCGGTCCAGCCCACCGAATACACGAGGAACGGCGACGTCCAGGAGTTCCGCTACGCCTACGACCTCAAGCGGGTCTTCAACAACGAGAACCTCGCGTACCTGAAGAACTACGGCGAGGGCTGGGGCTACATGAACAGCGGTGTCTCCGGCGTCTTCGTCGACAACCACGACACCGAGCGCAACGGCTCGACCCTCAGCTACAAGGACGGGGCGAACTACACCCTGGCCAACGTCTTCATGCTGGCCTGGCCCTACGGCGCCCCCGACATCAACTCCGGCTACGAGTTCTCCGACCAGGACGCCGGACCGCCCAACGGGGGCCGGGTGAACGCCTGCTGGCAGGACGGCTGGAAGTGCCAGCACAACTGGCCGGAGATCAAGTCCATGGTCGGCTTCCGCAACGCCACCCGGGGCCAGGCCGTCACCAACTGGTGGGACAACGGAGGCGACGCCATCGCCTTCGGCCGGGGCAGCAAGGGCTTCGTGGCCATCAACCACGAGTCGGGCTCCCTGACCCGGACCTACCAGACGTCGCTGCCCGCCGGGACGTACTGCAACGTCCAGAACGGCACGCCGGTGACGGTGAACACGAGCGGGCAGCTCACGGCCACCCTGGGCGCGAACACCGCCCTGGCGGTGCACGTCGGCAAGTCGAGCTGCTGAACGGGCAACTGAAAGTTTTTTCCGATGGTTTCAAGCCTCTTGCTGTAAGTGTTGCGGCGGCGATACGGTCGCGCGGGGTCGGACCCGAAGAGCCGTAATCGCAAGGAGCCCATCTGTGATACCGAGATGGCCGACGCCGTCGAGGCGCCGAACCACCCATGCCGGACGGGTCGCTGCGGTCACCGTGACCGCGCTGGCCGCAGCGCTCGTCCAGCCCCTCACGGCGCGGGCCGACACACCGCCTCCGCCCCCCTCCGATGCCAAGCTGGCCGCCCAGCCCGCCCGGCACGACGCCACCCGCGAGCAGTTCTACTTCGTCCTGCCGGACCGTTTCGCCAACGGCGACCCGCGCAACGACAAGGGCGGCCTGACCGGTTCACGCCTGTCGACCGGCTACGACCCGACCGACAAGGGCTTCTACCAGGGCGGCGACCTCAAGGGCCTGACCAAGAAGCTGGACTACATCAAGGGCCTGGGCACCACCGCCCTGTGGATGGCCCCCCTCTTCAAGAACCGGCCCGTGCAGGGCACCGGCGCCGACGCCTCCGCCGGCTACCACGGTTACTGGATCACCGACTTCACCCAGGTCGACCCCCACTTCGGCACCAACGAGGACCTCGAGACCCTCATCGACAAGGCCCACGACAAGGGCATGAAGGTCTACTTCGACGTCATCACCAACCACACCGCCGACGTCGTCGACTACGAGGAGAAGTCCTACGACTACCTCTCCAAGGGCGCCTTCCCGTACCTGACGAAGGACGGCGTGCCCTTCGACGACGCCGACTACGCCGACGGGCGGCGCGGCTTCCCCGCGGTCGACCGGGACTCCTTCCCGCGCACCCCGGTCGTCACGAAGAAGAACAAGGTGCCGTCGTGGCTCAACGACCCGACGATGTACCACAACCGCGGCGACTCCACCTTCGCCGGTGAGAGCTCCACTCACGGCGACTTCTCCGGGCTCGACGACCTGTGGACCGAGCGGCCCGAGGTCGTCTCCGGCATGGAGAAGATCTACCAGCGCTGGGTGCGGGACTTCGACGTCGACGGCTTCCGGATCGACACCGTGAAGCACGTGAACATGGAGTTCTGGACGCAGTGGGCCACCGCCCTCGACGCTTACGCCGCCCAGCGCGGCCGGGACGACTTCTTCATGTTCGGCGAGGTCTACTCCGCCGACACGAGCGTCACCGCCCCGTACGTCACCGAGGGCCGTCTCGACGCCACCCTCGACTTCCCCTTCCAGGAGGCGGCCCGCCAGTACGCCTCCCAGGGCGGCAGCGCCCGCAAGCTCGCCGGCGTCTTCGGCGACGACTACAAGTACACGACCGGCAAGGCCAACGCCTACGAGCAGGTCACCTTCCTCGGCAACCACGACATGGGCCGCATCGGGTCGTTCCTCAAGCAGGACAACCCCAAGGCCGGCGACGCCGAGATCCTCGCCAAGGACAAGCTCGCCAACGAGCTGATGTTCCTCAGCCGCGGCAACCCGGTCGTCTACTACGGCGACGAGCAGGGCTTCACCGGCCCGGGCGGCGACAAGGACGCCCGGCAGTCCCTGTTCGCCTCGCGCACCGCCGACTACCTCGACGACGACCGCATCGGCACCGACGCCACGCACGCCGAGGACGCCTACGACACCAAGGCGCCCCTCTACCGGCAGATCAGGACCCTCGCGGGGCTCCGCAAGGCCAACCCGGCGCTGACCGACGGCGTCCAGCAGGAGCGCTACGCGGCCGACGGCCCGGGCGTCTACGCCTTCTCCCGCACCGACGCGAAGACCGGCACCGAGTACGTCGTCGCCTTCAACAACGCCGGCGAGAAGAAGACCGCGACCTTCCCGACCGGCTCGGCCGGCATGACCTTCCAGGGCATCCACGGCACCGACGCCCGCCTGAAGAGCGACGGCGACAAGAAGCTCACCGTCACCGTCCCGGCCGGCTCCGCGATCGTCCTCAAGGCCGGCGGAAAGCTCGCCGAGCCCGCCACCGCGCCCACGCTCACCCTCAAGGCCCCGGCGGCCGGGGCGACCGGCACCGTCGAGGTCACGGCCGATGCCGACGGCGGACAGCTCAACCGGGTCGTCTTCGCCGCGCAGACCGGCAACGGCACGTGGCGGGTCCTCGGCTCCGCCGACCACGCCCCGTACAAGGTCACCCACACCATCGCCAAGGACGTGGCCCCCGGCACGGCCCTGCGCTACAAGGCCGTCGTGATCGACTCGGCCGGCCGCACCGCGAGCGCCCTGGCCGCCTCCACCACCGGCACCCCGCCCGCCCCGGAACCGCCCACCGCGTCCTCCCGCGACTACGCGATCGTCCACTACAAGCGCACGGACGGCGACTACGCCGACTGGGGCCTGTACGCCTGGGGCGACCTCGCCGAGGGCGAGGCCACCGAGTGGCCCAGGAGCCACCCCTTCACCGGCCGGGACGCCTACGGCGCCTTCGCCTGGGTCAAGCTCAAGCCCGGTGCCTCGAACGTCGGCTTCCTCGTCATCGACAAGGACGGCACCAAGGACGTCTCCACCGACCGCACGATCGACGTCACCAAGACCGGTGAGATCTGGATCGAGCAGGGCAAGGAGACCGTCACCACCGAGCGCCCCGACCATCCGGCGCCGGACAAGACCAAGGCCGTCCTGCACTACCACCGGGCCGACGGCAACTACGACGGCTGGGGACTGCACGTCTGGACCGGCGCCGCGAACCCCACCGACTGGTCGAACCCCCTGAAGCCGGTCAAGACTGACAGCTATGGCGCAGTCTTCGAGGTACCGCTCACCGACGGGGCCACCAGCCTCAGCTACATCCTCCACCGGGGCGACGAGAAGGACCTGCCCACCGACCAGTCGCTCGACCTCAAGGCGAACGGCCACGAGGTGTGGCTGGTGAACGGCCAGGAGAAGTACCTGCTCCCGCAGCCCGCGGGGAGTGCCGCCGCCCTCGACCTGACGGCCTCCAAGGCCGTCTGGATCGACCGGAACACCCTCGCCTGGAACGGCTCCGACGCCGCCGCCTCCACCCAGCTGCTGTACTCCCGCGACGGCTCGATCAAGGCCGAGGACGGCGCCCTGACCGGCGACGCGAAGTGGCTGCGCCTGGCGAAGAGCGAGCTCACCGACGCCCAGAAGGCGAGGTTCCCGCACCTCGAGGCGTACGAGGCCTGGACCGTCGACCCCCGCGACCGCGACCGGGTCCGTGAGGCCCTGCGCGGCCAGGTCGTCGCCACCCAGCACGCGGCGACCGGTGCCGTGCTCACGGCCACCGGTGTCCAGATCGCCGGAGTCCTCGACGACCTGTACCCCGGCGCCACCCGGGCCGATCTCGGGCCCACCTTCTCCCAGGGCCGCCCCACCCTGTCCGTGTGGGCACCGACCGCGCAGTCCGTCGCCCTGGAGCTCGACGGCAAGGCCGTCGCCATGCGCCGCGACAGCGCCACCGGCGTCTGGTCCGTCACCGGCCCGGCGTCCTGGAAGGGCAAGCCCTACCGCTACGTCGTGAAGGTCTGGGCGCCCGCCGCCCGCAAGGTCGTCACCAACAAGGTCACCGACCCCTACGCCCTCGCCCTCACCACCGACTCCCGGCGCAGCCTCGTCGTCGACCTGGACGACAAGGCCCTCAAGCCCGCCGGCTGGTCGTCGTACACCAAGCCCAAGGCCGTGCCGCTGCGGGACGCGCAGATCCAGGAGCTGCACATCCGGGACTTCTCCGTCGAGGACCGCACGGCGAAGCACCCCGGCACCTACCTCGCCTTCACCGACAAGGCGAGCGACGGCAGCAAGCACCTGCGCGAGCTGGCGAAGGCGGGCACCTCCTACGTCCACCTGCTGCCCGCGTTCGACATCGCCACCATCCCGGAGCGGAAGGCCGACCAGGCGAGGACCGACTGCGACCTGGCATCCTTCCCGGCCGACTCCGACAAGCAGCAGGAGTGCGTCGGGAAGATCGCCGCGAAGGACGCCTACAACTGGGGCTACGACCCGTACCACTACACGGTCCCCGAAGGCTCCTACGCCACCGACCCGGACGGCACCGCCCGCACGGTCGAGTTCCGCAAGATGGTCAAGGCCCTCAACGACGACGGGCTGCGGGTCGTCATGGACGTCGTCTACAACCACACCGCCGCGAGCGGCCAGGCCGGCACCTCCGTCCTGGACCGGGTCGTGCCCGGCTACTACCAGCGCCTCCTCGCCGACGGTTCGGTCGCCAACAGCACCTGCTGCGCCAACACGGCCACCGAGAACGCCATGATGGGCAAGCTGGTCGTCGACTCGATCGTCACCTGGGCCAAGGAGTACAAGGTCGACGGCTTCCGTTTCGACCTCATGGGCCACCACCCGAAGGCCAACATCCTGGCCGTGCGCAAGGCCCTGGACGAGCTGACCCTCGCGAAGGACGGCGTCGACGGCAAGAAGATCATCCTGTACGGCGAGGGCTGGAACTTCGGCGAGGTCGCCGACGACGCCCGGTTCGTCCAGGCCACGCAGAAGAACATGGCCGGCACCGGCATCGCCACCTTCTCCGACCGGGCCCGTGACGCCGTGCGCGGCGGCGGCCCCTTCGACGAGGACCCCGGCGTCCAGGGCTTCGCCTCCGGCCTGTACACCGACCCCAACTCCTCCGGCGGCAACGGCACGCCCGCCGAGCAGAAGGCCCGGCTCCTGCACTACCAGGACCTCATCAAGGTCGGCCTCTCCGGCAACCTCGCCGGCTACCGCTTCACCGACACCGGCGGCAAGGAGGTCAAGGGCTCCGAGGTCGACTACAACGGCGCCCCCGCCGGATACGCCGACGCCCCGGGCGACGCCCTCGCCTACGCCGACGCCCACGACAACGAGTCCCTGTTCGACGCCCTGGCCTTCAAGCTGCCTGCCACGACCAGCGCGTCCGACCGGGCCAGGATGCAGGTCCTCGCCATGGCGACGGCCGCCCTCTCCCAAGGCCCGGCCCTCTCCCAGGCGGGCACCGACCTGCTGCGCTCCAAATCCCTGGACCGCAACTCCTACGACAGCGGCGACTGGTTCAACGCCGTCCACTGGCGGTGCGAGGACGGCAACGGCTTCGGCCGCGGACTGCCCATGGCGGCCGACAACACCGACAAGTGGCCGTACGCCAAGCCCCTGCTGACCACCGTCGAGGTGGGCTGCGAGCAGATCCGGGGCACCTCGGCCGCCTACCGCGACCTGCTGCGGATCCGGAGCACCGAGAAGGACTTCTCCCTGGGCACGGCCGCGCGGGTGCAGTCCCGGCTCTCCTTCCCGCTGTCCGGCACGGACGAGACACCCGGCGTGATCACCATGCGGCTCGGTGACCTGGTCGTCGTGTTCAACGCCACGCCCGAGCGGCAGGAGCAGCGCGTGTCCGCACTCGCCGGAACCGGCTACCGGCTGCACCCGGTGCAGGCGACGGGCGCGGACACCACCGTGAAGTCCTCCGCCTACGCGCGCGAGTCCGGCACCTTCGCCGTACCGGCGCGCACGGTCGCGGTCTTCACCCGGACCGCGGGGTAACGCACCCGGTACGGGCGGGGCGGACCGCGACCGGCGGCCCGCCCCGCCCGCGGCCAGTGCCACGTCAGCGGCACTAGGGTGAGCACACCGACCTGGAACAGGAGTGCTGATGCCGCAGATCACCGTCGACTATTCCGCCGACCTCGCCGGCGGCTTCGACCGGCCCGGATTCGCCAGGGCGCTGCACGAGGCGACGGTCGAGATCGCGGCCGCCAAGCCGCCCGCCTGCAAGACCCGGTTCCGCCCGACCGAGGACATCGTGGTCGGCCCCGAGACCGAGGGGCACGCCCATGTGCACATCCACATCGCGCTGCTCGCCGGCCGCACCGACGAGACCAAGGCCCGCCTCACCGAGGCCGCGCTGGAGCTGCTGCGGACCCACCTGAAGCAGCCCGAGGGCCTCGCCCTGCACGCCTCCGCCGAGGTCCGCGACCTCGACGCGTCGTACGCGAAGTACGAGAGCTGAGACCGCTCAGCTCGCCAGGGCGAGGAGCCGGCCGACCAGGTGCGCGAACGGGCCGTCGGCCGGCTCGTCCTTGAGGGCACCGCGCAGCAGCTCCGCCATCTCCTCGTCGTAGGCGGCGCTGACGGCGGCGAGCGCGGCGAAGTCGTTCACCAGCTGCGACTCCAGCTCCTCACGCGGGATGCGCCGGCCGTCCAGCCAGATCAGCGCCGTCGACTCGGCGAGCGAGATCCAGGACCGGACGACCAGTTCGAGACGCGGGGGCGGATCGGTCACACCCAGGTGCGAAAGGATCTGGACATACGCGGCCTGCCGTACGGAGTCCACGAGCGCGTTGGTCGTCGAGATGGTGCTCATCGAGCAGGCTCCGCCTGCGGAGACGGCCGGACCGCCGCGCATCAGGGCGGAGAATCCCGGCCCGTGCTCGTCCACGAAGTCGAAGTAGCGGCGCATCACGCGCAGCAGCCGCGCCCCCAGCGGGCCCTCGTGGGGCTCCACGAACCGGGCCGCCAGATCGTCCGAGGCCCGCTGCAACGCGGCCTCGTACAGGCTGAGTTTGCCCGGGAAGTAGTGGTAGACCAGCGGGCGTGAGATGCCCGCGGCCGACGCTATCTCGTCGATGGACACGTCGTCGGGCGAGCGGCGGCTGAACAGTTCGAGGGCGACGCCGATCAACTGCTGCCGCCGTTCCTCGACTCCCATTCTGCGGCGAACCCCGGTAGTCATACGAACACCTTACCGATCGATTTCAGCCTCGAACGGGCCGGATCGATCACCGGACCCCGCCGACCGCAGCGGACGGGCCCGGAATCCGCCCCGGTCAGCGCAGCCCGCGGAGCGAACGCCCGTCCTTCAGCGACCCCTTGAGCTGAGCCTGCGCCCCCTGCTCGGCCGGCACGGTCAGCAGACTGCTCCGCGCCTGCCCGTTCACACCCCCCGTCGCCCGGACCGTCGCCGTGTCCCGGCCGCCCGCGGCGAGCAGGTACCAGTCACCGGCCTTCGACTTCCACAACACCCCGGCCAGGACATGCGGATCACGCGCCCCGCAGGCCGGCACGTTCTCGGCCTGCGCCGCGGCCGCCCCGTACGCACCGCCCGGCGTGTGGAACTGCGCCAGTACCCGGGCGCCACCGCCCCGCCAGGTCTCGGCCCGCGTGCACACCCACGCCGCCGACCCGCTCGCGTCGGGCAGCGGCTGTTCGTTGAAGGCCCACGCGTTGACGTCGCGCACCCCCGCCGAGCGCATCGTGCCCAGCGAGCAGGCGAACGGCTGCCAGGTACGCAGCGCCGAAGCACCCGACACCTCACCCGGGGAGCCCGGCCGTCCGGTGGTGAGCCTGGCCGGGACCAGCTCACCGAGGTCGGTCAGCATCCGGGTCCGGCCGCCGTCGCTCACCTGCAGCACGTTCCACGAGGTGCAGGGGCCGGACCGCAGGGCCGGACTGGCCAGCGGTGCGGTCACACCGTCGGTGAGCGTGAGGTCCATCGCACCGGAACCCGGCTTCATCAGGTCCCGCTCGGCGGCCTTCTTCACCCAGGGCGCCATCAGGTACCGGACGTTGCCGTCGGACCGGCCCAGGACCACCGCGCCCGCCTCGGCCCGGCCGGCCCCGTCGACCCGGGCGAAGTCGAGGGCCGCGCCCTGCGTGCCGTCCCTCGGCTCCGCGTACCGGGCGATGCGCAGACCGTCGTAGAGGATCACCACACGGGCCGCGTCCAGCGTGCCCGCGTACAGCAGCTGGGGCGGTCCGGCCGGGCCGCCGGAGAGGGTGCCGGGGGTCACCGACACCTGGACCGTCTCGCCGGGGCGGGCCCACACCGCCAGGGCGCGGCGCAGCAGGGCCCGGTCGCCGGTGAGGTCGCCGCGGGCCGGCCACACGGAGAAGTCGGTGCGCGCCGAGCTGCGCCACGCGGTGGGCGGCACCCGCGTCAGCTTCGTCGGGTCCAGGGCGGCCTGCGCGGCCGGGTTCCGGGCGTACGGGGGTGCCGCCGCGCCCTCCGGGCCCCAGCCCTCACCGGGCAGGCCGAGCAGTGCCCCGCACACCAGCAGGGCGGCACCGGCGGCCAGCGCCGCCTTCAGGTGCTGGCGGCGGCGCATCAGGTCGGTGGGCCGGGCCTGGAGCGAGCAGGGGTCGAACTCGGGGGAGTCGAGCAACTCGTACAGGGCGGGGATCCCGCCGGCCTCCAGCACGGCGCCCTCCGGGTCGGCGACGTCGGCGGCGGCGAGGACCTCGCACACCCCGTCGTCCGTGAGCCGCTCCAGGCCGGACAGGGCGTAGGCGGCCCGAGCCGGTCCGGACAGGGTGGACAGCCGCTGGTCCAGGGCGAGTTCGTCGGCCCCGCCGGAGCGCGGGAACAGCTTCAGGCCCCACACGTGCGGCAGCAGCGGCGGCAGCTGGGCCCGCTTGGGCCAGGCCTTCGCCTTCAGCGGCAGCCCCGCCTCCAGCGCCGTGCGCAGCACCTTCAGCCGGACCAGGGCGTAGCCGGGGTCGCCGTCCCGCCCGGTGGACTGCGCCGGGATCACCGGGGCGGGGGTGCGGTTGCGGGGGAGGGCCCGCTGGACGAGGGAGTGTGCGGTCAGGACGCGGCGGCTGCGGCCCAGACCGGGTGGCAGGACCAGGTAGGCCAGCCGGACGAGCCGCGGGTAGTGCTCGACGAGCGCGGCCTCGGCCTGCTCGACGTCGACGACCGGGCCGGCGGGGGAGGGGGGTGCGGGGCGCTGGGCGACATCCTGTGACTGCACGTTCAGCAGAACGAGCGAATCGTTGGTTGGTCACCTGGCCGCGGGGTGTCACGCCCCCGGGTGGGCTCCGGGCTCCACGAGCAGCCGGGCGTAGTTCGCCATGGACCGCTGGTAGCGCGGCAGGTGCGGGGCCAGGGCGCCCAGGGTCAGCGCCAGCGCCTCCCGGTCACGGCCGAGGCTCGACAGGCACAGCGCGAGGCAGGCGCGTACGGGGTCGTCCAGCTCGTCCGACGGGGCGAGGAGCTCGGGCGTCAGCAGCGCGACGCCCTCATCGGCCCGGCCGATGTTCCGCAGGGAGCTGGCCAGCTGGATCTTCGTGCGGCGGGCCTTGTAGGGGGCGGCGTCGGCGAGGCCGTTCGCCAGCGCCTGTTGGTACAGGGGGACCGCCCGGTCGCTGTGGCCCGTGGAGTCCCAGGCGCAGGCCCGCTCGAACAGGCCGAGCGGACTGCCCTCGGGCAGCTCGGCGACGAGCGCGTCGACGTCGGCGCGGAAGCGGGCCCCGTCCTCCTCCGTCTCGGCGTAGTCGTCGAAACGGTCCCACAGGGCGGCCACGCGCTCTTCCCAGTCCTGATCCACCCGGACACCCTCGCACACGCGTGCACACGGGGGCAGCGGATTTTGAGCACGCCGGGCTCCGCAGCCGTATCGAAGGCGAGAGCCTCTTGCCGGGGCTCCGTGCGGCATGCGTCCGGATTCGTGCCGTGACAGGGACCGTGCCGACAAGGACCGGAGGAACAGATGAGGGTGACCCGACCGATGCTCGCGCTGAGCGGCGCGGTGGCGATACTGGCGCTGGCCGGCTGCGGCGGATCCGGTGACAAGGACGCGGCGGCCGTTCCGAAGGAGGTGAGCGGCAGCCTGGAGCACATCGCGGCCGAGGCCGACTGCAAGCCGAACATGCAGACGGACGCGGACACCATCCGCCAGGCGCTGTGCAAGAAGGGCAAGGAGAAGTACGTCCTCGCGACCTTCTCCACGGACCGGGGCCAGCGCGAGTGGCTGAACAGCGCCAAGGACTACGGCGGTTACTACCTCGTCGGCCGCAAGTGGGTCGCCGTCGGGCAACAGAAGACGGTCACGGCGCTGCAGGGCACCCTCGGCGGCACCATGGAGGAGGGTTCCGAGCACATGAACCCCGGCGGCAGCCACAACAAGAACGGTCACGGCGGCAGCGGCCACCACGGCTGAGCACGCGGGCCGCGACAACAGAAGGCCGGCGGGGGGTATTACCACCCCCGGGCGTACGCGTCACCGGTTCAGGACTACTGGCAGTCCTGGCCGCTGTTGATGCACTGGACCATCTCGTTCATCACGTTCTCGTCGAAGAAGTTGATGAAGTCGTTGTGGTCGGTGATCGCCTTGTGCAGCTGCTCCGGGAAGGAGTCGACCGCGAAGGCGTTCTGCACCTGTCCGTTGTCGATCTGCGGCGCCTGGACGTCGTAGACCAGACGGACCTGGAGCTGCGGGATGGCCTTGAAGCCGTTCGAGCAGCTGCCGTCCGCCTCCACGAAGTCCACGTGGGTGCGGTGGTTGGCGCTGTCGATGTTCTGGCCGTCCCAGCAGCTCTGGAAGTTGGACGTCCGCACCACGGAGCTGCCCTCGGGGCAGAGCGGGTACTTGTCCGTCACCTGACGGTCCTCGAAGCCGGTGCAGCTCCAGGACGTGTTGGCGTTGTTCAGGCCGTTGGTGAGGGACTTGGCGTCACCGGTGATGATGCGCAGGGCCTTCGGCATCGCGACGACGTCGCTGGTGCGGTTGCCGACGAACTTCAGCTGGGCCTCGGCCGGCTCGACGATCTTGCCGACGTTGCCGTCCTGGCCGCCGCCGGG
Source organism: Streptomyces sp. NPDC059696 (assembly GCF_042733745.1). Classification (NCBI taxonomy): domain Bacteria; kingdom Bacillati; phylum Actinomycetota; class Actinomycetes; order Kitasatosporales; family Streptomycetaceae; genus Streptomyces; species Streptomyces sp. NPDC059696. Next base: position 57,980 of record NZ_JBHWFG010000041.1, read on the forward strand.
CTGACCGGCGTCGATGTCGTCCGAGCCGTCCTGGATCCGCAGGACCGGCCAGAAGTATGAGGACTTGTCGCCCTGGTTCTGGCAGGACGTCTGGGCGTTCGCCAGGTCCTCGTCGCTCGCGAAGGCGTTGTTGCTCTGGTTGCCGACGTAGTCGTGCTGGTGCTGCGCACCGTTGGAGACGCCGGGCGCCACGATCACGTTGTCCGAGTTGCGGTTCTCGTTCTCGTTGGTGCCGCACTCCGTGGTGAACGTGCCCGTCGAACCGCCGTCGCCGTTCGCGGCGAGGCCGTTCGGCAGGTTGCGGGAGTTGGGCTGGACGTCCTCGATGTTGATGAAGTCGTCCGCCGTCGGGCCGTTGCCGGCCTGCCCGCCGTTGCCGCCCTGCCCGTTGTCCTGGCCGCCGTTGTCCTGACCCTGGTCCTGTCCGCCGCCGTCGTTGTTCTGACCGCCGTCGTTCTGGCCGTCGTTGTTCTGGCCGTCGTTGTTCTGACCATCGCCGGCCTGGCCGTCGTTGGTGGTGGCGTCGGCGGCCATGCCCTGGCACGAGGCAAGCTGCTCGAGGTTGGCCGGGGCCTTGCCGCCGACCCGCCGGATGTTGATGCCGATCCGGTCGATGACCGCGGTCCGCTTCGACTTCAGCGGGCCCAGGATGGCGTTGTTGACGAAGCCCGAGTCACCGGCCTGGGCCTGGCGGGTGGAGGCGAGCCGGGTGTAGGCCTCGCTGATCTGCTTGTCGAGGTTGGCCAGCTCCTTGTCCACCCCCTGGCGAGCGCCGTCGGGCACATCCGTCAGCTTCTGTCCGACGTCCGGGCACTGGATCGTGGCGATCTGCGCGCCCGCGGACTTCGTCTGGTTCGCCGAGTTCTCCTCGTGCGCCGAGGCGTAGAAGTTTGCCCAGATCAGCCCGCCCCCACCGAGCGCTAGGGCCGCCGATGCGGCAATGGCCTTGGTGGCCAGCGGCGTACGGCGTTTTCTTGTGTTGCGTCCCATGGAACTCCTCTGACTTCCTTTTTCGGGGGCATCGAGGCGCCCGACAGGAGTGAAGCGGCTCCCTTCCATACGGAGCGCGTCCCACGGGTGTTCAGAGGTCTCGGAAATTGATGCGAGATGCGTGAGGACTCTGTGTTCTCAACAGCCCCTTGTCCACCGGGAGTTGCTGATCCCCCACGAGGGGTGAAGGGCATCGTCCGGTTTCACCGGCCATGGTCGAGATACGCGAGAACCGCCAGCACGCGGCGGTTGTCGTCGTCCGAGACCTCCAGCCCCAGTTTGGCGAAGATGTTGGCGGTGTGCTTGGCGATCGCCCGTTCCGTCACGACCAGCTTCCCGGCGATCGCCGCGTTGGACCGGCCCTGCGCCATCAGCTCCAGCACCTCCGTCTCCCGGGGCGTCAGCCGCGCCAGCGGCCGGTCGTCGCCCGAGCGGCGGGCCAGCAGCTGCTGGATGACCTGCGGATCCATCGCCGTACCGCCGGCGGCGACCCGCCGTACCGCGTCCACGAACTGCTCGGCGTCGAAGACCCGGTCCTTCAGCAGGTACCCGACCCCGCCGGTGCCGTCGGCGAGGAGTTCACGCGCGTACAGCTGCTCCACGTGCTGGGAGAGCACCAGAACCGGCAGCCCGGGCCGCTTGCGGCGGGCCTCCAGCGCGCACTGCAGGCCTTCGTCGGTCTGCGTGGGCGGCAGCCGCACGTCGACGACGGCGACGTCCGGGTCCAGTTCGGCGAGCGCGGCGGCCAGTTCGGGCCCGGTCTCCACGGCCGCCGCGATCTCGAAACCGTGCGCCTGGAGCAGCCGGACGAGTCCGTCGCGCAGCAGGAAGAGGTCTTCGGCCAGGACTACGCGCAAGGGATCTCCATGGTGACCATGGTGGGGCCGCCCGCGGGGCTGCTGACGGCCAGGACGCCGTCGAATGTACCCAGTCGCCGCTCCACACCGGCCAGCCCCGAGCCGGCGCCGATCACCGCGCCGCCCTTGCCGTTGTCCGTGACGGTCGCCCGCAGCATGCCGTCGGCCCGGTGCAGGTCGACCCAGATCCGGTCGGCACCCGCGTGCTTCACGGCGTTGGTGAGCACCTCGCTCACGGCGAAGTACGCGGCCGACTCCACCGGCGCCTCGGCCCGACCGGGCAGGTCCACGCTCACCTCGGTGGCCACCGGCAGCCGCAGCGCCAGCGCCCGTACGGCATCGCCCAGACCGCGTTCGGCGAGGACCGGCGGGTGGATGCCGCGTACCAGTTCACGCAGCTCGGTCAGCGCCTCCACCGAGGACGTCCGGGCCTGTGCGATCAGCTCCTTCGCCTGCGCCGGGTCCTTGTCGAGGAGCGCCTCGATGGTGCCCAGGTCCATGCCCACGGCGACCAGCCGGGCCTGGGCCCCGTCGTGCAGGTCCCGCTCGATGCGCCGCAGTTCGGCGGCGGAGGCGTCGACCGCGTCACGCCGCGTCTCGGTCAGGACCCGCACCCGCTCGGCCAGTTCCCCCTGGCCGGAGCCGAGCACGGCCCGGGTGAGCCGGAAGTGGACGTCCAGCAGGCGCGGGGTCAGGAAGTGCGCGAGGAACAGCAGCCCCAGCCCCAGGGCCCCCGCGCCCAGCGCGGACACCTGCCCCGTCACCGGCACGAAGCCGTACCAGTACGGGTCGGGGAGGACCCGCCACAGCCCGAGTGCGAGGGCGAACCCCTCCAGCGGGTAGAGCAGCAGCACGGCCGGCAGCAGCGCGGTGACGAACCCCGCGGTCATGTCGACCGGCAGCCACATCAAGTCCCGCCAGGTCGCCGGGTCGCGCAGCATCCCGAACGTGCGCGCCCAGGGATTGGCGTCCCTCGGCAGCGGCCGGTACGCCGGGGGGATCCGCACCCCGCCCCACTCCGCCGCGAGCACCCGGCGGGCGTCGGCGAACGCCCGCACCCCCGTCAGCACGTACGGCGTGGTGACGATCCCGACCCCGATCGGGATCAGCGCGATCGACACCAGGGACAGGCAGAAGCACAGCACCGCCCCCGGCAGGGAGATGAGGGACAGCGCGAGCCCCCGCACCGCGGCGAGCCCGATGCCCCGTCCTGGCGTCCGTGCGGTCCCGTTCTTCGTGTCCATGGTCATGACGTCAGTCTCGCCGAGCACGCCGGCCTGGTCACGGGGCCGGACACCCGGCTGAGGGGTGGTGCTACCTCCACCTTGCCGGGAGGGGGGTGGGTGCGGGGACGGTTGTGGGAGGTGCTCGCGAGGGGTGGTGACCGGGGGGCTCGCGAGGGGCGTTGACGGGAGGTGCTCGCGAGGAGTGGTGACCGGCCGTGCTGACGACGCGGTTACCAGCCGTGCTGACGAAGGGCGGTTATCAGCCGTGCTGACGAAGGGCGGTTACCAGCCGTGCCGACGAGGGGCGGTTACCAGCCGTGCCGACGAGGGGCGGTTATCAGCCGTGCCGACGAGGGGCGGTTCACGTTCCGGCGCCGGACGTGAGGACCTTCGCCTCCACCTCCGGATCGAGGCCCGAGCGCGGCCGGTCCGGGCGTTGGGGCGCCACACCCCCGACGTCCTGGAGCCACCGCCAGGTGTCCGCCACCGTCTCCTCGACCGGCCGGCAGACCAGTCCGGCCCCGACCGCCCGGGAGACGTCCGCGCTGTGCAGGGCCTCGTACAGGTCGCTGCCCGGCGGCACCCACACGGGCAGCTCGGTCCACGGCTCGATGCCCGCGTCGAGGATCACCCCCGGCTCGGTCCAGCGGAGTTCGGCGGCGCCGCCGGTGACCCGTACGCAGGCGTCGAGCACCCCGCCCATGGTGGTGTGCCCCTGCGGGCTGACCAGGTTGTACGGGCCGCTCAGCTCCCGCTCGGCCGCCAGCGCGATCCACTCGGCCAGATCACGGACGTCCACGTACTGCAGGGGCAGGTCACGCGGGCCCGGCGCCAGCACCGGACCGCCGCGTGCCGTACGGCCCAGCCACCAGGGCAGGCGGCCGATGTTCTCGTACGGGCCGAGGATCAGCCCGGCCCGTACGAGCACCGACCGGTCCGCGCCGAAGGCGTCCAGCACGGCGAGTTCACCGCCCCGCTTGTCCTGCGGGTAGGCGGTCTGCTCCGCGTCGGGCGACGCCCCCTCCACCAGGGGCGCCTCCTCGTCGAACCGGGCCGGCCGGCCCCACGCGTACACCGAGCGGCTCGACACATATACGTACCGGCCGGCGCGGCCCCGCAGCAGCCGCGCCGTGTCCCGTACGGCACGCGGGGCCGCCGACCAGGTGTCGACGACCACGTCCCACTCGCCCGGGTCGTCGGCGAGAGCGGCCAGGCCGTCCGGTGCGGTGCGGTCGCCCCGCAACGACCGCACGCCGGGCGGCGGGTCGTGCCGCCCGCGGTGGAACACCGTCACCTCCCAGCCGCGCCCCATCGCCGCCTCGACGACCGCCCGCCCCACGAACTCCGTACCGCCCAGCATCAGAAGCCTCATGCGGGTGACTCTGCCCGGCGGGGCGGGAGGACGGAACGGAGATCTGCTCTCAGCAGACGGACGGGCAGACGGGCGGACGGACGGGCAGACGGGCAGACGGGCGGACGGGCAGACGGGCGGACGGGCAGACGGGCGGGCAGGCGGGCGGGCCTCCCGCCCGGGCCTCCCGCCGGGGCGGGAGTCCCGGCCGTGACCCACGGGAGCGGTGCGGGGCGGGGTGGCTCGAATCAGGCCGTCGTCGGCGGCACGTACTTGTAGCCCACGCGGCGCACCGTCCGGATCGCGTCGCGGTGTTCCACGCCCAGCTTGCGGCGCAGCCGGGCGATGTGGACGTCGACCGTGCGGCCGTCGCCCACGTGCCCGTAGCCCCACACAGTGCCGACCAGCTGGTCGCGGGTGTGGACCCGGCCGGGGTGCGCCACCAGGTGGGCCAGCAGCTCGAACTCCAGGTAGGTGAGGTCGAGCGGCTGCCCGGCCACCCGGGCGGTGCGCTGCACCGGGTCGACCCGGATCAGCGGCTCACCGCCCGGTTCGGCACCGGGCCGCGGGGGCGCGGCCTGCGGCAGGTCGGGCACCGCCACCGGGAACGGCGGCTGCTGGTCGGCCGGGACGAGCACCAGGTAGCCGATCATCGGCGGCTGCCCCGGCAGCGTCGGCAGGGTGTGCTGCGGGGCCGGCAGCCAGGTGGCACCCGGCGGCAGCAGGTCCGCGACCGTCACCACCTCGTCCCGGTCGACGGCGCGGAGCCGATGCCGGGGGCCGTGCGTAGCGGGGGCGTCGAGAGGGACGGCGGTGGACAGGGAACGAGTGGTCGCCATGAGAGGTCAGCTCTTTCGCGCGAGGAGTTCGTCGGGGAGATCGACGGCCGCGATTCGTGGTCGGGCTCGCCGAGGGACGTACGCGGTTCGCGCCGGCCGAAGGCCGGGGTGTACGGCTTTAGAGGGCCGGCGCGTTCGTCGCGCGGCAACACACCCGGTCGAAGTCGTGGTCCTGGCGGGACGGCCAGAAGGGCTCGAGGTCATGGCGACCCGTCGCGACGCACTTCCGGTAGCTGGCCATGACCCCATTGAAGCAGAGCCGGTCCTCCGCCGGGAGACTCCTCTCACTGCTTGGACAGGTGACGGGAGCGGGATGGGACCGCCCGCCCCTCATCCCACCAGACGCTTGCGCCACTCCAGCGGCGTGACGTCGATGGCTTTGCCCGGGTCGCCGTCCCACTGCGCGGACAGACCGGCCGACGCCGGCGCCGCCACGACCTCGTGTCCGACGGCCGTGGTGGTGGTGCGGTGCTGCACGTCGTACGCACCGTCCTCGTCGCGCGCGGTCTGGATGAAGACCCTCGGCCGGTCCGGTATCCGCCGGACCACGAGGAAGCGGTCGCCCGCACCGCCGATCCGCTCCACCAACTCGCGCAGCTCACCCGCCGAAACGCGCGCGTGCGTCCGCCCGCTCTCCGTCAGCACCTTGACCGCGAGGCCCCCGTCGATCTCCACGCCCCCCACGATGGCACGCCCCACCGACAACGCGAGGGGGCGCCCACCGTGTACGGCGAGCGCCCCTGTGCGGAACCAGCGGGCCGGGTCAGACCTGGCCGGCCTTCTCCAGCGCCGAGCAGCAGGTGTCGACGAGCAGTCGGGTCACCACGTAGGGGTCGACGTTGGCGTTCGGGCGGCGGTCCTCGATGTAGCCCTTGCCGTCCTTCTCGACCTGCCAGGGGATACGGACCGAGGCGCCGCGGTCGGAGACGCCGTAGGAGTACTTGTCCCAGGGGGCGGTCTCGTGCAGGCCGGTGAGGCGGTCGTCGATGCCGGCGCCGTAGTTCTTGACGTGGTCGAGCGGCTTGGAGCCCTCACCGAGCGACTCGGCCGCGGTGATGATCGCGTCGTAGCTCTCGCGCATCGCCTTGGTGGAGAAGTTGGTGTGCGCGCCGGCGCCGTTCCAGTCGCCCTTGACCGGCTTGGGGTCGAGGGTCGCGGCGATGTCGAAGTCCTCGGCGGTGCGGTAGAGCAGCCAGCGGGCCACCCACAGGTGGTCGGAGACCTCCAGCGGGGAGACCGGGCCGACCTGGAACTCCCACTGCCCGGGCATGACTTCGGCGTTGATGCCGGAGATGGCGAGGCCGGCCTTCAGGCAGTTGTCCAGGTGGGCCTCGACGACGTCACGGCCGAAGATCTCGTCCGCGCCGACACCGCAGTAGTAGCCGCCCTGCGGGGCCGGGAAGCCGCCCTTGGGGAAGCCGAGCGGGTAGCCGTCCTTGAAGAACGTGTACTCCTGCTCGATGCCGAAGATCGGCTCCTGCGCCGCGAACTTCTCGGCGACCTCGGCCAGCGCCGCACGGGTGTTGCTGGGGTGCGGGGTGAGGTCGATGTTCAGGACCTCGCACAGCACGAGGATGTCGTCGCCGCCGCGGATGGGGTCCGGGCAGGTGAAGACCGGCTTGAGCACGCAGTCCGAGGAGTGGCCCTCGGCCTGGTTGGTGGAGGACCCGTCGAAGCCCCAGATCGGCAGCGCGTCGAGACCGGCGGGAGAGCCCGTGATGATCTTGGTCTTGGAACGCAGTTTGGCCGTCGGCTCGGTGCCGTCGATCCAGATGTACTCAGCCTTGAAGGTCACGGGCCACATCCTCGGGTGTGTCTGGGCGCGTTGTGCGGGTGCGTGCGGCGCAGCGGCACCGGTGCGCCGCGTCTGCTGCCCGGCAGCCTGGCAACAGGCGATTTCCCGGCCATTGCTCGCATGTGAACCCCGTGTTACCTGGCGGTGCTGTGCCGCACTTCACGCCGAGGGTGCGTTTCGCGGGTGCGGCGCCGGGGGGCCCGGCCCCCCCCGGCCCCCCCGCGGGGCCCCCCCCCCCCCCCCCCCCGCCCGGGCGCGACGCCCCCGGCCGCGCGCCCGC
>NZ_JBHWFG010000042.1:0-61782 GCF_042733745.1 Streptomyces sp. NPDC059696
TATCGGTAATGGGGGGGGCCCGGGCCTCGAAGGCCCGGGCCACACCCGTTCGTGCGATGCCGGGATCAGGGCAGCTGCGCCGCCCGCGCCTCCCGGCGGTTGCCGCGGAAGTTGTTCACGCGCCGGGCCGTCGCGAACAGCGGGATCACCGCGCCCATGACCAGCTGGAGCGCACAACCCGTCTGGAGCAGCAGCTGGCCGCTCGGCGCGTCGAACGCCCAGGCGGCCATCATGCCCATGCCCACGACGATCCAGGACAGCATCGCCACCGCGAGCCGGCCCCGCGGCTTCGGGTACTCCACGCGGCTCACCATCAGCCACGCCGTCCCGAGGATCGCCAGCAGCGTCGCCACGAAGGGCAGCTCCAGCAGCACGATGGACACGACCGTCAGTGCGCCGAACGGTGACGGCATGCCCTGGAAGGTGCCGTCCTTGACCGTGACGCACGAGAACCGGGCAAGCCGCAGCACCACCGCCAGCAGCACCACGATCGCCCCGACCGCCGCGACCCGCTGGTACGCGCCCTCGGCCACCATGCCGTAGACGAGGACGAAGTACGCCGGCGCCAGGCCGAAGCTGATCAGGTCGGACAGGTTGTCCAGCTCGGCGCCCATGGGGGAGGAGCGCAGCTTGCGCGCCACCAGACCGTCGAACAGGTCGAAGACCGCCGCGCACAGCATCAGGATGACCGCCGTGGCCGCGCTGTTGCGCGCCATGCCGGACTCCTGGCTGCCCATGAGGTCCGGGATCAGGATGCCGGTGGTGGTGAAGTACACCGCCATGAAGCCGCACGTCGCGTTGCCGAGCGTCAGCGTGTCCGCTATCGACAGACGAAGAGAAAGAGGCATCTCCTCTTCCTCGTCCACCTCGTCGGCCTCCGGGACCCAGCCGGCCTTGGTATCAGGATCAATCACGGTCAATGCGAGTCACCCCCGCCACGGTCTTCTGACCGACCTCGACCGCGACCTCCACGCCCTCGGGCAGGTAGAGGTCCACGCGCGAGCCGAAGCGGATCAGGCCGATCCGCTCGCCCTGCTCGACCTTGGTGCCCTCGGGCAGGTACGGGACGATGCGGCGGGCGACCGCGCCGGCGATCTGGATCATCTCGATGTCGCCGAGCTCGGTGTCGAAGTGCCAGACGACACGCTCGTTGTTCTCGCTCTCCTTGTTGAAGGCGGGAACGAAGCCACCGGGGATGTGCTCGACCGACGTCACCGTGCCGGCCAGCGGCGCGCGGTTGACGTGGACGTTGAGCGGGCTCATGAAGATCGCGACGCGGGTGCGGCCGTCCTTCCACGGCATGATGCTCTGCACCACACCGTCGGCGGGCGAGATGACCCGGCCCTGGGTGATCTCGCGCTCGGGGTCGCGGAAGAACCACAGCATCCCCGCCGCCAGCGCGGTGGCGGGAACGGCCACGGCCTTGGCGGCGCCGGAGCGGCGCGCGCGGGCGAGGCTGAGTGCTGCGGTGGCGACGGTCGGAAGGAGCCACGGCGATGCTCCGCGCGCGAGGCGTACGCCGGCCCGGCTGTCGCGAGGTGCAGAGGTTTGGCTGTGGGGCATGGATGACCTTCGTAGCGGATGATGCCGCACTCTGACGGGGGACGGCGGCTTTCCGGCGATCGTAGCGGCTCGGAGCCGTAACTGGGTAAGCCAGGCAGCCGAGTCGGCGGCAGAAGAGTGTTGACGGGGTGTGATCTTCTTCTCCAAGAAAACACCCCGTATCCGGACATCTAGCCCTGGAATCGATACTCTTCGAGCAGCCGCCTGCCGATGATCATTTTCTGGATCTCGGCGGTACCTTCACCGATGAGCAGCATCGGGGCCTCGCGGTAGAGGCGCTCGATCTCGTACTCCTTGGAGAAGCCGTAGCCGCCGTGGATCCGGAAGGCGTCCTCGACGACCTCCTTGCAGTATTCGGAGGCGAGGTACTTCGCCATCCCTGCTTCGAGGTCGTTTCGCTCCCCGGAGTCCTTTTTGCGAGCTGCGTTCACCATCATCGCATGGGCGGCCTCGACCTTGGTAGCCATCTCGGCCAGCTTGAACTGGATCGCCTGGTGCTGGGCGATCGGCTTGCCGAAGGTGTGGCGCTGCTGCGCGTACTGGACGCCCAGTTCGAACGCACGCTGAGCGACGCCGCAACCACGTGCCGCCACGTTCACCCGGCCGACCTCGACCCCGTCCATCATCTGGTAGAAACCACGGCCGGTGACCCCGCCGAGCACGCGATCCGCAGGAATCCGCAGGCCATCCATGATGAGTTCGGTGGTGTCGACCCCCTTGTAACCCATCTTGTCGATCTTGCCGGGGATCGTGAGGCCCGGACGCACCTCGCCGAAGCCGGGCTCCTTCTCGACCAGGAAGGTGGTCATCGACTTGTGGGGCGCCGTGCCCTCGGGGTGACCTTCGTCACTTCTGACCAGAACGGCCACCAGAGACGACGTTCCGCCGTTCGTCAGCCACATCTTCTGGCCGTTCAGGACGTACTCCTCGCCGTCCTTCACCGCCTTCGACGTGATCGCCGACACGTCCGAGCCGAGGGCCGGCTCCGACATCGAGAAGGCGCCCCGGATGTCGCCGGCCGCCATCCTCGGCAGGAAGTGGTCCTTCTGCTCCTGCGTGCCGTGCTGCTTGAGCATGTACGCCACGATGAAGTGGGTGTTGATGATGCCGGACACCGACATCCACCCGCGGGCGATCTCCTCCACGCACAGCGCGTAGGTCAGGAGCGACTCGCCCAGACCCCCGTACTCCTCGGGGATCATCAGGCCGAACAGGCCCAACTCCTTCAGCCCGTCGACGATCTGCTGGGGGTACTCGTCGCGGTGCTCCAGCTCGGTCGCGACCGGAATGATCTCCTTGTCCACGAAGTCCCGGACAGTGGACAGGATCTCCTGCTGGACGTCCGTCAGACCGGCGGTCTGGGCGAGTCGCGCCATGGCTACTTCTCCTGCTCCTTGAGCTCGGGGCGGCCGGGCTGCTCGCCGCCGCGCTCCTTGATGTACGTCTCGGTCGGCACCATCACTTTGCGGCGGAACACACAGACCAGCGTGCCGTCCTGCTTGTAGCCCTTGGTCTCGACGTGCACGATGCCGCGGTCGTTCTTCGACTTCGACGGCCACTTGTCGAGCACGGTCGTCTGGCCGTAGATGGTGTCGCCGTGGAAGGTCGGCGCCACGTGCTTGAGCGACTCGATCTCCAGGTTGGCGATGGCCTTGCCGGAGATGTCCGGCACGGACATGCCGAGCAGCAGCGAGTAGATGTAGTTCCCGACGACGACGTTCTTGCCGAAGTCCGTCGTCTTCTCCGCATAGTTCGTGTCCATGTGGAGCGGGTGGTGGTTCATGGTGAGGAGACAGAACAGGTGGTCGTCGTACTCCGTGACCGTCTTTCCCGGCCAGTGCTTGTACGTCGCCCCGACCTCGAACTCCTCGTAGGTGCGCCCGAACTGCATCGCGCTCAGCCCTCCGGAATCTCGAACTTGCTGGTGCGCTGCATACCGGCGGCGCGGCCCTTGCCGGAGATGACCAGGGCCATCTTGCGGCTGGCCTCGTCGATCATCTCGTCGCCGAGCATCGCCGAGCCCTTCTTGCCGCCCGCCTCGGACGTGTAGTAGTCGTACGCGTCCAGGATCAGCTCGGCGTGGTCGTAGTCCTCCTGGGAGGGCGAGAAGATCTCGTTGGACGCCTCGACCTGACCCGGGTGCAGCACCCACTTGCCGTCGAAGCCGAGCGCGGCGGCGCGCTGGGCGACCTCGCGGTAGCCGTCGATGTTGCGGATCTGCAGGTAGGGGCCGTCGATCGCCTGGAGGTTGTTGGCGCGGGCGGCCATCAGGATCTTCATCAGGATGTAGTGGTAGGCGTCCGCCGGGTAGCCGGGCGGCTGCTCGCCCACGACCAGCGACTTCATGTTGATGGACGCCATGAAGTCGGCCGGGCCGAAGATGATGGTCTCGACGCGCTGGGACGCCGTCGCGATCTCGTTGACGTTGTTCAGGCCCTGCGCGTTCTCGATCTGCGCCTCGATGCCGATCTTGCCGACCTCGAAGCCCATCGTCTTCTCGATCTGCGTCAGCAGCAGGTCCAGGGCGACGACCTGCTGGGCCGTCTGCACCTTCGGCAGCATGATGCAGTCGAGGTTCTGGCCGGCGCCCTCCACGACCGTGACGACGTCGCGGTAGGTCCACTCGGTCGTCCAGTCGTTGACGCGCACGACCCGCGTCTTGCCCGTCCAGTCACCCTCGTTGAGGAACTTGACGATGGTGTGCCGCGCCTCGGGCTTGGCGAGCGGGGCGCACGCGTCCTCCAGGTCGAGGAAGACCTGGTCCGCGGGGAGGCCCTGGGCCTTCTCCAGGAAGCGCGGGTTCGAGCCCGGTACCGCCAGGCAGGAACGCCGGGGGCGAAGGCGGTTGACCGTGGTCATGCGGGGACCTCCAGGGGGTCGAGCTTGTTCGCTTTCCGGATCTCGTCGACGATGCGGCCGATGATTCCGGTGATGTCGAAGTCCTTCGGGGTGAAGACCGCGGCCACTCCGGCTTCCCTGAGCTGCTCGGCGTCACCATTCGGGATGATGCCACCGGCGATCACGGGGATGTCTGTGGCACCGGCCACACGCAGCCGTTCGAGGACGTCCGGCACCAGCTGGGCGTGCGAGCCGGACAGGATCGACAGGCCCACCGCGTGCACGTCCTCGGCGAGGGCCGCGTCCACGATCTGCTCCGGCGTCAGCCGGATGCCCTGGTAGACCACCTCGAACCCGGCGTCACGCGCACGGACCGCGATCTGCTCGGCGCCGTTGGAGTGACCGTCCAGGCCGGGCTTGCCCACCAGGAAGCGCAGCTTGCCCACGCCCAGGTCCTCGGCCGTCATGTCCACCTTGCGGCGGACCAGGTCGAGCGCGCTGCCCGCCTCGACGGGCACGGCCACCGGCGCCGAGGAGACACCCGTGGGCGCCCGGAACTCGCCGAACACCTCGCGCAGCGCCCCGGCCCACTCGCCGGTGGTCGCGCCGGCACGGGCGCACTCCAGGGTGGCCTCCATGAGGTTCTCGTCGCCGCGTGCGGCCTCCTTCAGCCGCTCCAGGGCCTTGCAGGGGCGCGGGTGGTTGAAGGGCGGCTGGTAGCGGCTGTCGCGCCACTGCTCCAGCCCGGCGATGACCCGGGCCTCGACCGCCGGGTCCACCGTCTGGATCGCGGTGTCCAGGTCGGCGGTCAGCGGGTTCGGCTCGGTGCCCTCGAAGGCGTTGACGCCGATGATCTTCTCCTGGCCGGACTCGATCCGGCCCCGGCGCTCGGCGTGCGAGGCGACCAGCTGCGACTTGAGGTAGCCGGACTCGACGGCCGCCATCGCGCCGCCCATCTCCTGGATGCGCTCGATCTCGGCGGACGCCTCCTCGACCAGCTGCTCCACCTTGGCCTCGATCACCTTCGAGCCCTCGAAGATGTCCTCGTACTCCAGCAGATCGCTCTCGTAGGCCAGCACCTGCTGGATGCGCAGCGACCACTGCTGGTCCCAGGGGCGGGGCAGGCCCAGGGCCTCGTTCCAGGCGGGCAGCTGCACGGCACGCGCGCGGGCGTCCTTGGAGAGGGTGACGGCCAGCATCTCCAGGACGATCCGCTGGACGTTGTTCTCCGGCTGCGCCTCGGTCAGGCCCAGGGAGTTGACCTGGACGCCGTAGCGGAAGCGGCGCTGCTTGGGGTTCTCGATGCCGTACCGCTCGCGGGTGATGCGGTCCCAGATGCGGCCGAACGCCCGCATCTTGCACATCTCCTCGATGAAGCGGACGCCCGCGTTCACGAAGAACGAGATGCGCGCCACGACATCGCCCATGCGCTCCTGCGGCACCTGGCCGGAGTCGCGCACGGCGTCCAGGACGGCTATCGCGGTGGACATCGCGTACGCGATCTCCTGGACCGGCGTGGCGCCCGCCTCCTGCAGGTGGTAGCTGCAGATGTTGATCGGGTTCCACTTCGGGATGTGCGAGACCGTGTACGCGATCATGTCCGTCGTCAGGCGGAGCGAGGGCCCCGGCGGGAAGACGTGCGTCCCCCGGGACAGGTACTCCTTGACGATGTCGTTCTGGGTCGTGCCCTGGAGCTTGGTGATGTCCGCGCCCTGCTCCTCGGCGACGACCTGGTAGAGCGCCAGCAGCCACATGGCGGTGGCGTTGATCGTCATCGAGGTGTTCATCTGCTCCAGGGGGATGTCCTGGAACAGCCGGCGCATGTCACCGACGTGCCCGATCGGCACGCCGACCCGGCCGACCTCGCCGCGGGCGAGGACGTGGTCGGAGTCGTAGCCGGTCTGCGTGGGCAGGTCGAACGCCACCGACAGACCTGTCTGGCCCTTGGCGAGGTTGCGCCGGTACAGCTCGTTGGACGCCTCGGCCGTGGAGTGACCGGCGTACGTGCGCATGAGCCACGGCCGGTCCTTCTCCCGCTTCACCTCGGCGGGCTGACGCTCAGTCATCTATGACCCCGGGTGTCTCAGATGTTGCGGAAGCGGTTGATGGCGTCGATGTGCTGGGCGCGCTTCTCCTGGTCGCGCACGCCCAGGCCCTCCTCGGGGGACATGCACAGCACGCCGACCTTGCCCTGGTGCAGGTTGCGGTGCACGTCGAACGCGGCCTGGCCGGTGTCCTCCAGGGAGTACACCTTCGACAGGGTGGGGTGGATCTTGCCCTTCGCGATGAGCCGGTTGGCCTCCCAGGCCTCGCGGTAGTTGGCGAAGTGCGAACCGATGATCCGCTTCAGCGACATCCACAGGTAGCGGTTGTCGTACTCGTGCATGTAGCCGGAGGTTGAGGCGCAGGTGGTGATGGTGCCGCCCTTGCGCGTCACGAAGACGCTCGCGCCGAAGGTCTCACGGCCGGGGTGCTCGAAGACGATGTCGATGTCCTCGCCGCCGGTCAGCTCGCGGATGCGCTTGCCGAAGCGCTTCCACTCCTTGGGGTCCTGGGTGTTCTCGTCCTTCCAGAACTTGTAGCCCTCGGCGTTGCGGTCGATGATCGCCTCGGCGCCCATCGAGCGGCAGATGTCCGCCTTCTGGTCGCTGGAGACGACACAGATCGGGTTGGCGCCGCCGGCCAGCGCGAACTGGGTGGCGTAGGAGCCGAGTCCGCCGCTCGCGCCCCAGATCAGGACGTTGTCGCCCTGCTTCATGCCGGCGCCGTTGCGGGAGACCAGCTGCCGGTAGGCGGTGGAGTTGACCAGACCGGGGGCGGCGGCCTCCTCCCACGACAGGTGGTCGGGCTTCGGCATCAGCTGGTTGGACTTGACCAGGGCGATCTCGGCGAGGCCGCCGAAGTTGGTCTCGAAGCCCCAGATGCGCTGCTCGGGGTCGAGCATCGTGTCGTTGTGGCCGTCGCTGGACTCCAGCTCGACGGACAGGCAGTGCGCGACGACCTCGTCACCGGGCCGCCAGGCGTTGACGCCCGGGCCGGTGCGCAGCACGACGCCCGCGAGGTCGGAGCCGATGATGTGGTACGGCAGGTCGTGGCGCTTGGCCAGCTCGCTGGTGCGGCCGTAGCGCTCCAGGAACCCGAAGGTGGACAGCGGCTCGAAGATCGAGGTCCACACCGAGTTGTAGTTCACCGACGAGGCCATGACGGCCACCAGGGCCTCGCCCGGGCCGAGCTCGGGCAGCGGCACCTCGTCCAGGTGGATCGACTTGCGCGGGTCCTTCTCGCGGGTCGTCATGCCCGCGAACATCTCCGTCTCGTCCTTGTGCACGGTGATCGCGCGGTACGACTCGGGGAGCGGGAGGGCGGCGAAGTCCTCCGACGTGGAGTCGGTCGACTGGATCGCGGCCAGGATGTCCTTAACGGTCACGGTGTTGCCTCCGGCGGTGAGCGCCCTGAGGGAGGGGCGCCGATGGTTACGTCGGTGCTGCTGAGGGTTGAGGTTGTGCCGTCGGTTCGGCGGTGGTGCTGTTCGGCAGCGCATGGTGGCGCGGGAGGTTGCCTGTGACGCAGGCGTCCGGGCGTGCAGGCGGGTTCGGCCTGCCGGGACGTCGTCCGGACTCCTTCAACGTATGACACCGCGTGTCACCCCGCAAGGCACTGAGTGCCAGAACTTGGCCTCAGATGAAATCTTTACGTAACACATGAGCGATGATCGATCGAACGGGCTTTTCAAGAGCCTGCAAAACGCCCCCTGACATGCCAAAACGGCCACCCCGGGGGGTGGCCGTCATCACACACGTGGAGGGGCGTTCAGCGCTCCTTGAGTGCCTGCTCGATGGTCCGCATGACCTCGTCCAGCGGCGCGTCAGTACGGGCGACGGTCACCAGCACCTCGCCCTGCGCCGAGGCGGTGGCCACGGCCGCCTGCGGTTCCGTGGAGCGCCCGGCCCCGATGCCGGTGCCGAACGTCTTGCGCACGATCGCGAAGGCGTGGTCCAGCTGCGCCTCCACGTCGCCCTGGCCGCCCGCGCGCAGCCAGCGCCGCAGCACGTGGTTGTGGGCCGTGACCACCGCGGACGCGGCGACCTCCGCCAGCAGCGGGTCGTCGTTGGCGTCGTCGGCGTGCGCCCGCTCGTCGAAGTGGCCGAGCAGGTAGCGGGTGAACAGGCGCTCGTAGCGGGCCACCGACGCGATCTCCGCCTCGCGCAGGGTGGGCACCTCGCGCGTCAGCTTGTAGCGGGCCACCGAGATCTCCGGCCGGGCCGCGTACATCCGCATGACTTCCTTGATGCCGCGGCACACCGTGTCGAGCGGATGCTCGTGCGCGGGCGCGGCGTTGAGCACCGCCTCGGCGCGGATCAGGGTGTCGTCGTGGTCGGGGAAGATCGCCTCTTCCTTGGAGCGGAAGTGGCGGAAGAACGTGCGCCGGGCGACGCCGGCCTGGGCCGCGATCTCGTCGACGGTGGTCGCCTCGTACCCCTTGCTCGCGAACAGCTCCATCGCTGCGGCCGCCAGTTCCCGGCGCATCTTGAGCCGCTGGGCGGCGGCACGCGAGCCGGCGGCACTCTCCGGCGCGTCGGCCGTGGCGGGTGTACGTGAGGACTTGGCGGGCTGGGGCATGCCCTGAACGTACTGCATGTGCGCAGCTCGCCGCGCATGACCCGGTTCCGTCCCGGCCCCCGGGGGCGGGGGAGGGGCGGCCCGGCCGGCCGGGTGGAACCGGTCCGGACCGAGCAGGCCGCCCCACTCGGCGCCGGACCGGAACCGGTCGCCGGGACGCTCAGCGCTTGGCATATTCGCGGAAGCCACGGCCGGTCTTGCGGCCGAGGCAGCCCGCGGCCACCAGGTGCTCCAGCAGCGGCGCCGGGGCGAGCCCCGGGTCGCGGAACTCGCGGTGCAGGACCTTCTCGATGGCGAGCGAGACGTCCAGTCCGACGACGTCCAGCAGCTCGAACGGGCCCATCGGGTAACCGCCGCCGAGCTTCATCGCCGCGTCGATGTCGTCGAGGGAGGCGTAGTGCTCCTCGACCATCTTGATCGCGTTGTTCAGGTACGGGAAGAGCAGCGCGTTCACGATGAAGCCGGCCCGGTCACCGCAGTCGACCGGGTGCTTCCGGATCCGGGCGCACACCTCGCGGACCGTGGCGTGCACGTCGTCGGCGGTCAGGACCGTGCGGACGACCTCGACCAGCTTCATGGCCGGCGCCGGGTTGAAGAAGTGCATCCCGATGACGTCCTGCGGGCGCGAGGTGGCCCGGGCGCAGGCGACGACCGGCAGCGAGGAGGTCGTGGTGGCCAGGATCGCGCCCGGCTTGCAGACCTTGTCCAGCGCCGCGAACAGCTGCCGCTTGACCTCCAGGTCCTCCGCCACCGCCTCGACGGCCAGGTCGACCCCGGCGAAGTCCTCGTAGGTGCCCGTGGCCGTGATGCGGTCCAGGGTCTCGGCGGCCGCCTCGGCGGTCATCCGGCCCTTGTCGACCGAGCGGGACAGGGACTTGCCGATCCGGGCCTTCGCGGTCTGCGCCTTCTCCGCGCTGCGGGCGGCGAGGACCACCTCGTGCCCGGCCTTGGCGAAGACCTCGGCGATACCGGAGGCCATGGTGCCCGAACCCGCGACACCGACCGAGCGGATCTCCCGGCCGGGGACCAGGTCGCCGCCCTCCAGCGGGGTCAGCGCGTCCCGCACGACGACCGCGCTGCCCGGCGCCTCGTACGTGTAGAAGCCGCGCCCCGCCTTGCGGCCCGTCAGGCCCGCCTCGCTGAGCTGCTTGAGGATCGGGGCCGGGGCGTGCAGACGGTCGCGGGAGGCGGCGTACATGGCCTCCAGAACCGTGCGCGCGGTGTCGACGCCGATCAGGTCCAGCAGGGCCAGCGGACCCATGGGCAGCCCGCAGCCCAGCCGCATCGCGGCGTCGATGTCCTCGCGGGAGGCGTACTTCGCCTCGTACATCGCGGCCGCCTGGTTGAGGTAGCCGAACAGCAGGCCGTCCGCGACGAAACCGGGCCGGTCGCCGACCGCGACGGGCTCCTTGCCCAGGTCGAGCGCCAGATCGGTGACGGCCGTGACGGCCGCCGGGGCGGTCAGCACCGAGGAGACGACCTCGACCAGCTTCATGGCCGGGGCGGGGTTGAAGAAGTGCAGGCCCAGCACCCGCTCGGGACGGGAGGAGTCCGCGGCCAGCCGGGTCACGGACAGGGCGTTGGTGCCGGTCGCCAGGATCGTCTCCGGGCGCACGATCCCGTCGAGTTCCCGGAAGATCTGCTGCTTGATCTCGTACGACTCCGGGGCCACCTCGATGACCAGGTCGGCGTCGGCGGCGGAACGCAGGTCGGCGGAGGTGCGGACCCGGCCGAGGATCTCGGCGCGCTCCTGCTCGGTCAGCCGACCGCGCTCGACGCCACGGGCGGTGGAGGCCTCCAGCGCGGCGACGCACTTCGCGGCCTGGGCCTCGCTGATGTCGATGCCGACGACCGTGCGGCCGGCCTGGGCGAGGACCTCGGCGATGCCGGTGCCCATCGTGCCGAGGCCGACGACGGCGACGGTCCGCAGCGGGGACAGGGACGGGTCGGAAAGGGGAGTGGCCATCGCGGGACTCCAGGATGAGGGTGACGACGGGGAACGCGCTCCGGGTGCGCCGGAGGCGGCCCGGCAGGGGCCGGACCACGGGCGCACCGGGTGCGTGGTGAAGTGCGGGTGTTGGCCGGGCTGCGAAGCGCACACGCCCGGTGCCGCGCCGCGGGCGTGCACACGCCCGTGGGACGGCGGATCCGACCGGCCCTGTCCCGGGGCCGAGCCGTACTGCGGTACCTGAGGCACCGAACCGACTGCTCCCGCGACAGCCGCGTCACCAGACCGCCGCGAGGAATGCGAGTGGGTAACTCGCTCGTCTGAGCTTAACTGGCGGGTAACGAGCGCGCCAGCCCTCGTCTTTGTGATGTACGTCCCGCCCGGCTCCCCACGCCCTAACCTCTGATCCATGGACGAAGAGTTGCGATCACTCACGGAGCGCTTACGGCGGGAGTCGGGGGCCTCGCCCGCGTTCGAGCGGCTCGTGGCGACCGACGACCCCGACGCCCTGGCGGCGGTGCTGACCGAGCCCGGGCAGCCGTTGTGGGCGAGGGAACTGGCCGCGTTCCGGCTGGGGCTCGCGCAGGACCGGCGGGCGTTCGAGGCGCTGGTGCTGCTGCTCAACCACCGTGATCCCCCGCGCTGCGCCTCCGCCGCCCACGCCCTGGCCCGGCTCGGCGACCCGCGCACCGCCCGCGCGGCCGCCGCCCTCGCCACCAACGAACTGCGCGTCGCCTACGCCCTGCACCCGGTACGGCTCCTGGTCGAGCTGCGGGCGCCCGAGGCGGTGCCCGCGCTGATCACCACGCTCCGGCGGCGGCTGCGCCCGCACGACCCGTACCGCCGCGTGGCCCTCGCCTGCGTGGACGGGCTCGGCGCGCTGGGCGACGTCCGGGCCGGACCCGTGCTCAACGAGGCCCTCGCGCACCCGGCGCTGGCCGAGGCGGCGGTGCGGGCGCTGGGGCGGATCCCGAAGCAGAGGTGAGATCAGCGGGGGAGCGGCATGGCGTACCGCACCTCGGGGACCTCGACCCCGTCCACCTCGAACGGCTCCTCGGCGCCGTCCGCCCGGAACCCGGCCCGCTCGTAGAAGCGGCGGGCCCGGACGTTCTCCTTGAGCACCCACAGCAGGAGACTGCCGTGGCCCGCGGCGCGGCAGCGGGCCACGGACTCCGTGAGCAGGGCCCGCCCCACACCCCGCCCCACCCGGTCCGGGTGCGCGTAGAGGGCGTACAACTCGGCGTCCCGGGTGCGGACTTCCCCCTCCCGGTACGGCCCGTGGCACGCCCAGCCGGCGAGCCCGCCGCCGGCGTCCTCGGCGACCAGGTTCACCACGCCGCCGTCGCCCTGTGCCAGGTACGCACGACGCCGCTCGGCGTCCGCCTCGACGCTGAGCCCGTCCAGGTAGGACTGCGGGATCAGGCCCCGGTAGGCGCTGCGCCAGCCGCCGACGCGGATCTCCGCGACGCGGTCGCAGTCGGCGAGCGTCATCTCCCGTATCCGCAGGCTCATGACGCGACCTGGAGGCGGAGCGGGGCGGCCGCGGCGACGCCGTCGGGGGCGGTGGTCCTCGTCGGTTCCTTCATGGCCCCATGGTGGACCACGGCATCGACGGCACCGACGGCACCGCCCCCGACGGGTCGTCAGCCGCTCGCCGGCGGGGGCCGCTCAGCGTCGGAATCCGAGCAGGCCGTGCAGTGCCGGGCCGTTCGAGGAGGCCGGCGTCGCCTTCGCGGCCGCCGCAGCGGGTTTCGGGTCGGGCAGCGCCTCGCAGACCGCGTCCGCCTCGCCGTGCCCGCGCGGCACGGTGCCGTCGGCCAGGTAGGCCGCCAGGTGCGCGTCCAGACAGGCGTTGCCGCTCAGCGTCACGCCGTGGTTGCCGCCGCCCTCCTCCACGACCAGGCTGGAGCCCGCCAGCAGACGGTGCATGGTGACGCCGCCCTCGTACGGGGTGGCCGCGTCGCCGGTCGCCTGGAACAGCAGCACCGGCGGCACTTTCCCGTTCGCCACGTTCAGCGGGCGCAGCGAGCCGGCCGGCCAGAACGCGCACGGTGCGTTGTACCAGGCGTTGTTCCAGGTCATGAAGGGCGCCTTCTCGTACACCGCCCAGTTGTCCTCGCGCCACCGCCGCCAGTCCCGCGGCCACCCGGCGTCCCGGCACTGCACCGACGTGTAGACGCTGTAGCCGTTGTCGCCGGAGGCGTCGAC
Organism: Streptomyces sp. NPDC059696; assembly: GCF_042733745.1. Classification (NCBI taxonomy): domain Bacteria; kingdom Bacillati; phylum Actinomycetota; class Actinomycetes; order Kitasatosporales; family Streptomycetaceae; genus Streptomyces; species Streptomyces sp. NPDC059696. The sequence continues at coordinate 13,178 of NZ_JBHWFG010000042.1, forward strand.
CGCGCCGAAGTCCTCGTACGCCTCGACGAGCGGCTCCGGGTCCTTGTCGTTCACGTACGCCGCGAACGCCTCGGCGAGGATCGGCCAGTAGCCGTTGTAGTAGCCGCCGGGGATGAAGGTGTCCTCCAGTTCCGAGGCGCCGACCCGGCCGCCCGCCGGCTTCTTCGCGAGGGCCGCGCGCATCGCGTACCACCCGGCCTCGACCTTCTCCGGATCGGTGCCGAGCCGGTACGCCGGGTCGTTCCGGGCGACCCAGGCCAGGAAGGCGCGGTGGCGGTCGTTGAAGGCCACGTCCTGGTTGAGGTTGGCCTCGTACCAGACGGCGGTCGGGTCGACCACGGAGTCCAGCACCATGCGCCGGACCCGCTCCGGGAAGAGCCGGGCGTAGACCGCCCCCAGGTAGGTGCCGTACGAGTAGCCGAAGTAGCTGATCCGCGGCGCGCCCAGGGCCTGCCGGACGGCGTCCAGGTCGCGTGCGGCGCCGGTGGTGTCGATGTGCGGCAGGAGATGCGCGTACTTCTTGCCGCAGGCGGCGGCGAAGGACCGGGCGCGGTCGAGGTTGGCCCGCTCGATCGCGGGTGCCGTCGGCAGTGAGTCCGGGCGGACCGGGTCGAAGTGGCCCGGCCGGCAGTCCAGTGCGGGCCCGCTCGCGCCGACGCCGCGCGGGTCGAAGCCGACGACGTCGTACTGGGCCGCGACCTTCGCGGGCAGCGCCGACGCGACGAACCCGGCGAGCTTCAGCCCGCTGCCGCCGGGGCCGCCGGGGTTGACCAGGAGCGGGCCCTTCGAGGTCCGGGCGGTGTGCGGGACGCGGGACAGGGCGAGGGTGATCTTCTCGCCCTGTGGCCTTGCGTGGTCGAGCGGCACCTTCAGCGACGCGCACTGGAGCGTCGGGTGGTCCTCGGTGGCGCAGCTCTTCCAGGAGAGCCCGGCGTACCGAGGGGTGGTCGCGGTGCCGGACGCGCCCGCCTCGGCGGGAACGGCCGTGCAGGTGCCGGCCAGGACGACGGCGGCGCCGCACAGCGCGACTGCCCGTTTTCTCATGGAGTCCTCCCGGGACGGCGGGATGTCGGACCGCTGGGGTCGCCGTCCTCGCGGCATCGTCCCGGAAAGCGGTCCCGGAAGAACTCATTGCGTACAGCTCATGACCCGATCGGATCTTCGGATGCCCTCGAATGCCCGTTTCACGGGGGCAGCCGGCCGATCCTCCTGAGGAGCGAGGGCCGGGTCCTGGAGGAGCGAGGGCCGGGTCCTGGAGGAGCGAGGGCCGGGTCCTGGAGGAGCGAGAGCCGGGTCCTGGAGGAGTGAGAGCCGGGTCCTAGAGGAGCGAGAGCTGGGTCGGTCCCGCGACCGGCGGCTCGGGGGCCGGCTCGGGAGGGCTGATGCGGCGCGGCGCCCCCGCGCGGGTGGGTCCGATGCCGTACTCCTCGGCCAGTTCGTGCACCTGACGGGTGATCCGCCGCTGGTACCACTTCGGGGCGTACGAGCCCTCCGCGTACATCCGCTCGTAGCGGGCCACCAGGTGCGGGTGGTGCTGCCCCAGCCACGCCATGAACCACTCGCGGGCGCCGGGCCGCAGGTGCAGGACCAGCGGCGTCACGGACGTGGCGCCGGAGTCCGCGATCGCCCGTACGGTGGCGCGGAGTTGGGCCGGGGTGTCGCTCAGGAACGGGATCACCGGCGCCATCAGCACCCCGCAGCCGATGCCGTGGTCGCTGAAGGCGCGCACGACCTCCAGGCGCCGTTCGGGCGCGGGCGTGCCCGGCTCGACGGTGCGCCAGAGCTCCTGCTCGGTGAAGCCGACCGAGACGGAGATGCCCACGTCGGTCACCCGCGCCGCCTGCTTGATCAGCTCCAGGTCGCGCAGGATGAGCGTGCCCTTGGTGAGGATGGAGAAGGGGTTCGCGTGGTCGCGCAGCGCCGCGATGATGCCCGGCATCAGGCGGTAGCGGCCCTCGGCGCGCTGGTAGCAGTCGACGTTCGTGCCCATGGCGATGTGCTCGCCCTGCCAGCGGCGCGAGCCGAGCTGCCGGCGCAGCAGCTCCGGCGCGTTGGTCTTGACCACGATCTGGCTGTCGAAGTCGAGACCCGTGTCGAGGTCCAGGTAGCTGTGCGTCTTGCGGGCGAAGCAGTACACGCACGCGTGCGAGCAGCCCCGATAGGGGTTGACCGTCCACTGGAACGACATCCGCGACACCGCCGGCACCCGGTTGATGATCGAGCGGGCCCGGATCTCGTGGAAGGTGATCCCGCGGAACTCCGGTGTGTCGAAGGTACGCGTGACCACCGCGTCCGCGCCGAACAGCGCGGCATCGGCCCGGCTGTGTTCGGAGTCCACGGTGAGGTTCTCCCAGCGCATGACGCCTCCTCGGTAGCACTGACCACAGAATAGAACACATGTTCCCTTGATCGTGCGAGGGTGTTTTCCGAACGCGTTCGGCCACGCCCGGCCACCCCGATTTGGGCGGCCGGGCGGCGGGGTGGTTGGCTTGCCCCGACCCCCGAGCAACCAGGTCCTGGAGGAAAGCGATGGCGCAGGTCGAGGCCACTACGGAGCGGATCGTCGCGGCGGACGCGGAGACGGTGTTCGACGCCCTCGCCGATTACAGCGGCACGCGCGCGAAGCTGCTGCCCGAGCAGTTCAGCGAGTACGAGGTCCGGGAGGGCGGCGACGGCGAGGGCACCCTCGTCCACTGGAAGCTCCAGGCCACCAGCAAGCGCGTGCGCGACTGCCTCCTGGAGGTCACCGAGCCCACCGACGGTGAGCTGGTCGAGAAGGACCGCAACTCCTCCATGGTCACCACCTGGCGGGTCACCCCGGCCGGCGAGGGCACGTCCCGGGTCGTCGTGACCACGACCTGGACCGGCGCCGGCGGCATCGGCGGCTTCTTCGAGAGGACCTTCGCACCCAAGGGGCTCGGCCGGATCTACGACGCGATGCTCGCCAAGCTCGCCTCCGAGGTCGAGAAGTAGTCCTCGGGCCTCCCAAAACGCGCAGAACCAAGGGGTGTTGCAGCCCCTCACCGGTTCGGGTGATCTCCGTACGGCCCGCTCCTGTGCCGTAACTCGTCGCGCTTGCTCGTAGTTGTCGCTTTTACGCGGGAATGGTGCGGCAGCGCGACGAGGGGAGCGGTGAGTGGGCGGGATCACTCTGACGCAGGACGAACCGGCGGTGGCACCCCCCGATGCTCCCGTGCCACCACCGGATCCGCACGGCGGCCCGAGCCCGCGCCGGGTGCGGCTCGTCTTCTTCGCGCTGATGCTGGCCCTGCTCCTGGCCGCCCTGGAGCAGATGATCGTCGCCACCGCGCTCCCGAGGATCGTCGGAGAACTGCACGGCCTGGACCGGATGTCGTGGGCGATCACCGCCTACCTGCTCACCGCCACCGTCGGCCTCCCGATCTACGGCAAGCTCGGCGATCTCCTCGGCCGCAAGGGCGTCTTCCAGTTCGCGATCGTCGTCTTCGTCGTCGGCTCCGCGCTCGCGGGCCGGGCGCGCACCATGGACCAGCTGATCGCCTTCCGCGCCCTGCAGGGCGCCGGCGCGGGCGGCCTCATGATCGGCGTCCAGGCCATCATCGCGGACATCGTGCCGCCCCGGCGGCGCGGCCGCTACATGGGCCTGATCGGGGCGGCCTTCGGTCTGGCCTCGGTGGCCGGACCACTGCTCGGCGGCTACTTCACGGACCACCTCTCCTGGCGCTGGTGCTTCTACGTCAACGTCCCCTTCGGCCTGGTCACCCTGGCCGTCGTCGCCGTGACACTGAAGCTCCCCAAGCCGGCCGCGCGGGCCCGGCTGGACGTCCTCGGCGCCCTGCTGCTGACCGCCGCCTCCACCTGCCTGGTCCTGCTGACCAGTTGGGGCGGCACCGAGCACGCCTGGGACTCGCGCGTGATCCTCGGCCTCGCCGCCGGGGCACTGGCGGCGACCGTCCTCTTCCTCGTCACCGAGCGCTTCGCCGTCGAACCCCTCATCCCCCTGCGGCTGTTCAAGGACTCCGTCTTCAACGTCACCGGCCTGGTCGGCCTGGTGACCGGCGTGGGCCTGTTCGGCGCCGCCAGCTACCTGCCCACGTATCTCCAGATGGTCGACGGGGCGACCGCCACCGAGTCGGGTCTGCTCATGCTGCCGATGATGGCCGGCATCGTCGGCGCCTCGATCGTCGTCGGCCAGCTCATCAGCCACACCGGCCGCTACAAGGCCTACCCGATCCTCGGCGGCGCCCTCTCCGCCGTCGGCATGTGGCTGCTGTCGCGGCTGGAGACCGGCACGCCCCGGCTGCACTACAGCATCTGGATGGCCGTCCTCGGCGCCGGCATCGGCATGGTGATGCCGGTGCTGATCCTCGCCGTGCAGAACTCCGTGCGCCCCGCCGACCTCGGCACCGCCACCAGCGCCAACAACTACTTCCGGCAGATCGGCGGCAGCGTCGGGGCCGCCGTCTTCGGCACCCTCTTCGCGGACCGCCTCGCCGACGCCCTCCACGAGCGCCTCCCCGCGCGCGGCGGCGCCGGGCTCCCGGACCCCGAGTCCCTCACCCCGCAGCTCGTGCACGCCCTGCCCCCGGCCCTGCGCGACGACTACATCCGGGCGTACGCCGACGCCATGCCGCGGATCTTCCTCTACCTGGTGCCGGTGCTCGTCCTCGGACTGGTCATCGCCCTCTTCCTCAAGGAGAAACCCCTGGTGTCCCACAACGTCCCCGTCACCGACCCGGACACGGCGCCGGGGAACGCCCCGGTCCCGCAGGCCCGGACCGCGTACGCCGCCGGTGTGCCCGTGTGCGGCTCGGTACAGCACCACGACGGAACCGTCGTACCCCGCGCGGCGCTCACGCTCATCGACGTCACCGGGCAGCAGACCGGACGGGTCGCGAGCGGCGAGGACGGGCGCTACGCCCTGGCCACCCCCGGCCCGGGCTCGTACGTGCTGATCGCCGCGGCCGGCGGCCACCAGCCGCAGGCGGTCACGGTGACCGTCGGCGAACGGCCCGTCGAGCTCGACATCGTCCTCGGCGGCGCCGGGAACCTCGTCGGAACCGTCGTCACCGCCGACGGCACGCCCGTACGGGACGCCACCGTCACCCTCACCAACGTGCACGGCGAGGTCGTCGCCACCACCCGCAGCGGCCGCGAGGGCGGCTATGTCATCACCGACCTCGTCGCCGGCGAGTACACCCTCGCCGCCAGCGCGCCCGCCTTCCGCCCCGCCGCGCTTCCCGTCACCGTCCAGGCGTCCCGCGAGACCCGCCGGGACATCGAGCTGGCCGGCGGCGCCGTGCTGCGCGGCACGGTGCGGGCGGGCGGCGGCCGGCCCGTGGAGGACGCGCGCGTGACCCTGCTCGACGTGGCGGGCAACGTGGTCGACACCCTCACCACCGGGGCCGACGGCACGTTCCGCTTCGTCGACCTGTCCTCCGGCGAGTACACCGTCATCGCCGCCGGCTACCCACCGGTCGCCACCGTGCTCCAGGTCGCCGGAGGAGGCCGCACCGAGCGGGACCTCCAGCTGAGCCACGAGGACTGAACGGGCACCGGCCGGCACCGGAGCGCACCGGCGCGCGGGGTCGCACGCCGGTGCGAACCCCGCGGCGGGCAATTCCCGCGTTGCCTCACATCGCCGCCTCCCCTCGCCGTACGGTGGTGACGCCGGGACAGATCTTGCGTCCGTGGGGAGAGAGGGCCTGGGCCATGGACCGTGGCACCGACAAGGCTGAGCAGGGCAGGGGGGCGGACCCCGCCGAGCCCGGCCGCGTCCCGCTGGCCGTCGTCGTGGTCGACCGCGACGGGCTCGTCTCCCACTGGAGCCGCGGCGCACGGCGCCTGTTCGGCCTCTCCAGGGAAGAGGCGATCGGCCGCACCGCCCTCGACCTGCTCCCCGTCTCCGGCGCCCTGCCCGACGTGCCGGACCCCGGCGCCTTCGCCTCCTTCGGCGAGCCGGGCGCCGGCGCCGGTGCCGCCTCCGAGGGGCCCGGACCGGACCTGGAGGCCTCCCTCGACGGCGGGCTCTCCTACCCGGCGGCGGGCCGCGCCCGGCTCACCGCGTCCGGGGACGGCCGGGTGGACGTCCTGTGGTGGGCCTATCCGCTGGTGGGCCCCGGTCCCGAGCGGCTGCTCGTGCTGGCGGCCGACGCTGACGGACTGCGCGCGGGCGACGGGTCGTTCGAGCGGATCGCCCCCGGCTTCGCGCTGCACACCGATTTCCCCGGAGCGGAGGACCTCGCCCGCCGGCTCCCCGAGATCCTGCCGAGCATGAGCGTCGGCGAGAGCGCCCGGATCGTCACCCAGGTCCTCGAACTCGGCTACCCCATCCTGGAGTTCAGCCAGAACGACCGGGTGCCCGTCACCCCTGACTGGGGCGTGGCCCGGCGCGCCGAGCGCAGGGCACGCCGCGAGCGGGCCGCGCGGGCCCTGGCGGCGGGCCGGCCCGTGCCCGAGGACCTGCGGGACGAGGGCGAGGACCTCGAGTACGCCGCGGTCCGTGAACGCCTGGAGTTCCTCAACGAGGTCAGCGGACGCATCGGCACCTCCCTCGACCTGGCGCGGACCATCACCGAGGTCAGCAGGGCCGTCGTGCCCCGTTTCACCGACGTCGCCGGGACCTATCTGCGCGAACAGGTCGTCGCCGGCGAGGGGTTCGAGGACGGCGTGCCCGACACGACGACGATGTGGCACCGGGTCGCCCTGGAGCACACCGACGAACCGGGCCGCTGGGACGACGTCGTCCCCGTCGGGGAGGCCATGCCGTTCCCGGCGCACACGCCGTTCTTCCAGTGCATGACCAGCGGTGAACCGGTGCTCGTGCCCCGCATCAGCGAGGAGATGGGACACGCCATCGCCGCGCAGTTCGAAAAGCGCGACATCCGGCCGCTCATCACCGGCCGCTCGATGCTGGTCGTGCCCCTCAAGGCGCGCAACGTCGTCCTCGGCTTCATGATCCTGCTGCGGCACCCCGAGCGCCCCGTCTTCAACGACATGGACCGTGTCACCGGCGCCGAACTCGCCGCCCGCGCGGGCCTCGTGCTCGACAACGCCCGCATGTACACCTTCCAGGAGAACGTCGCCGAGACGCTCCAGGACAGCATGCTGCCGCACATCCCGTCCCGGATGGCCGGCTGCGACATCGCCACCCGCTATCTGCCGGGCACGCTGCTCGGGCGGGTCGGCGGCGACTGGTTCGACGCGGTGAAACTGCACGGCGGACGCACGGCGTTCGTCGTCGGCGACGTCATGGGCCACGGCCTGAACTCCGCCGCGATGATGGGCCAGTTGCGGACGGCCGTGCAGACCATGGCCGGACTCGACCTGCCGCCCGCCCAGCTGCTGCGCAACCTCGACGACCTCGCCCAGCGCCTCGGCGACAGCTACCTGGCGACCTGCCTGTACGCCGTCTACGACCCGATCGCGAGCGAGCTCCACCTCGCCAACGCCGGTCATATCCCACCCGTCCTGGTCCGGGCCGGCGACGGCCGCAGCGTCCTGCTGGACCTGCCCACGGGCGCCCCCATCGGCGTCGGGGGAGTGCCCTTCCAGGCCGTACGCGTCAGTGTCGCACCCGGCGACCGGCTGGTGATGTGCACCGACGGGCTGGTCGAGGTGCGCGGCGAGGACATCGGGGTCGGCCTCGCGACGCTCTGCGAGTCGGCCGCGCACCCGGCCGCGTCCATGGACGACGCCTGCGACACCATCATCCGGGCGCTCAACACGCGCGGCGGCCGCAAGGACGACGTCGCCCTGCTGATGGCCCGCCTCAACGGCATCGAGCCGGACGACGTGGCCGAATGGCGCCTGGCCCTCGACCCGGCCGAGGCGGGCCGGGCCCGCGCCGCGGTCCGCGAGCAACTGCACGACTGGGGACTCGCCCGGCTCATCGCGCCGGCCGAGCTGATGGCCGGGGAACTCGTGACCAACGCCCTGCGGCACGCGCACGCCCGCCCCGTCGTGCTGCGGCTGGTCCGGGGCGACACCCTGCTGTGCGAAGTGGACGACGACGACCACGAGTTGCCGACGCTGCTCCACGCGGGTCCGCTCGACGAGGCCGGGCGCGGTCTGCGGGTGGTGAGCACTCTGGCCCGCGAGTGGGGGACCAGCCGTACCCGGACCGGCAAGACGGTCTGGTTCGAACTGACGCTGCCGCGGCGCTGACCACCGTCCGTGCCGGTCCAGCAGGCGCGGCGCGGCACGGCGGCCGGAATTCCGCAGCGTGCCCGGCCCGCCGCCCGCCCGCCGCAGCCCGTCGCCCGCCGCAGCCCGCCGCCCGCCGCCGGCCGACGGCTGCGGCTCCGGCGGGCCGAGCGGGCGCCGCACCCGCGTTCTTGTCCTCGCGGCGCGGGCGCGGTACACCGTACTCGCCCGTCGTGTGGCGGGATTCGTTCGCACCCCCGGGGAGTGGGCCATGAGCGTGACGAGCAGGTACCGGGAAGCCTGGGAGGGGTTCTGGCGTGAGGCGCCCGCCGAGCCCGGGGCGGTGTTCTGGGACGCGGAACCGGTCCTGACCGCGAGCCCGCACCTCGCCCTGTTCGAGCCGTATCTGGCCGATCCCGCACTGCCGTTGGTGGATCTCGGCTGCGGCAACGGCACCCAGACCCGCTACCTCGCCGACCGCTTCCCGCACGTCCTCGGCGTCGATCTGTCCGCCGCGGCCCTGGAGCACGCCCGGCAGGCCGACCCGGCGGGGCAGGCCGCCTACCGGCAGCTGGACGCCGCCGCGAAGGAGGAGACGCAGGCGCTGCACGCCGAGCTCGGCGACGCCAACGTCTACCTGCGGGGTGTCCTGCACCAGTGCGAGCCCGAGGACCGGCAGGCCCTCGTCGACGGGATCGCCACGCTGGTCGGCGAGCGCGGCCGTGCCTGTCTGGTGGAGCTCTCGGGTGCCGCCAAGCAGGTGCTGGCGGGCCTGGCCGGCGGCCCCGAGGGTCCGCCGCCCAAGCTCGCGCCGGTCCTCCGGCACGGCATCGCGCCCGGGGAGGTGTCGGACGAGGCCGTGCCCGAGTATCTGGGCTCGGCCGGTCTGACGGTGCTGGCGAGCGGTCGCCTGCCCCTGCGGACCACGGAGTACCGCCCCGACGGCACCCGCATCGAGCTGCCGTCCACCTGGCTGGTGGCCGGGCGCACGGCCTGAGACGGATGGCGACGGACGGGGACGGGCGGGGATGGACGGCAACGGACGGGGACGGACGCCCGGGCGAGCCGCGTCGCCGCAGCGCCCGCAGCGGCTTCCTCGCGAAGCTGCGGCAGCGCTACTCGGCCCGTGACCACCGCCCCCCGGCCGACCCGCCGCACCGCGTTCCTCGCCGACCTGCCGATCCGTCGGTGAGCGGTTCGTAGCCCGTTCCGCCCGCAGCGCGTAACGTGACGAACCATGAACATCTCCGCCTCGGACGGCTCCTCATGAGAATCCTCATCAGCGCCGACATGGAGGGCGCCACCGGCGTCACCTGGCCCGACGACGTCGTGCCGGGCGCCTCGCAGTGGGAGCGCTGCCGTTCCCTGTTCACCTCCGACGTCAACGCCGCCGTGCTGGGGTTCCACGACGGCGGCGCCGACGAGGTGATCATCAACGAGGCGCACTGGTCGATGCGCAACCTGCTGCTGGAGCAGCTCGACGACCGCGCCCGGCTGCTCACCGGCCGGCACAAGACTTTGTCCATGGTGGAGGGCGTGCAGCACGGCGACGTCGACGGCATCGCCTTCGTCGGCTACCACGCGGGCGCCGGCATGGAGGGCGTCCTCGCGCACACCTACCTCGCCAACTCCATCACGGGCGTGTGGCTGAACGACGTACGGGCGAGCGAGGGGCTGCTCAACGCCCATGTCGTCGCCGAGTACGGCGTGCCGGTCGTGCTGGTCACCGGGGACGACGTCGCCTGCGAGGACGCGCTCGGGTACGCGCCCGAGGCGCTGAAGGTGGCGGTCAAGGACCATGTGTCGCGCTACGCGGCCGTGTGCCGCACACCCGGTCGCACCGCGGCCGACATCCGGGCGGCGGCCAAGGAGGCCGCCGCCCTGGCGGTGCGTCACGAACCCGTGCACGGCGGCCCGTTCACGGTGGCCGTGGAGTTCGACGCGGAGCACCTGGCGATGGCCGCCACCGTCGTCCCGGGTGTGGAACGGATCGGGGAGCGCAAGGTGGCGTACACGAGCGGGACCATGTACGAGGGCATCCGCGCCTTCAAGGCGGTCACCACGATCGTCTCGGCCGCGGTGGAGGAGCAGTATGGCTGAGCAGGTGGACGGGCAGGCGCTGGACGAGGTCGTGACGTACACGTCCGACCTCATCCGGATCGACACCACCAACCGGGGCGGGGGCGACTGCCGGGAGAGGCCCGCCGCCGAGTACGCCGCCGCACGGCTCGCCGACGCCGGGATCGAACCGACCCTGCTGGAGCGCACCGAGGGGCGGACCAACGTCGTCGCCCGGATCGAGGGCACCGACCCCTCGGCCGGCGCCCTGCTGCTCCACGGGCACCTGGACGTCGTGCCCGCGGCCGCCGCCGACTGGAGCGTGCACCCGTTCTCCGGGGAGATCCGCGACGGGGTCGTCTGGGGGCGCGGCGCCGTCGACATGAAGAACATGGACGCGATGATCCTGGCCGTCGTGCGCGGCTGGGCACGGCAGGGTGTCCGGCCCCGCCGGGACGTCGTCATCGCGTTCACCGCCGACGAGGAGGCCAGCGCCGAGGACGGCTCCGGGTTCCTCGCCGACCGGCACCCCGGCCTGTTCGAGGGCTGCACCGAAGGCATCAGCGAGTCGGGCGCCTTCACCTTCCACGACGGCAACGGGCGGCAGATCTACCCGATCGCGGCCGGGGAACGCGGCACCGCCTGGCTGAAGCTCACCGCCCGCGGGCGCGCCGGGCACGGCTCCAAGGTCAACCGCGACAACGCCGTGACCCGCCTCGCGGGCGCGGTCGCGCGGATCGGCGCGCACGAGTGGCCGCTCAGGCTGACCCCGACCGTGCGCGCCGCCCTCACCGAACTCGCCGCGCTCTACGGCATCGAGAGCGACCTCACCGACGTGGACGCACTGCTGGAGAAGCTCGGTCCGGCCGCGAAGCTCGTCGAGCCGACCCTGCGCAACAGCACCAACCCGACCATGCTGGACGCCGGTTACAAGGTGAACGTCATTCCGGGCGAGGCCGTGGCCCACGTGGACGGCCGGTACATGCCCGGTGGCGAGGAGGAGTTCCGCAGCACCCTCGACCGGCTCACCGGGCCGGACGTGGACTGGGAGTTCAGCCACCGCGAGGTCGCCCTGGAGTCGCCGGTGGACTCGGCGACCTTCGCGGGGATGCGGGCGGCCATCGAGGAGTTCGCGCCCGAGGGCCACGTCGTGCCGTTCTGCATGTCCGGTGGCACCGACGCCAAGCAGTTCTCCCGTCTCGGCGTGACCGGCTACGGTTTCACCCCGCTGAAGCTGCCGGACGGCTACGACTACGCGGCCATGTTCCACGGGGTCGACGAGCGGGTACCGGTCGAGGCGCTGCACTTCGGTGTCCGCGTGCTCGACCGGTTCCTGCGGACGGCCTAGGAGAGTGGGGGAGACGGTGCGGACGCTGGCCTACGGGGCGTGGCCCTCGCCCATCGACGCGGCCCTGACCGCCGCGCACGACGGGCACCCGGAGTACGTGGGCTTCGTCGGCGACGAGGTGTGGTGGACCGAGCCGCGCCCCGCCGAGGGCGGACGCCGCACCCTGGTGCGACGGCACGCCGACGGCCGGGAGGAGTCACTGCTGCCCGCGCCGTGGAACGTACGCAGCCGGGTCATCGAGTACGGCGGGCACCCGTGGGCCGCCCTCGACGGCGACAGCGGACCGCTCGTGGTGTTCGTGAACTTCGCCGACCAGCGGCTGTACCGCTGCGAGCCCGGCGGCGAACCCCGCCCTCTCACCCCCGTGTCCCCGGTCGGCGAGGGACTGCGCTGGGCCGAGCCGCTGCCGCTGCCCGAGCGGGGCGAAGTGTGGTGCGTGCTGGAGGAGTTCACCGGGGACGGGCCCACCGACGTACGCCGCGTCCTGGCCGCCGTCCCCCTGGACGGATCCGCCGCCGGGGACCGGGACGCCGTACGGGAACTCACCGGCGCCCGGCACCGGTTCGTGACCGGGCCGAAGCTCTCGCCCGACGGGCGCCGGGCCGCCTGGCTGGCCTGGGACCATCCGCACATGCCCTGGGACGGCACCGACCTGCTCCTTGCCGACGTCACCCCCGAAGGCACCCTGAGCGGCGCCCGGACCGTGGCCGGCGGTCCCGGTGAGTCGATCGCCCAGGCCGACTGGACCCGCGACGGACGCCTGCTGCACGCGAGCGACCGCACCGGCTGGTGGAACCTCTACCTCGACGGGGAACCGGTGTGCCCGCGCGAGGAGGAGTTCGGCGGCGCGCTGTGGAAGCTGGGATCGAGATGGTTCACGCCGCTGGAGAGCGGTCTGATCGCCGTCGTGCACGGCCGGGGCGCCACCGCCCTCGGCGTACTGGACCCCGAGACCGGCGAGGTCGTCGACGCGGCCGGACCCTGGACCGAGTTCGCCCCCACCCTCGCCGCCCACGGCGAACGCGTCGTCGCCGTCGGCGCCAGCCCGCGCAGCGCCTACGAGGTCGTCGAGCTGGACGCCCGCACCGGCCGGGCCCGGGTCGTCGGCGCCGAACACGACGACGCCGTCGATCCCGCCTACTACCCCGAGCCGCAGATCCGCACCTTCACCGGCCCCGACGGGCGCGACATCCACGCCCATATCTACCCCCCGCACCACCCCGGCTGCGTCGCGCCCGGCGACGAACTGCCGCCCTACGTGGTCTGGGCGCACGGCGGGCCCACCGGCCGCGCGCCCCTCGTGCTCGACCTGGAGATCGCCTACTTCACCTCGCGCGGCATCGGCGTCGCCGAAGTGAACTACGGCGGCTCCACGGGGTACGGCCGCCCCTACCGCGAGCGGCTGCGCGAGCAGTGGGGTGTGGTCGACGTCGAGGACTGCGCCGCCGTGGCCCTGGCCCTCGCCGACGAGGGCACCGCCGACCGGGGCCGGCTCGCCGTGCGGGGCGGCAGCGCGGGCGGCTGGACCGCCGCCGCCTCGCTCACCACCACCGAGGTCTACGCCTGCGGCACCATCAAGTACCCCATCCTGGACCTGGCCGGCTGGGGCACGGGCGAGACCCACGACTTCGAGTCACGGTACCTGGAGAGCCTCATCGGACCGCTCGCCGACGTGCCCGCCCGGTACGCCGAGCGCTCGCCCGCCGCCCACGCCGACCGTCTCACCGTGCCGTTCCTGCTGCTCCAAGGCCTGGACGACGTGATCTGCCCGCCCGTCCAGTGCGAGCGGTTCCTGGCCCGGCTGGCCGGCCGGCGGGTGCCGCACGCCTACCTCGCCTTCGAGGGAGAGGGCCACGGGTTCCGCAGGGCGGAGACCATGGTGCGCGCCCTGGAGGCCGAACTCTCCCTGTACGCCCAGGTGTTCCGCCTGGACCCGCCCGGCGTCCCCACCCTGGAGCTCACCAAGTGAAACAGCTCGTCCGGCCGCCCCGGCTCGCCCCCGGCGCCCGCGTCGCCGTCGTCGCTCCGAGCGGGCCGGTGCCCGAGGAACGGCTCCAGGCCGGGCTGGACGTCCTGCGCGGCTGGGACCTCGACCCCGTGGCGGCGCCCCATGTGCTCGCCCGGCACGCGGAGTTGCCCTACCTGGCCGGTACGGACGCGCAGCGCGCCGCCGACCTCCAGGCCGCCTGGTGCGATCCGTCCGTCGCGGCCGTGCTGTGCGCCCGGGGCGGGTACGGTGCCCAGCGCATGGTCGACCTGCTCGACTGGGAGGCGATGCGGGCGGCGGGCCCGAAGGTGTTCGCCGGGTTCAGCGACGTCACCGTCCTGCACCAGGCGTTCGCCACCCGCCTGGGCCTGGTCACCCTGTACGGGCCCGCGGCCGCCGGCGTCGACTTCCTCAAGCACGCCCGCGCCCAGGAGCACCTGCGGGCCACCCTCTTCGAGCCCGAGTCCGTACGGACCCTCGCGGCTCCCTCCCCGGGCGGCACCGCCCTGGTCCCCGGCCGCGCCCGGGGCGTCACGCTCGGCGGCTGCCTGAGCCTGCTCGCGAGCGACCTCGGCACCCCGCACGCCCACCCCGGGGCGCGGGGCGGGCTGTTGCTGCTGGAGGACATCGCCGAGAGCCCGTACCGCGTCGACCGGTATCTCACCCAACTCCTGCGCACCGGATGGCTCGACGGGGTCGCCGGGATCGTCCTCGGGTCCTGGGCGGGGTGCGGTCCGTACGAGGAGCTGCGTACGGTCCTCGCCGACCGGCTCGGTGGCCTGGGCGTCCCGGTCGTGGAGGAGTTCGGGTTCGGGCACGGCGAGGGAGCGCTGACCATGCCCCTGGGAGTCGCGGCCGAACTGGACGCCGTGGCGGGCACGTTGACGCTGGACGGGCCGGCCCTGAGCTGAGCGGGCCGCCTCTGAAACCCCGTCAAGAAACCTTCGTTGCGGTGATTGACGGCTCCTGACACGTGTCACACCATGACAACCCGGCCGGTACCTACCGGTCGGTATCCGGGTTGCCCTCACCGTGGAGGTCCGAGTGTCCCGACGCGTGCCCAGAACCCGCGCACCCCTCGCTCTCGCTCTGGGCGCCGCCCTGGCCGTGCCCCTCGCCCTCACCCCGCCCGCGACCGCCGCCGACGCCTACACCGTCACCCCGCTGACGTTCACCGTGCGGGCGGGCGGCCGCGCCTGCACGGTCGACGCCGACCTGTACCGCCCCGCGGGTGTGGACCGCGACCACCCGGCGCCCGCCGTGCTCGGCACGAACGGCTTCGGCGGCAGCAAGGCGGACGGCTCCACCGACACCATCGGCAAGGCCTTCGCCCGGCGCGGCTACGTCTCGCTCGTCTACTCCGGGCTCGGATTCGGCGGCAGCGGCTGCCTCATCTCCCTCGACGACCCGGCCATCGACGGCGTCGCCGCCTCGCGGCTGGTCGACTTCCTCGGCGGCACCCGCGCCGCCGACGACGGCACCACCGCCGACTTCGTCACCCGCGACGCCCCCGGCGACCCGCGCGTCGGCATGATCGGCGGCTCCTACGGCGGCGCGGTCCAGCTGGCGACGGCCGCCGTCGACCACCGCCTCGACGCGCTCGTCCCCATGATCACCTGGAACGACCTGGCGTACGCGCTCGACCCCAACAGCACCGCCGGCGCCGGCAACGTCCCCGGAGTCTTCAAGTGGCAGTGGACGAACGGCTTCTACCTCATCGGTGAGGGGCAGCCACTGCTCCGGCCCAGCCTGGACCCGTCCCGCGTCAACGCCCTCACCTGCCTGCACTTCGTCACCGACGCCTGCCGGACCATCCGCACCCTCAACTCCGGGAGCTACCCGGCCGACCGGACCGCCGAGCTGCTCGCCTTCGCGCACCGCGTCTCCCCGGCCTCGTACCTCGACCGCGTCGACACGCCCACCCTGCTGGTCCAGGGACAGGCCGACACCCTGTTCAACCTCAACGAGGCGACCGCGACCTACCGCACGCTCAGGGCCCGGGGCACCCCCGTCAAGATGATCTGGCAGTCCTGGGGGCACAGCTCAGGCCCCACCGCCGGCGAACTCGACCTGTCCCGGGGCAACCTCGACACCAGTTACGTCGGGCGGCGCGTCCTCGCCTGGTTCGACCGGTACCTGCACCGGCGCCCCCACACCGGCACCGGACCGGCCTTCGCCTACCACCGCGACTGGATCGCCGACCCGGACCGCGCCTACGCCACCGCCGGGCACCTCCCCGGCCTCAGCCGCACGCTGTACCTCTCCGGCGACGGCACCCTCGTCGAGGACCGCCGCGAGGTGACCCACGGCCGCCGGACCTACCGCAACCGGCTCATCCCCACCAGCCATTCGGAGAGCTCGCTGGCCGGGCTGCTCGGCCTTCCGGACCCTCCGCCGCGTGACACCGAGGGCACCTACCTCGCCTGGACCAGCGAGCCCCTGGAGCGCCCCCTCGACGTCGTCGGCGCACCCCGGGCCACGCTCCGGGTCGTCTCCCCGAAGGCCGAACGCACCCAGAACTCCGCCGACGCGGCCGACAAGCTGGTCCTGTTCGCCAAGCTCTACGACGTCGCCCCCGACGGCACCCGGACCCTGGTGCGCCGACTGGTCGCGCCGGTGCGCGTCCCGGACGTCACCCAGAGCTTCACCGTCACGCTGCCCGGCATCGTGCACCGCTACGGGACCGGCCACCGGCTGCGGTTCGTGATCGCCGCGAGCGACGACGCGTACGTCGGCAACCGTGGCGTCAAGCCGGTGACCGTGATCAACGGGCCGGGCGGGACGGGGGTGCTGCGACTGCCGGCCGTCGGCCCCTGACGCGACGACCGGTGGCGGGCAGCCGGCGCGGTTACTGTGGCAGGGTGCCGCATCACACGACCCGCCACCTCGCCGAGGGCCCCCGGGTGGGCATCCGCCCCTTCACCCACGAGGACGGCGAGGAGTTCACCGCCCGCGCCCGCGAGAGCAAGGACCTGCACCACCCCTGGCTCTTCCCGCCCACCACCGCACAGGCGTACACCGCCTACGCGGGCCGCCTGATCGAGGACCCCGCCAAGGCCGGCTTCCTGGTCTGCGAGAAGGACGACGGGGCCATCGGCGGGTTCATCAACATCAACAACATCGTCGAGGGCGGCTTCCAGTCCGGGGCGCTGGGCTACGGCGCCTTCGCGCACGCCGCCGGCCGGGGGCTGATGCGCGAAGGACTGGACCTCGTCGTGCGGTACGCCTTCGGCCCGATGCGGCTGCACCGGCTGGAGATCAACGTCCAGCCGGGCAACGCCGCGTCGATCGCCCTGGCCCGAAGCTGCGGATTCCGTCTGGAGGGCTTCTCGCCGAAGATGCTCTTCGTCGACGGGGCCTGGCGCGACCACGAACGCTGGGCGATCACCACCGAGATGCTCACCCGCCCGGGACGCGACTGAGCCCCGGCGGCGCCTACGCCTGGCGGTCCACGTACTCGTAGACCGAACCGTCCGGATGCAGGGCGATCAGATTGCGGCCCGCCGGTGAGGCGATGGGGCCCGCGACGATGTGGGCGCCGAGGCCGGTCAGCACCTTGTGCGTCTCCTCGACATCCGTGACCGCGATCGTCGCGGCGACCTTGCGCAGCACCTCCAGTTCGGCCGGGGGACCACTCATCAGCAGGAAGCAGCCGATGGCCGCCACCTGGACACCTCCCCGCTCGAAGCGCTGGGCTCTGCCGCCCGCCAGCCGCTCGTAGAAGGGGATCGCGGTCTCGAGGTCGTCGACGCAGACACGCAGTGTGGCACCCAGAATCTCCATGCCACCGAGCCTAGTTACGCGCAGGGGGCCGAGGGTACCCGGGCGGGCATGAAGCCGTTGGATCACCTGGAGCATCTGGACAAACACCTCGTCGACGAGCTGGCACAGGTGGCGCGCGAGACCGTACGGGACGAACTGCGCGAGCAGGCGCGGAGGCAGCGCCGCAAGGCCGCCCTGTACGCCGCGTCCGGCGCGCTCGCCCTGTACGCGGGCGCGGCCCTCGCCCTCGCCGTGGGGCTGGCCCTCGCCCTGGGCCTGCCCGACTGGGCCGCCGCGCTGATCACCGCCGTGATCCTGGGCGCCCTGGCCTACGTGCTGCGCGGCATGGCCCGCCCGCACCGGCCGGGTGCGGAGCACGCCGCCGGTACGGCGCCGGGCGGGGACGACGCCCGGCGGGCGGCGGCCGGCGCATCGCGTGCGGTGCCGGGCCCGGTGCCCCCGCGGCCCGCACAGGCCCCGGACGTGCCCCGCCGCGGGGTGTGATGCCGGGTGCGCACGGCAGGAACCAGGCGCGGTCGCGTGGTGGTCGTGACCGGAGCCAGCGGCGGAGTCGGCCGGGCCACGGTCCGGGCCTTCGCCGCGCGCGGCGACCGGGTCGCCCTGCTGGCCCGCGGGCGTGAGGGACTGGCCGCGGCGGCGGACGACGTGGAACGCGCCGGCGGAGAGGCGCTCGTCGTCCCCGTCGACGTTTCCGACGCCAAGGCCGTCGACGACGCCGCCCAGCGGGTCGTCGACGCCTACGGCCGCATCGACGTGTGGGTCAACAACGCCTTCACCGGAGTCTTCGGGCCGTTCACGGACGTCGCCCCGGACGAGTTCCGGCGGGTGACCGAAGTGACCTACCTGGGCTACGTGTTCGGCACCCGGGCGGCCCTGCGGCACATGCTGCCGCAGGGCCGGGGCACGATCGTGCAGGTCGGTTCGGCGCTGGCCTACCGGGGCATTCCGCTGCAGTCGGCGTACTGCGGTGCCAAGCACGCGATCCAGGGGTTCAACGAGTCGCTGCGCTGCGAGCTGCTGCACGCGCGCAGCGGGGTGCGGACCACGATGGTGCAGCTGCCGGGCCTCAACACCCCGCAGTTCGACTGGGTGCTGAACCGCATGCCGGGGCGGGCCCGGCCCGTGGCGCCGGTGTACCAGCCGGAGGTCGCGGCCCGCGCGATCGTGCACGCCGCGTCGCACGCCCGGCGCCGGGAGTACTGGGTGGGCGGCTCCACCGTCGCGACGCTCCTCGCCAACGCGGTGGTCCCCGGGCTGCTCGACCGCTACCTGGCGCGCACCAACGTCGACGCGCAGCAGGAGGACGGCGCGCCCGAGGGGCCCGCGAACCTGTGGTCCCCGGCGGACGGGCCGCACGGTCGGGACTTCGGCGCGCACGGGCGCTTCGACGAGGAGTCCACCGACGACAGCCCGCAGCAGTGGCTGTCCCGCAACCGGAGCCGGCTGGGTGCGGCCCTCACCACGGCGGCCGCCGCCCTGACCGTACGCAAGCTGGTGGGGGCCCGGCGCCAGGCCTGACGGGCTCCGTGCGGCGGGGAGGGCCGAGGGATCCTCCGGGAAAGACCGGGAGCCGTGGCGTTCCGCGGACGGACACCGTCCCTTTAGCATGGATGCGCGACCTCTGCCGGGCCTGCGGCCGCGTCATGCCGCAGCCACCCGCCGGCTCAGCCGGCACATGCGGAGGTGTGCCATGCCCGAGGACCGCAGAACCCGTCACCGCGCCGCCGTCGGCGCCGAGATCGCCGAGATCGCCGAGATCGCCGAGACCCTGGCCACCGCTCGCGGATGGCTACGGGATGCCGCCTGTCTGGGCGAGGATCCGGAGCTCTTCTTCCCGCTGGTGGAGCGGGAGACCGATGCCCAGGTCGCCCGGGCCCGCGCGGTGTGCCGTCGGTGCCGTGTCCTGCTCGCCTGCCGTTCCTGGGCCATCGAGCAGGGTGAGGACGCCGGTATCTGGGGCGCGACCACAGCGCGGCAGCGGCGCGCCATCAGCCGTGAGGGGCGCGGCGGCATCGGCGGACGATCGGCATCGTAGGACGATGGCGCGCCTGACCGGAGGCGACGACGGGTCGATCGCCGGCGTGGCAAGCAGCGCGACGCCCGGGACAGGCGGCCCGTAGCGGCGCGGCGGCATCCGTACGGCCGTTTCGGACGGGCCGCCGCGCGGGCGCGGTGGTTGTCTGGCCCGGGGGACGTCCTTCTCGGCTCCGGAAGAAAGGTGCGGCCGTGGCTTCTGAGCCCTCGCTCCAGTACACCGTCCCAGGCATGTCCGCCGAGGACAGCTCAACCATCGTCGAACTGCTCCAGCGGCGGCTGCACTCGCTGAACGATCTGCACCTGACGTTGAAGCACATCCACTGGAACGTCGTGGGCCCGCACTTCATCGCGGTACACGAGATGATCGACCCGCAGGTCGATCAGGTGAGGGCCATGACCGACGATCTCGCCGAGCGCATCTCCACGCTCGGCGGTGTGCCCCAGGGCACGCCGGGGGCGCTGGTCGCCGACCGTACCTGGGACGACTACTCCATCGGAAGGGCGGAGGCCATCGAGCACCTGGGCGCTCTCGACGTGGTCTACACCCGGCTCATCGAGGACCATCGTGAGGCGATGGCAGCGACGGAGACCTCCGACCCGGTCACACAGGACATCCTCATCGAGCAGTTGCGCGGGCTGGAGCTGTTCCAGTGGTTCGTGCGCGCCCACCTGGAGAGCAGCGGCGGGCGTCTGAGCACCACCGACGCCAGGACGGAACACGCGGCCGCCGACCAGGCCGCCGAACAGGCCCGCCGGCAGCCCTGAGCGGCCGGCACGAGGCGACCCGGAGCTGCGTACGGTCACCGGTTCGCAACAGACGGCCCTGAGCTCGATGCAATCGGCCAACCGTGGCTGAATATGGTCTCTCATGCGGACGCGGCGGAGTGACCGCTGCCATACGACGGGGGACCCACCATGCTGATCAGACGGCGCCGCAGACCGATCGCGCTCCGGACGCTGACCCTGGGCGCCTGCGTGGCCGGGCTCGTGGCGCTCACCGGCTGCTCCCCGGACGCCCGGAGCTCGGGCGGCGCGGCGACGCCGGCCGTGACCGCCTCACCGGCCAAGGGTGAGCAGGGTACGGGCGGAACCGCATCCCCCCAGGCGGTGCCCGCCGACAAGATCTCACCTCCGGCGGACACCACGGTGTCCCCGCCCCCGGTACCGGCGGCGAAACCCGCCGCGTCGGCCTCTGGTCCGGAGTCGTCCGGGGGAGCCGGTGGTACAGGTGGCACGGACGACGGCTGTGATCACAAGATGCCGATCTCGCCCGACGAGATCGCCGTGAACCGCTACACACCCGAAGGCGGGTCCCTGAGTCTGATCATCCGGCACGGCAACTGGGGTTGCGGGAGCCCGGATTCCGACGGAGCGCCGTTCGAGACGGTCGGCAAGGAGACCTACCTGCCCATGGACCAGGCCGCGTACGTCACGGTCACCGACCCCATCGTGGCAAGCACCGAGAACCAGCCCATCGGCGTGCAGGAGTTCCTCGACTGGCTGGAAGCGCACCCCGACAGCGGCCTGGTCTTCCGCTACCACCTGGGTGCGGACGGCGCCGTCGACCGTCTCGAGCAGGTCTTCACCCCCTGAACCCGCAGGGGCGCACGTCTCTGCCCGCTACGGGCCGCGGTGCCTCGTCGGGCAGGCGGGTCAGAGCGTCTGCTGGAGCTGCGGCAGCACCTTGGTGCGGTAGAAGTCGAAGAAGCCGCGCAGGTCCGGGCCGATCTGGTTGACGTAGGTGCGGTCGTAGCCCGCGTCGGCGAACTGCTTCAGTTCCGCCACGTGCTCGTCCAGGTCGTCGCCGCACACCCGGTTCTCCCGCACCATGTCCTCGGTGACCAGCTGCTGCGCCTGCTCGAAGTGCTTGGGGGAAGGCAGTACCTGCCCCAGTTCGCCCGGCAGCTGCTCGTTCGCCCAGAGCCGGTGGACGGTCCGGACGGCCTCCTCCTTGTCCGTGCCGTAGCAGACCTTCGTGCCGCCGCTGACCAGCTTTCCGCCGCCTCCGCCCTTGCGGTACTGCTCCACCATCGCCTCGTCCGGCATGACGGAGACGTAGCCGTCGCCGACGCGGGACGCGAGCTGGGTCGCGGCGGGACCGAAGCCGGAGATGTCGATCGGGATCGGCTCGTCCGGGACGGTGTACAGACGGGCGTTCTCGACCGTGTAGTGCGGCCCGCGGTGATTGACCTCCTCGCCGCTGAACAGCCGCCGCATCACCTGGATGGCCTCCTCCAGCATCTCCAGCCGGACGTGCGCCGGGGGCCAGTGGTCGCCCAGGATGTGCTCGTTGAGCGCCTCACCGGAGCCGACGCCCAGCCGGAAGCGGTTGTTCGTCATCACCGCGCTGGTCGCCGCGGCGTGCGCCACCACCGCCGGGTGCATGCGCACGGTCGGGCAGGTCACCGCCGTCTGGATCGGCAGCGACACCGCCTCGGACAGCGCGCCGATCACCGACCACACGAACGGGCTCTGGCCCTGCTCGTCGTTCCAGGGGTGGTAGTGGTCGGAGATCCACAGTGCCTGGAACCCGGCCTGTTCGGCCATCCGCGCCTGCTCGATCAGCTCGGCGGGCCCGTACTGCTCGCAGGAGAGGAAGTATCCGTACTCGGGCATGGAGGGTGCCTCCGCGACGTCGGCGGTCCGTATCCCGCACCGGGTACCCGTGCCGGGGGCCGGAAACCGGCGCCGTCCGCGCGGGCGGGCCCCGCCGACGTTTGGGTGCCCTGGCCAGGGGGACGCGGAAGGCTCCCGAGCTACGCGACAGCGCCGGAGGCGAGCGACCGTGAGTCGACCCCGCATCCTGATCGTCGGTGCCGGTTTCGCCGGGTACCGCACGGCCCGCACCCTGTCCCGGCTCACCCGGGGCCGGGCCCACATCACCCTGCTCAACCCGACCGACTACTTCCTGTACCTGCCCCTGCTGCCCCAGGTCGCCGCCGGCGTGCTGGAACCACGCCGGGTCACCGTCTCCCTCTCGGACACGCTGCCGGACGTACGGCTGGTGCTGGGCGAGGCCGAGCGCATCGACCTCGACGACCGCACGGTGCACTACACCGGCCCCGAAGGGGAGGACGGCACCCTCGTGTACGACCGGCTGGTGCTCGCCGCGGGCAGCGTCAACAAGCTGCTGCCCATCCCCGGCGTCGCCGAGCACGCGCACGGCTTCCGGGGACTGCCCGAGGCGCTGTACCTGCGCGACCACGTCACCCGGCAGGTGGAGCTCGCGGCCTCCACCGACGACCCGAAGGCGTGCGCCGCGCGCTGCACCTTCGTCGTGGTCGGGGCGGGGTACACCGGTACCGAGGTCGCCGCGCACGGGCAGATGTACACCGACGCGCAGGTGCGCAAGCGCCCGCTGCGGCGGGGGATGCGACCGCGCTGGATGCTGCTGGACGTGGCGCCCCGCGTGCTGCCCGAGATGGACGCGAGGCTCTCCACGACCGCCGACCGGGTGCTGCGGCAGCGGGGCGTGGACGTGCGGATGGGGACCTCCGTGCAGGAGGCCACGCACGACGGGGTCCTGCTGACCGACGGCGAGTTCGTGGAGACCCGGACGCTGGTGTGGTGCGTGGGCGTGCGTCCCGACCCGCTGGTCGAGTCCCTCGGGCTGCCCATGGAGAAGGGGCGGCTCCTCGTCGACCCGCACCTCCGGGTACCCGGGCGGCCGGAGCTGTTCGCGTGCGGCGACGTGGCCGCGGTGCCCGATCTGGAGAACCCCGGGAGCTACACGCCGATGACCGCGCAGCACGCCTGGCGGCACGGCAAGGTCGCGGCCGAGAACGTCGCCGCGTCGCTCGGCCTCGGCGGTGCGCGCACGCCCTACCGCCACCGCGACCTCGGCTTCGTCGTCGACCTGGGCGGGGCGAAGGCCGCCGCCAATCCGCTCGGCGTGACCCTCTCCGGCGTACCGGCGGGTGCGGTGACGCGGGGCTACCACCTTGCCGCGATGCCCGGCAACCGTGTCCGGGTCGCGGCCGACTGGCTGCTGGACGCCGTACTGCCGCGCCAGGCCGTGCAATTGGGGCTCGTCCGGTCCTGGTCGGTGCCCTTGGACACGTCGTCGCCCGAGGTGGCCCGGGTGCCGGGCGGGCCCGGGGGACGGCAGGAGGCGAGCGCCCGGTCCGGGCCGGGGGCGGCGTTCGCGGCCGACATGGACGACGGGGGTGACGGGCCGGGCCGGTACCGGCCCCCCGATGAGCCCGCGAAGGGGCGGCCCGGATCCGGGGCGACGCAGGTGCGGCCCGGATCCGGGGCCGCGCGGCCGCACGCCCAGCCGCGCTCCGAGTCCGAGACGGCGAAGGGCCGCCCCGCCGCCGATGGCCCCAACCCCGGGCACGCACGGCCCCTCACCGAACCCGAGACGGCGAAGGGCCGCCCGGCACCGGACGCCGCGCGAGCCGCCGACGAACCCCGGCCGGGCGGCGAGCCCGCGAGGAACCAGCCGGGCGGTGAGTCCGCGCGGAACCAGCCGGGCGGTGAGCCCGTGCGGAACCAGCCGGGCGGTGAGCCCGCGAAGAACCAACCCGCCCCCGGGCAGCGGCCCCCGGCACCCCACCCCGCGCCCGGCCCCGTCAAGCGAACCGATGTCCCGGGCGTCCCGGACGACCCGGACGACTCCACGAAAGGAGACTCATGAACACCGGTGAACTCACCGACCTCGGACAGCAGCTGCGGGTGGACAGTGTCCGCGCCGCCGCCGCGGCGGGCTCCGGGCACCCGACGTCCTCGATGTCCGCGGCCGACCTGATGGCCGTCCTGATCGCGAACCACCTCCGCTACGACTTCGACCGCCCCGCCCACCCCGGCAACGACCGCTTCGTCCTCTCCAAGGGCCACGCCTCCCCGCTGCTGTACTCCGCGTACAAGGCGGCCGGCGCCATCGACGACGAAGAGCTGCTCACCTTCCGCAAGCTGGGCAGCCGCCTCGAAGGGCACCCCACCCCGCAGCGCCTGCCGTGGGTCGAGACGGCCACCGGCTCGCTCGGGCAGGGCCTGCCCGTCGGGGTCGGCATCGCGCTGGCCGGCAAGCGGCTCGACCGCACCGGCTACCGCACCTGGGTGCTGTGCGGCGACAGCGAACTGGCCGAGGGATCCGTATGGGAGGCCGCCGAGCACGCCGGGTACGAGCACCTGGACAACCTCACCGTGATCGTCGACGTCAACCGGCTCGGCCAGCGCGGCCCCACCCGGCACGGCCACGACCTGGACGCCTACGCCCGGCGCTTCCAGGCCTTCGACTGGCACACCGTCGAGGTCGACGGCCACGACGTGGACGCGATCGACCGTGCCTATGCGGAGGCCGCCTCCACCAAGGGCCAGCCCACCGCGATCCTCGCCCGCACCCTCAAGGGCAAGGGCGTCGAGGGCGTCCAGGACCGCGAGGGCCTGCACGGCAAGCCCCTCCCGGAGGCCGAGGACGCGATCACCGAACTCGGCGGCCCTCGCGACATCCGCGTCCGGGTGCAGGAGCCGCCCGCCGCCCGCATGCTGCACTCCGTGCACACCGGCGACGTCGAACTGCCGCGGTGGGACAAGGGCGAGGAGGTCGCCACCCGCAACGCCTTCGGCAAGGCGCTCGCCGCCCTCGGCACCGGCCGCGGCGACGTCGTCGCCCTGGACGGCGAGGTCGGCGACTCCACCCGCGCCGAGTTCTTCGCCAAGGAGCACCCCGACCGCTACTTCGAGTGCTACATCGCCGAGCAGCAGCTGGTGGCCTCGGCGGTCGGGCTCGCCTCCCGCGGCTGGGTGCCGTACGCCGCCACCTTCGCGGCCTTCCTCACCCGCGCGTACGACTTCATCAGGATGGCGTCCGTCAGCGGCTCCGGCATCAACCTCGTCGGTTCCCACGCGGGCGTCGCCATCGGCCAGGACGGACCCAGCCAGATGGGCCTGGAGGACCTGGCGATGATGCGGGCGGTGCACGGCTCGACCGTGCTGTACCCGTGCGACGCCAACCAGACCGCACGGCTCGTCGGCGCGATGGCCGGCCTGGAGGGCGTCCGCTACCTGCGCACCTCGCGCGGCAAGAGCCCGGTGATCTACGGCCCGGACGAGGAGTTCCCGGTCGGCGGCAGCAAGGTGCTGCGCTCCTCCGGCCAGGACCGGCTGACCCTGGTCGCGGCGGGCGTCACCGTACACGAGGCGCTGGCCGCCGCCGAGGCCCTGGAGCAGGAAGGCATCGCGGTGCGGGTGATCGATCTGTACTCCGTGAAGCCCGTCGACCGGGCCACCCTGCGCCGGGCCGCCGAGGAGACCGGCTGCCTGGTGACCGTCGAGGACCACCACCCCGAGGGCGGCATCGGCGACGCGGTCCTCGACGCCTTCACCGACGGGCGGCCCGTGCCACGCCTGGTCCGGCTCGGCGTGCGGACCATGCCGGGTTCGGCGTCCCCCGAGGAGCAGCTGCGCGCCTCGGGCATCGACGCGGAGTCCATCGCGGCGGCCGGACGGCTGCTGGTCGAGGAGGCGGTCGTGCGGTGAGCGACGGCGACGGCACGCGCAGGGTGCGGGCGGGCCGCCGCACGGTGGAGGTGCACCGGCCGGACAAGGTGCTCTTCCCGGGCGGCGGCGACGCGAAGGAGTACACGAAGGGCGATCTGGTGGACTACCACCGGGCCGTAGCGCCGTTCATGCTGCCGCACCTGCGCGGCCGGCCGCTGATGCTGGAACGGCACCCCGACGGCATCGACGGCCCGACGTTCATGCAGAAGAACACTCCGGACCACTACCCGGACTGGATCCGCAGGGTCGAGGTGGCCAAGGAGGGCGGCACCGTCCGCCACACCGTCTGCGACGACACGGCCACCCTGCTGTACCTGGTCGACCAGGCGAGCATCACCCTGCACCGCTGGCTGTCGCGCGCCGACGCCGTGGACCACCCCGACCGGCTGGTCTTCGACCTCGACCCGGCGGGGGACGACTTCGAGGCCGTGCGCCGGGCTGCCCGGCTGCTCGGGGAACTGCTCGACGAGCTGGAGCTGCCCTCGGCCCTGATGACCACCGGCTCGCGCGGGCTGCACGTGATCGTGCCGCTGAACGGGCGGCACGACTTCGACGACGTGCGGGCGTTCGCCCGGGACGTCGCCGACACCCTAGCCCGCG
Organism: Streptomyces sp. NPDC059696; assembly: GCF_042733745.1. Lineage (NCBI taxonomy): Bacteria > Bacillati > Actinomycetota > Actinomycetes > Kitasatosporales > Streptomycetaceae > Streptomyces > Streptomyces sp. NPDC059696. The sequence continues at coordinate 39,619 of NZ_JBHWFG010000042.1, forward strand.
CGCACCCCGACCGGCTCACCACGGCGGCACGCAAGAAGGAGCGCGGTGGGCGGCTCTACCTCGACATCCAGCGCAACGCCTACGCCCAGACGGCCGTCGTGCCCTACACGGTCCGGCCCCGCCCGGGCGCGCCCGTGGCCACCCCCCTCACCTGGGACCAGCTGGACGACCCGGAGCTGCACGCCCGGCGCTGGACGGTCGCCGACGCCGTCGAGCAGGCCCGGACGAACCCCTGGTCGGGCGTGCCGGGCCGTGGCCGGGCGCTCGGGCCGGCGCGGCGGCGGCTGAACGCGCTGGGCGGCTGACGCAACCCGACCGGGGCCGGTCGGGTGGTAGATGCATGCGTCCGTAGAGGTTTGGCGAACACTCTTGCGGCCACACGGAGGGGGAGGTGGCCATGTCGAACACAAACAACACGCAAGAGTCACAGGGTTCACAGAAGCCCCAGAGCTCACGGAATTCGCGCAGAACGAACGACAACCAGAAGAGCCAGAGCCGACCGAGCCCGATGGAGGTGCTGCGCCAGGCGCGCGGCCAGCTCGCGGAGCTCACCGGCATGGAAGCGGAGTCCGTGTCGTCCTTCGAGCAGACGGAGGAGGGCTGGGCGCTGGAGGTCGAGGTCCTCGAACTCGAGCGCGTGCCCGACACGATGAGCCTCATGGCGAGCTATCAGGTGGAGCTCGACGCCGAGGGGCAGCTCACGGGGTACCGGCGCGTCCGCCGCTACGAACGCGGTCGGTCCGACGCGCGCAGGCCCGGCGGCCGCTAGGCCGCCTGAACGGACCCGCACCCACACACGAGGAGGAACATCCGGCATGACTGTCGTACCGGCACAGCAGTCCGGCGGCGGAGGCGGCAGCAGCGGTCTCTATGACGTGCTCGAGCTTGTCCTGGACAGGGGGCTCGTCATCGACGCGTTCGTCCGTGTCTCCCTGGTCGGCATCGAGATCCTCAAGATCGACGTCCGCGTCGTCGTCGCCAGCGTCGACACCTATCTGCGTTTCGCCGAGGCGTGCAACCGGCTCGACCTGGAGGCCGGACCGCGCAAGGACCCGGGCCTGCCCGACCTGGTCGGGGAGATGACCGAGTCCGGTGCCCGCGGCAAGTCGAAGGGGGCGCTGTCCGGCGCCGCCGAGACCATCTCCGACGCCTTCAAGCAGGCGCGGAGCGAGGGCGAGACCGAGTCGCGTCCGCGAGCCCGCAAGAGCACGTCCCGCCGTAAGGAGGAGCAGGAGTGAGCACCTACGTCTACGGCATCGCGGCGAGTTCGCACCCCTCCCTGCCCGAGGGCATGGGCGGCGTCGGCGACCCGCCCCGCGAGGTGCGCATTCTGCGGGAGGGCGACCTGGCGGCCGTCGTCAGTGAGGCACCCGAGGGCCTGCGGCCCAAGCGCAAGGACCTGCTGGCCCACCAGAACGTGCTCAGCGAGGCCGGCGCGGCCGGCTGCGTGCTGCCCATGCGGTTCGGCAGCGTCGCACCGGACGACAACTCCATCACGGCGGTGCTGGCCGAGCGCGCCGAGCACTACAAGGAGCGGCTGCGGGCCCTGGACAACCGGGTCGAGTACAACGTCAAGGCCAATCACGTCGAAGAGGCCGTCCTGCACCAGGTGATGGCCGAGAGCCCCGACATCCGCGGGCTCGCGGAGGCCAACCGGCAGGCGGGCGGCGGCAGTTACGACGACAAGATCCGGCTCGGCGAGCTGGTCGCGGCCGCGGTCAAGGCCAAGGAGGCCGACGACGGTGCCGCGGTGCGGCGTGCGCTGGAGCCGGCCGCCGACGACACGAGCGTCGGCCCCGAGTCGACCGGCTGGCTGGCGAACGTGTCGTTCCTGGTGGACCGCGAGTCGGCCGAGGCCTTCCTGGCCGCGGTCGAACAGCTCCGCAAGGACATGCCGCACCTGGAGGTGCGGGTCAACGGACCGCTGCCGCCGTACAGCTTCGTCGAGCCCGGCCAGGCCGAGCCCGCGGGCACCGCGGTGAGTGGCACGGACACCGGAGCGGGGTGACGACGTGGGCCTGATCTCTGAGGTGCTGCTGCTGCCGTTCGCACCGGTACGCGGCAGCGCCTGGGCCATCAAGCAGGTCGTCCAGGAAGCCGAGCGGATCTACTACGACCCCGCCACGGTACGGGCCGAACTGGGCCGCCTGGAAGAACAGCTGGAGGCCGGAGAGATCACGGAAGAGGAGTTCGACCGCCTCGAGGACGAACTCCTCGACCGGCTGGAGATCGCTTCGCGCAGGAGCGCGGGAACAGGCAACGGGACGACACAATGAACCGAATGGGACTGGGCCTCGCGGTGGGGGCCGGATATCTCCTGGGACGCACCAAAAAACTCAAGATGGCGGTCGCCGTCGGAGGCCTGGTCGCCGGGAAGAAGCTGAATCTGAGTCCGCGCATGGTCGCGGAGCTTCTCCAGCAGCAGCTGCGGAACAACCCGCAGTTCAAGGAGATCGGGGACCAGCTGCGCGAGGACCTGCGCGGCGTGGGCAAGGCGGCCTCCGGTGCCATGGTCGAGCGGCAGCTGGACGCCCTGTCCGACCGGCTGCACGGCCGTACCGCCCAGATGCGGGACCAGCTGACGGGCGCGGTGCCCGGCGGCCGGGACGACGACGAGGCGGACGACGAGTACGAGGACGAGGGACCGGAGGAGGACGACGAGCCCCGGGACGACGAGCCCCGGGACGACGAGTCCGAGGACTCCGCGCCGCGGCAGGACGAGGACGAGGAAGAGGAAGAGGAGCCGGAGGCGAAGAAGGCCCCGGCCAAGAGGCCGTCCGCGAAGAAGACGGCGAAGAAGGCGGCCAAGAAGGCCCCCGCCAAGAAGGCCGCCGCGAAGAAGGCGCCCGCGAAGAAGACGGCGGCGAAGAAGACCACGGCCGCCAAGAAGGCGACGTCCGCGAGCAGGGGCGGCAGCGCCCGCTCGCGGATGCCGAAGGGAGGCGGTGAGGGATGAGCGAGACACTCGGCTCGGCGAAGTCCGCCGCCAACGGAGAGGCGAAGAACCCGCTCACCGACCTCGCCCACAGCGAGGCGGTGGACCGGCTCAAGGCCGAACTGCAGGAATACCTCGCGGCCCAGGCCACCCGCATGCTCACCGGCGTCGGCCGCAAGCTCGGGGAGACCACCGGCAAGCTGAACGACATCGCCGAGGGCAACAGCCCCGGCTTCGCCAAGCTCGCCCTCGACGGTGGCCGCAAGATCGCCGAGGGCAAGGGCCCGCTGCGCTCGGCGGTCGAGCTGGGCGGTTCGAGCCTCAAGGACAAGGTCACCGGCGCCTTCAAGAACCTGGGGGGCAAGGGCAAGAAGGGCAAGGGCCGTTCGGGCAACAAGCCCACCGTCATCATCGAGCACATCGACGTCGGCGTGCCGCTGCGCACGGCGTACGACCAGTGGACGCAGTACCAGGACTTCAGCACCTTCGCGAAGGGCGTCAAGAGCGCGAGCCGCGACGACGACACCCACTCCGACTGGCAGGCGAAGATCTGGTGGTCCAACCGCAGCTGGAAGGCGAAGACGACCGAGCAGATCCCCGACGATCGCATCGCCTGGACCTCGGAGGGGGCCAAGGGCACCACGAAGGGCGTCGTCTCCTTCCACCAGCTCACCGACAACCTCACCCGGGTCCTGCTCGTCATCGAGTACTACCCCTCCGGCTTCTTCGAGAAGACCGGCAACATCTGGCGTGCCCAGGGCCGCAGGGCCCGGCTCGACCTGAAGAACTTCGTCCGCTTCATCACCCTCAAGGGCGAGGCGGAGGACGGCTGGCGCGGCGAGATCCGCGACGGCGAAGTCGTCCGCAGTCACGAGGACGCCCTCGCCGAGGAGGAGTCCGAGGAGAGCTCCGAGGAGGAGCGCCCCGAGGGCGAGGACGCCGAGGACGAGTACGAGGGCGACGAGGAGCCGGAAGAGGACGAGGAGCCCGAGGGCGAGTACGAGGACGAGGACGAGGAAGACGAAGAGCGTCCCGAGCCCGAGGACGAGGACGCGGAGGACGAGTACGACGACGAGGAGGAGCCCGAGGACGAGGAGGAACCCGAGGGCGAGTACGAGGACGACGAGTACGAACCTGAGGACGAGGACGAGGAAGTCGAGGCGGGGAGCCGGCGATGACGACGCCCAGCAGGATGCCCGAGCCCTACGGTCAGGGAAGCAGTGCGAATCTCGCCGACATCCTCGAACGGGTGCTGGACAAGGGCATCGTCATTGCGGGCGACATCCGGATCAATCTGCTCGACATCGAACTCCTCACCATCAAACTGCGATTGATCGTCGCCTCCGTGGACAAGGCGAAGGAGATGGGCATCGACTGGTGGGAGACCGACCCGGCCCTGAGCTCACGGGCCCGCCGGGACGAACTGTCCCGTGAGAACGCCGAGTTGCGCGAGAGGCTGGCCCGGCTGGAGGAACTGGAGCCCGGCCGCGCGGAGAAGAAGGAGGCACCGTGACCGGACTGCGGTACGTCTACGCCGTCTGCCGCCCCTTCGGCACCCCGCTCCAGGCCCAGCTGACCGGCGTCGCGGGTGATCCGCCCAGAGCACTGGCTCACCACGGCCTGGTGGCCGTGGTGAGCCACGTGCCGGAGCGGGACTTCGCCGAGGAGCCGCTCCGGCGCCATCTGGAGGACCTGGACTGGCTCACCGAGACCGCCCGTGCCCACCAGGGCGTCATCGATGCGCTCACCACCGTCACCACCCCGCTGCCGCTGCGTCTGGGCACCGTCTTCCACGACGACAGCGGCGTGCGGACGATGATCGAGGCCCGGGAGGAGGACTTCCACCGCACCCTGGACCGGCTGGAGGGCCGGGTGGAGTGGGGTGTCAAGGTCTACGCCGAGTCCGAACCCCAGGAGAGCGCCCGGCCCCCGCAGAAGCCCGCGTCGGGCCGGGACTACCTGCGGCAGCGGCGTATGCAGACCAGGTCCCACGAAGAGAGGTGGCAGAAGGCCGAGGCCTTCTCCGACCGCCTGCACGAGGAGCTCTCCGCGTTCGCGGAGGATTCCCGGATGCATCCCCCGCAGAATCCCGCGCTTTCCAAGGCGACCGGGCGGAACGTGCTGAACGCCGCCTATCTCGTGCCGCGTGCGAAGTCCGAGGAGTTCGTGGAACTGGTGGACCGCACGAAGGGCGAGATGCCTGGCATGCGCATCGAACTCACCGGCCCCTGGGCGGCCTATTCCTTCGCCGGGGAGGCCACATGAACAAGGGGGACAATCCGTGACCGTGGTGGAACGCCGTGAGGTCGCCCTCGTGGACCTGCTCGACCGGCTGCTCGCCGGCGGAGTGGTGATCACGGGGGACATCACCCTGCGCATCGCCGACGTCGACCTCGTCCGTATCGACCTCAACGCGCTGATCAGCTCGGTGAACGCCCAGGTGCCCTCACCGTTCGAGGAGTTGCTGTGACCGAGCAGGAAGGCCCCCGGCCGCGCTCCCACCGGATGGACCTGGAGCCCGACACCGTCGAGCGGGACCTGGTCAAGCTCGTCCTCACGGTGGTGGAGCTGTTGCGCCAGCTCATGGAGCGCCAGGCGCTGCGCCGGTTCGACGTGGGGGACCTGAGCGAGGAGCAGGAGGAGCGGATCGGGCTCACGCTCATGCTGCTCGACGAGCGGATGACCGAACTGCGCGAGCGCTACGGACTGCGCCCCGAGGACCTCAACCTGGATCTCGGGCCGCTGGGACCGCTGCTTCCGCGGGACTGACGACGCCCACCGGTCTCCCCGGGCCCGGCGAAGGCCCGGGGAGACGCGAGCATGCGCCCGGGCGGTGTTCAGGCTTCCTTGCGGCAGAGGATCTCTCCGTGCAGCACGCTGAACCAGCCGTCCTCGCGTGTGCCCCACTCCCGCCAGGCCCCGGCCACGGCCCGCAGTTCCCCGTCGCCGGCGTGCCCGCCCAGCCGGGCCCGGTCCGCGTACGCCGACGCGAGCGTGCGGTCCGCCCACAGCCCGCTCCACCAGGCCCGCTCCTCGGGCGTGGCGAAGGTCCAGGTCCCCGAGGTCGCCGTGATGTCCGTGAAGCCGGCCCGCAGCGCCCAGGCCTTCAGCCGGCGTCCGGCGTCCGGCTCGCCGCCGTTGGCCCGGGCGACCCGGCGGTAGAGGTCCAGCCAGGCGTCGAGCCCTGACATGTCCGGATACCAGGTCATGGCCTCGTAGTCCGCGTCCCGTACGGCGACGATCCCGCCGGGCCTGACGACCCGCTTCATCTCGCGCAGCGCCCGCACCGGATCGCCCACGTGCTGGAGCACCTGGTGGGCGTGGACCACGCAGAAGGTGTCGTCCGGGTAGTCCAGGGCGTGCACGTCGGCGACGGCGAAATCGACGTTCACGAGTCCCCGCCCGGCGGCCGTGGCGCGCGCCTGATCCAGGATCTCCGGCGCGCGGTCGACGCCGGTCACCCGCCCGTCGGGCACGAGGGCCGCCAGGTCGGCGGTGATGGTGCCCGGCCCGCAGCCGACGTCCAGGATCCTCATGTGGGGCTTGAGCGAGGGGAGCAGGTAGGCGGCCGAGTTGGCCGCGGTCCGCCAGGTGTGCGAGCGGAGCACGGACTCGTGGTGCCCATGGGTGTAGACGGCGGTCTCGCGAGGTTCCGGCATGGCGGATCCCACCCCTTCCGGTCGGGTCGGCAGGAGATCACCGTACGCCCGCTCGCCACATGGTGAGACCCGTATCCCGGTATATGGACTGACATGGTGTCAGTCACGGAGGGCCGGCCCGGCCCGCGCCCCGGTGCCGAAACCCGTTTGCCCCGAGCCCCCGGGCGACCGGAGAATCGCGCCCATGGGACATCTCGAAGCCGCGCACCTGGAGTACTACCTGCCCGACGGAAGGGCGCTGCTGGGTGATGTCTCGTTCCGGGTGGGCGAGGGGGCCGTCGTGGCCCTCGTGGGGCCCAACGGTGCCGGGAAGACCACCTTGCTCCGGATGCTCGCCGGTGAGCTCAAGCCGCACGGCGGATCCGTGGTCGTCGGCGGCGGCCTGGGGGTCATGCGGCAGTTCGTGGGATCCGTACGCGACGAGACGACCGTGCGGGACCTGCTCGTGTCCGTCGCCACACCTCGCATCCGCGAGGCCGCGCAGGCCGTCGACAAGGCCGAGCACGCCATCATGACCGTCGACGACGAGGCCGCCCAGCTGCAGTACGCGCAGGCCCTCGCCGACTGGGCCGAGGCCCGCGGCTACGAGGCGGAGACGCTGTGGGACATGTGCACCACGGCCGCGCTCGGGGTGCCGTACGACAAGGCGCAGTTCCGGGAGGTCCGCACCCTCTCCGGCGGCGAGCAGAAGCGGCTCGTCCTGGAGGCGCTGCTGCGCGGCACCGACGAGGTGCTGCTCCTCGACGAGCCCGACAACTACCTCGACGTCCCCGGCAAGCGCTGGCTGGAGGAGCGGCTGAAGGAGACCCGCAAGACGGTCCTGTTCGTCTCCCACGACCGCGAACTCCTCGCCCGGGCCGCCGAGAAGATCATCTCTCTGGAGCCCGGCCCCGCGGGCGCCGACGCCTGGGTGCACGGCGGCGGCTTCGCCACCTTCCACGACGCCCGGCGGGAGCGCTTCGCCCGCTTCGAGGAGCTGCGCAGGCGCTGGGACGAGAAGCACGCCCAGTTGAAGAAGCTGGTCCTGACGCTGCGTCAGGCTGCCGCGGTCAGCCATGAGATGGCCTCCCGCTACGCGGCCGCGCAGACCCGGCTGCGCAAGTTCGAGGAGGCCGGACCGCCCCCGGAGCCGCCGCGCGAGCAGGACATCCGGATGCGGATCAAGGGCGGCCGCACCGGCGTCCGGGCGGTCACCTGCGCGCATCTGGAGCTCACCGGCCTGATGAAGCCCTTCGACCTGGAGGTCTTCTACGGCGAGCGGGTCGCCGTCCTCGGCTCCAACGGCTCCGGCAAGTCGCACTTCCTGCGCCTGCTCGCCGGCGACGACGTGGCGCACACGGGGGAGTGGAAGCTCGGCGCCAGGGTCGTGCCCGGCCACTTCGCGCAGACGCACGCTCACCCGGAGCTGGAGGGACGCACCCTCCTCGACATCCTGTGGAAGGAGCACGCACAGGACCGCGGCGCCGCGATGTCCCGCCTGCGCCGCTACGAGGTCACCCAGCAGGCCGAGCAGACGTTCGAGCGGCTCTCCGGCGGTCAGCAGGCCCGCTTCCAGATTCTCCTGCTGGAGCTCCAGGGCGTCACCGCCCTGCTGCTGGACGAGCCCACCGACAACCTGGACCTGGAGTCCGCCGAGGCGCTCCAGGAGGGCCTGGAGGCCTTCGACGGCACGGTCCTCGCGGTCACCCACGACCGCTGGTTCGCCCGCTCCTTCGACCGCTTCCTGGTCTTCGGCAGCGACGGCCGGGTCCGGGAGACCCCGGACCCGGTCTGGGACGAACGCAGAGTGGAACGCGCCCGCTAGGGCGCCGCGCCCCTCCGGGGGCGCGGGCGACCGCGCGACCGTCCACGACGTACCCGCACACGCGGCACAAGAGGCCCCGCCGGGGAGGCCGGGCGCGCGGAAGGTCACTTCCAGCGCAACAGCGCCCCGAGGCCCCCCACCGGCAGTTCCTCCTGGGGAACCGCGAGAGCGGGCGCGTCCGTGGCCACCGCGGAACGGATCAGCGCGTCGTCGGCCCGGGCCGGCCAGGAGTGCTGCTCGCCCAGCACCTTCAGATCCGTACGGCGCACCGCGAGCTGGTCGGGGTCCTCCCCGATCCACACCTCACGGTGCGCGTCGGGCCCGTCCACCCTGATCAGCAGCTCGTCGATGCGGTGCTCGCGCGCCGCGTCGACCAGGGCGGGCACGCCCTCGACGGCCGCGGCCCGGCCCTCGTCGTCCGGGGTGCGGGCGGCCCGGAAGCGTTCCAGCTCCGCCTCCGCGCGCCGCTCCACGTGCTCGGCCCTGACCCGCTCCACGTCCTCGTCGAGCAACCGGCTGCCCGCGCCGTGCGGTGCCTCGACCACCAGGTCGTGCAGCCGCTTGGGCAGGTGCTCGTGCACGGACCGCCGCTCGCGGTCGTCGCCCACGAGGATCAGCAGGTCGGCCTTGGTCTCCTCCTGGCACACGGCGAGCGCGTCGGCGATCTCCGCCGCGTTGTGCTCCCAGGTGTTCTCCACCCGCAGCTGGAAATGCCGCTCGGACCAGTCCGCGGAGCTCGTCCGGTGCACCGGCCACTCCCGCCCGGTGACACTCCCGGCGTCCTGACGGCCCAGCGAGCTGCGCAGCTCGAAGTCCGCGCCCTTGCGGTCGACGTACGCCACCACGCACACCGGGTCCTCCCCGGCCAGCTCCAGCAGCGGCGTGACCCGCGGCAGCGGCGCCCATGCGGCCCAGTCACCGCCCTGCGGGGGACGGATCAGCGGCGGGTCCAGAACGACCTCGCCGGCCCGCGCGAACAGGGCCCGGCCGTGCGCTTCGGAGGAGTGCCGCAGCTCCTCGATCGCACTGCGCACGGCCTGGCAGGTCGCCTCGTCCGCCCCCTGCTCGGCCAGCGACCCGGCCATCGCCCGGGCGGTCAGCTCACGCTCGTGCGGGGTGCTCTCCGTGTGACGTGAGGTGTCGACGTACACGGAGGCCCAAGGCCCGGGGTGTTCGTACAGTGGGTGCAGAAAGGCGAGATCCATGGTTCCTCCCGGATGCCGCTCGGGGGCAGTGCTCAGTTGTTGCGGGGGCGGGTACCCGGGCCGCATGAACGAACACGACGAACGGGGCGACACGATGACCGGAGTGGACCCTGACCGGCTGGACGACCAGCAGCTCATGAAAGAGCTGGAGACCATCCACCGCACGCGTCACGACACACTGCTCTACGGATCGAACGACGCGCTGCGCGCCCACAACGAGCGCATGGCGCAGCTCGAGGGCGAGTACCTGCGCCGCAACCCCCACCGTCCGGTGGCCGCGGGCCGCACCCGTGAAGGGGCCCGGGAGCGGGGGAGCGGGGAGTCGGCGACTCCCACCACCCCCGGCACCTGAGCCCCTCGCCCTCCGGCGGGAACACCGCCTCTCCACGCCCCGCAGGGCCGGCAGCGGCAGGCCGGGATCCGGTCAGGCGGTCTCCTGCGCGAACACCTCCAGGAAGGTCTCGCAGAACGCCTTCAGATCGTCCGGCTTGCGGCTGGTGACGAGCTTGTTCGCCCCGTGGTCACAGACCTGCACCTGCTGGTCGACCCAGGTGCCGCCCGCGTTGCGGATGTCCGTCTGAAGGCTCGGCCACGAGGTGAGGACCCGGCCGCGCACGACGTCGGCCTCGACCAGCGTCCACGGCGCGTGGCAGATCGCCGCCACGGGCCGGCCGTGCTCGAAGAAGTCCCGCACGAAGGCCACGGCCTTGTCGTCCATCCGCAGGAAGTCCGGGTTGGCCACGCCGCCCGGCAGGACGAGCGCACCGAACGCGTCCGGCGCGGTGTCGCCCACGACCTCGTCCACCGGGAAGGTGTCCGCCTTGTCGAGGTGGTTGAAGGCCTGGATCTCACCCTGTTGCGTCGACACCAGGACGGGCTCGTGACCGGCGTCCTTCGCCGCCTGCCACGGATCGGTCAGCTCGACCTGCTCGACGCCCTCGGGTGCGACCAGAAACGCGATGCGCATGATGCTCAACGTCCTTTCCCGGAGCGAACGGCGCTCCGGTGCGCCGCGTCGCCCCACACGTGGTTCTCGTGGTTCTCGTGGTTTTCGTGGTTCTTGTGGTTCCTGTGGTGCTCGTTCTTCTTGCGCCTGCGGCCCGCGCGCACGCAGCGCAGCAGTTCCTCGCCGTACGGCAGCAGCACGCACGTGCCGATGGCCGCCGCGATGCCCGCCAGGTAGCCGCGTGACAGCGGCCGCCTGCGGGGCACCAGCCGCCACGCGTCGGGATCGCCCCTGCCGCCGCGCAGCAGCGACGCGACCTGATCGGCGTGCAGGCACATCAGGGCGGCCAGCGCACCGAACGGCAACGACTCCAGGAAGCTGTGGATGTGCTGCTCGACCGGCTTGACCTCGCGCTCGCTGTCCACGGCCGTGCGGACGTCCCACAGCGCCGTCGCCTCGTGCACCGCGGCCCCGCCCAGCTGAACGCTCAGCAACAGCGGATTGACCTCGTAGCGCAACGTCAGAGCGATCGGGAGACCCACCTCGGCCATCATCAGCGAGTGGATCAGGGACTCCTTGGTGCCCGCGGTGTCCTCGATACGGGTCCGCCGGTGCATCACCCAGTCGGCCACGCCCGGCACGAACCAGCCGGGCAGCAGTCCGTAGAGCAGGTACCGGGTCGTGACGTCACCGACGTCGACGGTGACGCCGGAGGCACTGATCTGCCGGGACCGGTCCGTGCTCACGCGTCACCCCGGCTGTCGGGCTCGGCCCGGCTGATGTCCGCGAGCGCCGACGCGGGGTCCTCGGCCTCGGCCACGTCCCCCAGGCTGACCATCCCGACGGGCAGCCCGTTCTCCACCACCGGCAGGCGGCGTACCGCGTGCTCGCGCATCAGCGTCACCGCGGTCGCCACCCGGTCGTCGGGCGTCACCGTCACCGGATTCGCGGTGCACACGGTCCGGACGCTGACCGTCATCGGGTCGGCGCCGTCCGCGACGGCCCGTACGGTGATGTCACGGTCGGTGAGCACACCCATCACGTCCTGTCCCTCGGCCACCACCACGTCGCCGATGTTCTGCGTGCGCATCAGCTGCGCCGCCTCGACGAGCGAGGCATCGGGGCGCACAGCGACCACACCCGCCGTCATCACGTCCTTGACGTACTCGGCCATCACTCGGCACTTCCCTCCGTTTCCGGGCCGACGGGGGGCGCCGCCGACTACGGCGACGCCCCCGCCGCTGCCCCTACGCGTACTCCTGCGGCCCGGTCTCACGAGCCCGGACCAGGGCTTGGGCCAGCTCCTGGACATTGGCGTAGCGCTCCTGGCGCGGCAGGCCCTCCACCGCCTCGACGAGGCCGTCGGGCGCCTGGTGCTCGCGCAGCTCGCGGGCCAGTTCCCGCGCAGTCGCCGGGAACGCCTTGCGGCCCAGGATCCGGGCCAGTTCCAGCCGGATGGACTCCAGTGACGTCGGCGCACGGCTCGGCGTCACCGGCCCGTGGGCGACCGGGGGGTCGTCCTCGGCGGTCGGCTCCGGGTCGTGCCACTCCTCACTGCGCGTGGGGTGCCCGGACCTGAGCAGACCCTGCAGTTCGTGCTTCATCTCCTCGTCCCGGTGGACGCTCAGCCGGTCGCTTCCTCGCTGCATGTCTCCCTCCAGACGTTCGGGGGCCCGCACCGCGTACCCGAACACCGCGGGGCGACACGGGTTCCGTCAGCCCGATCGCCGCCGCACGTACTGGTTTGCGCCACGCCCTGCGGGAGACCCGGACCGCACCCCCCACACCTCTCTGGGGAAGGACCGGCCATGGCGTTGCTCGCTGTGCTCATACCGCCGCTCATGCTCGCAGTGGTGCTGTTCCTGGGCCGCTACGAGGAACTGCTGCTGCCACAGGAGGACGCCGACCGCGGTCAGCCGGCAGCCGTTCCGTCCGCCGGCTCGGTGGTCGCCTCTTCGCCCGCACCTGCGGGGACGCCGGTCACGTCCCGCTGACACTTCCCCGGGCCCGCGACCCGTCGGGGCCGATCGAGCCGATGGTTCACGGCATTTGGTCCCGCGGGCCGGCGTCGTTCTCCGTGTTTGGGGGTGGGGGCCGGGGGCAGGCGCCCCCCAGTGCTTCGGACAGGAGGCACGCCCGTGGAAGCGGTGTCGCGCGCCGCCATCGAGGCCCCTGTCCCACAGCGGACGCGCTTCCACGGTGACCGTCCAGCCCGAGCACGACCAAGGGAATGGGGACGCATCATGCCGACCCGAACCAGCAGGAAGCAGCACCCCCACGACGACGCTCCCGACACCGACGAGGCCTTCCGCAGGCTCACCTCGATGCCCGCAGGCCCGGAGCGCGACGCGCTCCGCGACGAGATCGTCGAGGCCTGGCTGCCCATGGCGGACCGCCTCGCCGGACGTTTCCGCAGCCGCGGCGAGAGCTTCGAGGACCTGCGCCAGGTCGCCGCCCTCGGCCTCGTCAAGGCGGTCAGCCGCTACGACCCCGAGCGCGGCAACGCCTTCGAGAGCTACGCCGTGCCGACCGTCACCGGCGAGATCAAGCGGCACTTCCGGGACCACATGTGGACCCTGCACGTACCCCGCCGCGTCCAGGACCTGCGCAACCGCGTCCGGGTCGCCGGCCAGGAGCTGTCCCAGACCGTCTCCGGCAGGCAGCCCACCGTGGCCGAACTCGCCGAGCACGCGAACATGAGCGAGGAGGACGTCCAGGCCGGTCTGGAGGCGCTGGACAGCTTCTCCGCGCTGTCCCTGGACGCGGAGCTGCCCGGCAGCGAGGACGGGTACTCCCTGAGCGACGCGCTCGGATCCACCGACCCGGCCCTGGACACGGTCGTCGACCGCGAGTCCGTGCGGGCCCGGCTGGCCGCCCTGCCCGAGCGGGAACGGGCCATTCTCTACATGCGGTTCTTCGGGGACATGACGCAGAGCCGGATCGCCGAGGAGCTGGGGATCTCGCAGATGCACGTGTCCCGCCTGATCAGCCGGTGCTGCGGCCGGGTACGGGAGCAGGTCATGCGGGACGTCGTCGCCTAGCGTCGCACCAGGTGACGCCGACCGCGGACTGGACGACACCGACGAGGTTGCCCGGACGATGCGTGCGGACGTATGGGTGCTGGTGCGGACGTACGGGTGCGGACGTACGGGTGCGGACGTACGGGTGCGGACGTACCGGGTGCGGGCGGGCCCGGGCGTGCCGCGCCGCCCCTTCCCGCGCCCCGGGCGGCCGGTCCGGACGGCCGGTCCGGGTGCGCCGGACTCCCCGGAACGCTCCGATTCACTCGGTTGAGTGGCGCTGTCCCGCCAATGGGGCCGTGCCGCGCGCGACGCCATGAGGGCCTGGCTGTCATGGCAGAGGGGTTTGACCACCGAAGGAGTCCCCTCGATGCGCCGCAGCCTGTATGCCCTGTCCGTCACCGTCCTGGCCGGCTCGGCCCTGGTGGGTTTCGCACCGGCCGAGTTCTCCGAACCGGCCGCCGAGGTCAGTCCCGCCACCGTCCGGCCCGGAGACACACTCACCGTCTCGGTCAGCTGTGACCCGACCGGGGGACCGCCACCCGACAGCATCGACGCCACCTCGCAGGCCTTCGAGGAGGGCACGGTGCCCCTGCAACGGGTCACCGGCAACGACGACGAGGTCTCCGGCCCGGCCTACCGGGGCACGGCCCTCATCGCCTCCGCGGAGAGCTTCGAGGGCGATCCGGACGCCTCGGGGGAGGAGTCGGCGTGGACCGTCGACGGCACCTGCCCGGCCGCCCCCGGAGGTGAGGGCAAACCGTGGAGCGCGACGTTCACCGTGACCCACGGCTCCGCGCCCGACAAGCCGTCCCACAAGCCCACGCACCCGCCCACCCACAAGCCCTGCCCCGAGCCCTCGCACCACCGCGAGACGTGGCACACCGAGTGCGGCGAGGCGCCGGTGCAGCGCGGGGTGCGGGCCGGTGACGGGGGTGCCTTCACCGACTCCGTACCCGCCCTGGCCGCGGGCGGGGTGCTGATCGCGGGCGCGTTCGGAGCCGCCGTGCACCGGCTGCGCAACCGGCCCGGCGACCCCCACCACTGACCCGCCGAACCCGCCGGGCCCGGCCCACCGCCCCGGAGCGCCGGATCCCACCACCCCGGAGGGCCCGGTCCACCGCCCGGGTGGCCGAGTTCCACCACCCCGGGGGCCCGGCCCGTTGCCCCGGACGGCCGAGTCCCCACCACCCGAAACCCGGGCCCACCGCCCCGCAGGGCCGGGTCTCCACCCCCGGAAGCCCCAGGTCCACCACCCCGGACGACCACGGCTTCCCCGGCACGGCCCGCTCATGCTGTGACGGTCGCGACCCGCCGGGCGCCCATGGGGCGGCGGCGCCCTGGGTACTCAGTGGCCGAGGGCCCGCGCCGCACGGCACGGGCCACCGGAGTACGGACGGCGCACGCGCCGGGGCGGCACGACACGGCGGCACCAGGCACTGGCACTGCGGAGGTACGGATGCGGCGGACGGCCCCGGAAGGTCACGGCCCCGTCCGGTTCGGGCCGCCGCTCCCCGACGACGGGCTGCCCGTCCTGCCGGAACTGTCCGCGGTGCTGGCCGCCGCGGCGTCCCGCGGTGGCCACGAGCCGGTCGGCGGCGGCCGGGCCCTGCGCGAGGCCGCCTGCGGCTACTGGGACCGGCGCGGCCTGCACTGCGACCCGGACCGGGTGGCCGCCGCCCCCGGCTCTCCCGCCCTGCTGCTCGCCCTGACCGCGGCCCTCGACGGGGATGTCCTCGTGCCGAGGCCCTGCGCCGCCTGGTGGGCGCCGTACGCACGGCTGCTGGGACGCCCCGCCTTCCACGTGCCGACCCCGCCGGAGAGCGGCGGGGTGCCCGACCCCTACGCCCTGCTGGAGACCGTGCGCCGGGTGCGCGACGAGGGCGGCGACCCGCGGCTGCTCGTGCTGTCCGTCGCCGACGACCCCACCGCGTCCGTCGCCCCGCCGGAACTGCTCCACGAGACCGTCGAGGCCGCCCAGGGGGCCGGCCTGCACCTGGTCAGTGACGAGACATGGCGCGACACCCTGCACGACCCGCGCGAGACGGTGCTGCTCAGCCCCGCCGAGATGGTGCCCGACCGGGTCACCGTCGTCACCGACCTGGCCGGGGCACTGCTCCCGCCCGGCTGGCCGGCCGCCGTGGCCCGCTTCCCCGCCGGGGAGGACGGCGCCGGCCTGCACGCGCGCGTCCTCGACATCCTCACCGCCCTCGACGCCCGGGTCGCCGCGCCCGTCGCCGCGGCGGCCGGATACGCCCTGGGGGA
Organism: Streptomyces sp. NPDC059696; assembly: GCF_042733745.1. Lineage (NCBI taxonomy): Bacteria > Bacillati > Actinomycetota > Actinomycetes > Kitasatosporales > Streptomycetaceae > Streptomyces > Streptomyces sp. NPDC059696. The sequence continues at coordinate 55,453 of NZ_JBHWFG010000042.1, forward strand.
GCCCGAAGCGGTCACCGCGCGCGTGGCCGCCGCCGTGCGCCTGCACGCGCTCCTGGCCGCCGAGGCGCACTCCGCCGTCGTCGCCGCGGGCGCCCTCGCCCGGCCCCCGCGGTCCGGCCGCCACCTGTACGTGGACCTGGCCCCGCTGCGCCCCGCGCTGGCCGCGCACGGCGTGGGCGACGCACAGGAACTGGAGGACTTCCTCACCGCACGCCTCGGCATGCCCGCCCCGGGCGGGCACCGCTTCGGCGACGGCCTCGAAGCCCCGCGCGTGCGGCTCTCCACCGGCGCGCTGGTGGCCGGCTCCGACACCGAACGCGCGGAATGCCTCACCTCGCCCACACCGTTGGAACTGGCGCACGTGCACCACGCGTTGAGCCGGCTGAAGTCGGTCTTCGACGATCTCCGCGACGACGCTCGGCGATGGGAGCCTCCCCGATGACGCAGCAGTCCGAGTCGACCACCGGCGCGGCCACCCGGGCAGCCGACGGGCCCGCGCTCCCGTCGCCCGTCGCCCCGCCGTACCCGCCCCTGGCCGAACCCCGCCCCCTGGCCGAGCGGCGGGTGTGGCCGCGCACCTTCCACGACCGGCTGACCGCACCGCTCCCCGGCCTGAAGGCCATGGCCCGCTTCGCCCGCGAAGGCGCGGTCAGACCCGGCCCGGACGGCCTGGCCGACATCCCCCGGCTGCCCTACGCCCCCGCCCCGCTGCCCCGTGTCGACGCCCGCACCGTCGCCGTCACCTGGGCGGGGCACGCCAGTTGGGTGCTCCGGATCGGCGGGCTGACGGTCCTCACCGACCCGGTGTGGTCCCGCCGCATCCTCGGCACCCCTGCCCGCATCACCCCCGTGGGCGTCCCCTGGGAGGACCTGCCGCGGGTCGACGCCGTCGTCATCAGCCACAACCATTACGACCACCTCGACGCCCCCACACTGCGCCGACTCCCGCGCGAGACCCCGGTGTTCGTGCCGGCCGGGCTCGCCCGCTGGTTCCACCGCCGCCGGTTCACCCGCGTGACGGAGCTCGACTGGTGGGAGGCGGCCGAACTGGACGGCGTGCGCTTCGACTTCGTCCCCTCCCACCACTGGTCCAAGCGCACCCTCACCGACACCTGCCACAGCCTGTGGGGCGGCTGGGTCCTCACCGACCGGGACGGCCGGCGCGTCTACTTCGCGGGGGACACCGGCTACGGCCACTGGTTCTCCCGCATCGGCCGCCGCTACCCCGGCATCGACCTGGCCCTGCTGCCGATCGGCGCCTACGACCCCCGCTGGTGGCTCCGGGACGTGCACTGCGACCCGGAGGAGGCGGTCCGCGCGGCCCAGGACCTGGGGGCGACCAGGATGGCCCCCATGCACTGGGGCACGTTCGTCCTGTCCGCGGAGCCGGTGTTGGAGCCCCTGACGCGCGTACGCGCGGCCTGGGAGAAAGCAGGCCTCCCCCGGGAAAACCTCTGGGACATGCCGATCGGCGCATCGAAGACGCTGTGAGGGCACCCCCTCAGGGGCGCGGGGAACTGCGCGAACAACCACGGCGAACCCGCACCCCGAGAACAACCGCACCCACCACGGCGCCCCCGCCCCCGGAGAGCAGCTACCGCACCCGCCGCCACACCGTCGGCACCGCGCTGAGCAGCAGCGTCAGTGCGATCGCCGCCAGCACGCCCTGCCACGGCTCGGCGAACAGCGACCCCCCGAGGATCCCGATCAACTGGTAGGTGGCGGCCCAGGCCAGACAGGCAGGCAGGTTCCCCCGGGAGAACCTCCGCAGCGGCCACTCGGCCAGCAGACAGGCCAGCATCACCGGGATGCGCCCCGCGGGCACCAGCCGGGACAGCACCAGCACCGCCACCCCGTGGGCGGAGAGCTTCTCCTGCGCCTGCTCCAGCCGGTCCTCCGGCGCCCGCGACCGGATGGCCTCCAGCCACCGCGACCCGTTCTTCGACTTCAGCCCGCGCCGCCCCAGCCAGTACAGCGCCGCATCGCCCAGGAACGCCGCCAGCGACGCCGTCACGAACACCATCGCCAGGGAGAAGGGCGGCGTCCGGTGCACGGCGACCACCGCCGCCGAACTCACCAGCGCCCCCGTCGGGATCACCGGCACCAGCGCCCCGGCCAGCACCAGCACGAAGAGCGTCGGATACCCGATCGCCTGCTGTGTGGACTCCGGAACCACCGACGCCGGTGTGACGGCCGACGCCGCGAGCAGGTACACCGGCGCCAGCGGCGTGGACCAGCTCACCGCTCGGCCTTCACGCGCACGCTCTCCCCGTGCCCGAGCCGGTGCACCGACACCGCCGGCGCGTGCCGGGCCGCCAGCCGGACGAACTCGTCCCCCGGCGCGTGGAACTCGTGGGGGCGCACGGCGTCCATGCCGATCGGCCAGTACGTGCCGTAGTGCACCGGCACCGCGGTGCGCGGCGCCAGCCGGGCCAGCGCCTGCGCCGCCCGCCCCGCGTCCAGGTGCCCCTCGCCCAGGTACGGTCCCCAGCCGCCCACCGGCAGCAACGCCACCTCGACCGGCCCGACCACCTCGGCCATGTCGTCGAACAGGCCCGTGTCCCCGGCGAAGTACGTCCGGGCCTCGCCGGATATGACATAGCCGAGCGCGGGGGAGCGGTGCGGCCCGAAGGGCAGCCGCCGCCCGTCGTGCCGCGCGGGCACGGCCCGTACGACCACGTCGCCGACCGGCACCTCGTCCCCGGGAGCCACCTCGGTCACCCGCAGATGCGTGAGCCGGCGCAGACCCGGCACCGCCCGGCGCGCGCCCCGGGGTACGAGCAGGCGAGTGCCCTCGGCGAGCCGCGCCAGCGACGGCACATGCAGGTGATCGGCGTGCAGATGCGACACCAGCGCCACGTCCGCGCGCGGGGCGCCCGGCGGCGGCAGGGCCCCGCGCCGGCGGCGCAGGTGTGCGAGCCGGCGTGCGAACAGGGGATCCGTGAGCACGCGCACGTTCGAGTCCTCGACGGTGCAAGTGGCGTGACCCCACCAGGTGATCTCCACCGGCACTTCTTTGCCTCCTTCGCGCGACTCCCCCGAAGCCTACGTGCAGGAGTAGGGTCGGCGGCGAAACCGGAGGTGAGGGGGGACGCCATGGTGCCGGTGCGGGTCACGGCGATCGCGAGTCTGACGCCGCTGGAGGAGCTGGACGACGATCCGTTCCTCGTCGACTCCCGCAGTCAGCACGCGATGTGCGCCCGCTGGGCCGCCGAGCGGGGCTACGTGGTCAGCCGGGAGTTACTGGTCCGGGGGCTGCGCCCCGACCACGGCGCCCTGTGGGACGGGGTCCGGCCCGGCCTCGACCTGTTCGTCGCGCCCAGCCGGCGGGTCCTGGAGAGCGCGCTCGCCTCCGTCGAGGAGTTCACCGCCGAATGTGCCCGGCGCGGTGTACGCGTGGAGACGGTGGGGCATGCGGAGCCTGCGTACGACGCGGCGATGAAGGCGTGCGTGCACCGCCGGCTGTCGATGCCGACGGCCGGCTACGACGGGCGCTGAGGCCGTCCCCTCACCGGTGTGCGGCCCGGGGACGAAACGGCGCGACCGGGCGTTGAGACACTGTGGGGGAGGACCCGCGGCTTGTGCGGGCCAGGGACGTGAGGTGGCTGGGCGTGCGGGGCGTGCGGTGGCGGCGGGTCGCCAGTCAGGTGGGGCGGAGCGTCGCCGTGTGGGCGGTCTCCACCGTCACCATGCTCGTGCTCGCCGGGATCCTCCCGGACTTCCGGCTCCGCTCGGAGAACGGCGACAGCGCGACCGACATAGCCGTCACGGCGGCCTTCGGGGCGGGTGCCTTCGGCCTGTTGTCGGCCCTGGTGTGGCCGCTGCTCGTGCGGCTGCTGCTCCTCGTACCGGCGCTGGTGCTGGGGCTGCTGGTGTTCTTCCTCAACGGCGCCCTGCTGCTGCTCGCCCTGCACCTCAACCCCGCCGAGCGCGGCGCCGCGGCTCCGGAGACCGCCGTCGTGGTCGCCGCCGTGATGTCGGCCGTGGCGTCCGCGACCGGCGCCGCCCTGGCCGTACGCGACGACGACGCCTACCGCCGCAGGCTGTACCGCCTCTCCGACCGCCGCCGCCGCTCCCGACCCCCGGCCCCCGCCGGCCCCGGCACGGTCTTCGTCCAGCTCGACGGCGTCGGCCACGACACCCTGCTCGACGCGGTCGGCAAGGGCCTCATGCCCACCGTCGCCCGCTGGCTCGACCTCGGCCACGGCGGCCGCCCGACCCACCGGATCACCCCCTGGCGCACCGACTGGTCCAGCCAGACCGGCGCCAGCCAGCTCGGCATCCTGCACGGCAGCAACCACGACGTCCCCGCCTTCCGCTGGTACGAGAAGGACACCCGCGAGGTGGTCGTCTGCAACCGCCCGACCAGCGCCGCCGAACTGCAGCGCCGCGCCGTCGAGCACGCGGGGCACGGCGGGCTGCTCGCCGTCGACGGCGCCAGCCGCGGCAACCTCTTCAGCGGCGGTGCCGAACAGCAGGCCCTCGTGCTGTCCATCGCGGCCCGCAGACGCAGCCGCGAGAACCGCTCCCGCGCGGGCTACTTCGCCTACTTCTCCGACCCGGCCAACGCGGTGCGCACAGCGCTCTCCTTCATCGCCGAGGTCGGCCGCGAGATCGGCCAGTCCACCCGGGCGCGCCTGCGCAAGCAGCGCCCGCGCGTCTCCCGCGGCGGCCTCTACCCCCTCGTCCGGGCCTTCGCCACGGTCGTCGAGCGGGATGTCGTCGTCGCCGCCGTCACCGGCGACCTGCTCGTCGGCCGCACGGCCGTCTTCGCCGACCTGGTGGCGTACGACGAGGTCGCCCACCACTCCGGCCCGGCGAGCCGCGACGCGCAGAAGGTCCTCGAACGCCTCGACCGCTCACTCGCCCTCATCGAGAAGGTCGCCGAGCACGCCCCGCGCCCGTACCGGATCGTCGTGTTGTCCGACCACGGTCAGAGCCCCGGCGAGACCTTCCGCTCCCGCTACGGGCTCACGCTCGGCGACCTGGTGCGGGCCGGTTGCGGCATGCCCGTGCCGCGCAAGGCGGAGCGCACCCGCAGCGGGGCCGAGGCCCGCGCCGCCGTGCGCGCCGCGCTGCGCTTCCCCGTCGCGGAGACCGGCGACCAGCACCGCCCCGCGCGCGGCTCCGAACCGATCGTGCTGGCCTCCGGCAACCTCGGTCTTGTCTCCTTCCCGGACGTCCCGCACCGGATGAGCAGGGAGGAGATCGACGCCCGTCACCCCGCGCTGCTGCCGACCCTCGCCAACCACCCCGGGATCGGTTTCCTGCTGGTCCGCAGCGAGGAGCACGGCGGTGTCGTCCTCGGTGCGTACGGCGCCGAGATCCCGCTGGCCGACCTCGACGACAACCCCGGCCCGCTCGCCCCCTTCGGCCCGGGCGCCGCCGACGCGATACGCCGTACGCACTCCTTCCCGCACACCGCCGACATCATGGTCAACTCCTTCCACGACCCGGCCGACGGCGAAGTCCTCGCCTTCGAGGAGCAGATCGGCTCCCACGGCGGCCTCGGCGGCGCTCAGGGCAGGCCCTTCCTGCTGTCCCCGCTCGGTGTCTCCGCACCGGTCGGCGAGGGCGAGGAACTCGTCGGCGCCGAGCAGGTGCACCGGGTCCTGTCGCGCTGGCTGCACGAGGCGAACGGACCGCAGGTGCCGGTGACGGCCACCGAGGAGGAACAGGCCGCGTGAGGCCCGGCACCGTCTCAGAGGACAGGTCTTCCGCGTGAGTTGAGCCGTAGTGTGATCGGATGGGGGACACGGGGCCCGGAGACGGGCCCGCACGCGAGTCCGCACGCGAAAGGAAGAACTCGTGGCTACCACGCGCTCCGCACACACGGTCTGGGAAGGCAACCTGCTCGAGGGCAACGGCGTCGTCTCCTTCGACTCCTCCGGTGCCATCGGCGAGCAGCCCGTCACGTGGGCCTCGCGCGCCCAGGAGGCGAACGGCAAGACCAGCCCCGAGGAGCTGATCGCGGCCGCCCACTCCAGCTGCTTCTCCATGGCCTTCTCCAACATCCTCAACAAGGCCGGGACGCCGCCCACCAAGCTCATCACCTCGGCCGACGTCTCCTTCCAGCCCGGTGAGGGCATCACCGGCATCCACCTCACCGTCGAGGGCACCGTCCCCGGCATCGACGAGGCGGCCTTCCAGGCCGCCGCCGACGAGGCCAAGACCGGCTGCCCGGTCAGCCAGGCCCTCAAGGCCACGCCCATCACGCTGACCGCGAAGCTCGCCTGACCTGCCGCACCGGGCGTGGGGGGGGGGGGGGCGCCCCCGGGGCGGCCCCCCGCCCCCCCCGGGGGGCGCCCCCCCCCCCCGGGGGGGGGGGGG
>NZ_JBHWFG010000043.1:0-47799 GCF_042733745.1 Streptomyces sp. NPDC059696
GAGTTCCCGAGCATCCGGTTCTTCGCCCCGGGGGCCGTGATGCGCAGGACGCCGTCGTCGTAGCGGACGTCGATCCGCTCGGCGGCCCGCACGTCGCGGCTCCCGGCGGCGTCCGCGGGCAGGACCTCGACGGTGGTGTCGGCCCGGTCGGCGGCGATGAGCCGGATGCGCCCGGCGGGGACGTCCAGGACAGCGGAGACGGGGGCGGGGGTGTCGAACTTCTGCATCGTGCTTCTCCTTCGTTCGGTGCGCGCGGTGCGCTGTTTCCGATGATGGAAAAGCTACGTTGCATTCACGCAATGAGCAACGCCCTTGTTGCGCACGAACCTCGCGTGTGCAGCTCAAGGGCGCTAATTCGTTGCAACGACGATGGCACTTAACGCAATGACAGGATCCAGTGCGTTGCAATGGGTTGAGAGTGAACGCTCCGCCGGGGCTGCCGTTTCGTACCCTTGCGGCATGCGCATGCGTCCCACCCTGAGCTGGACCCCTGCCGAGGACCTGCCGCCGGGGACCACGGATCTGGAGCCGGTCGCCGATGCGCTGCGTGCCGGTGGAGTGCTGGTGCTCAGCGGAGCCGGTATCTCCACGGAGTCGGGCATCCCCGACTACCGGGGCGAGGGCGGGAGCCTGAGCCGGCACACCCCGATGACCTACCAGGACTTCACCGCCACCGCCCCGGCGCGGCGCCGGTACTGGGCGCGCAGCCACCTCGGCTGGCGCACCTTCGGCCGGGCCCGGCCCAATGCCGGGCACAGGGCCGTGGCGGCCTTCGAACGGCACGGCCTGCTCTCGGGTGTCGTCACCCAGAACGTAGACGGTCTGCACCAGGCCGCCGGCAGCGAGCACGTCGTGGAACTCCACGGGTCCCTGGCCCGGGTCGTCTGCCTCTCCTGCGGCGCCTTCAGCCCGCGCCGCGACCTGGCCCGGCGGCTCGAGGAGGCCAACCCGGGCTTCGCGCCTGTGGCCGCCGGGATCAACCCCGACGGGGACGCCGACCTGACGGACGACCAGGTGGCAGGCTTCCGTGTCGTCCCCTGCACGGCATGCGGCGGCATCCTCAAGCCGGACGTCGTGTTCTTCGGCGAAGCCGTTCCGCCCCAACGGGTGGAACACTGCCGCGCGTTGGTGCGCGAGGCGGCCTCGCTGCTGGTCCTGGGCTCCTCCCTGACCGTGATGTCCGGCCTCCGCTTCGTCCGCCAGGCGGCCCAGGCCGGGAAGCCGGTGCTGATCGTCAACCGGGATCAGACCCGGGGCGACCGGCACGCCCTCACGAGGGTCGCTCTCCCGCTGGGGGCGGCCCTGAGCACCGTCGCCCTGCAGTTGGGCCTTTCCCTCGACTGAGGTGAGGGGATCGGTCGTGCGCCGGCGTCAGCCGAGGAGGCGCCGGACGGCCGCCACCAGCCTGATCGGCGCCACGCGCAGCACCAGGGTTCCCCGCGGGCCGTTCCGCAGCGGCTTGGCGTAGTAGGGGTAGCCGAGCCGTGAGGTGCGGAACCAGCGGGTGCCGGGCAGCTCCGTCGTGGCCCGGACGGGGAGGCGACGCCCCGGGGCCTCTGTGCGGAGGGTCAGCGTCCACCGCCCCGGCCGCAGTTTCCGGACCGGCATGCGGGCGGTGAAGGACCGGCTGCCGTCCCGGGCGTACAGCAGCGGCACCTCTCGTACGGAGCCCCGGTCCGCTTCTGCGTGCAGCGCGGTGGGCCGGGGGCCTCCGGCTTCGCCGGTGAGGCGACCGCTCACGACGAGTGTGGCGCGTCGGGAGGGGTCCCAGGCGACTTCCGTCACGGGGGACGCCGCACCGGCATCCGGGCTCCGGACCTCCAGGGAGAAGTGACCTTGGGCGGTGAGGAAGGGACGGGCGGTGGCGGGTTCCGTCCCGGGCCGGGCGTCGGCCGCCGGCTCTCGCCGCGGGGGCGTCGCCCGTCGGCTGTCGGTCGCCGTCGAGGTGGTTCGCAGCCTGACGGTTCGGCGGACTCCCTGGGCGCGGACGTCGAGGTGGACGTCCCACAGGCCGTCTTTGAGGGGGGAGCCCGCGTCCGCGGTGCGCAGGTCCACGTCGACGGTGAATCCGGTCGCCGGGTCGTCGCCGGGACGCACGGCGGTGCCGACGGTCACCGGCACGGGGATGTCCGGGTGCCGGAATCCGTTCGGGCGCAGGATCAGCCGGGTCGTGGGCTGGAGCGGGCCGAGGGACTCGATGCGGGCGTGTCCGGTGAGCCGGAGCACGTGGCCGTCGCCCGTCCAGGACACCTCGGTCAGCTCGTGGTGGACCGGGAGGCGGTCCGTGACGTCGAAGCAGTCGTCCGGGACCGCCTTCGCCGGGTCCCGGAAGAACGGGTGGGACCAGTAGACGCGGCCCTTGTCCACGACGTTGTCGCGCGCCGCGTCCTCCTTGGCGTTGCGCGCCACGGTCATGAGGTCCTCGTAGCGGTCCGTGCGCAGCAGGTGGACGATCAGCCGGTCCGGCGGGGCGAGCGACCGGAAGAGGCCGTCGCTCACGTAACTCCGGGCCCAGTGCCGGAACTGCGGGTAGAAGTGCTCCCTCGCCCGCCGTTCGCTCTCGCGGGGCAGCAGGGCCCGCAGCGGTCCGCACAGTTCCCACTCCACGTGCCGGCGCATGATCCGGTCCCGGCGCGGCCCCGGCTCCAGGTAGCGGGCGACCGTTTCGAAGCACAACCGGGTGCCGTCCATGCGGTGGACGAGGTCGGCGGCGGTGAGGGTGAGGTTGTTGCCGTTCTGGCGGTTGCGGGAGTAGTAGCAGTCGTAGTCCGCGACGACGGAGATGCCGTCGGCGTTGAGGTAGGCCGCGGCGGTGAACGGCTTGTCCTCGCAGTTGCGGTACGGCGGGAAGCGCAGGCCGAGCCGTTCGATCAGGGAGCGTCTGAACAGCTTCCAGCAGCCGAGGGTGCGGTAGGCGGCGGAGGAGAAGATGTCCGTGCGGGGCTGGTTGTGGGAGAAGACGGCCGTCGGCACGGCTCGTCCGCCGACCGACACCATTTTGCCGAGGACCACGTCCGTGCGGTTCTCGTCCGCCATCGCGACCATGCGGCGCAGGGCGTCCGGACCGAGGTAGTCGTCGGAGTCGAGGAAGAAGACGTAGTCGCCGCGGGCCAGGTCCAGTCCGGTGTTGCGGGGGCCTCCGGCTCCTCCGCTGTTGGGCTGGTGGACGACGCGCATGCGGGAGCAGGTCCGTGCGAGGCGGTCGAGTTCGGCGCCGGTGCCGTCGGTCGAGCCGTCGTCGACGGCGATGATCTCGATCTCGTCCGGGCCGAGCGTCTGCTCCATGGCGGAGGTGACGCATGCGGTGAGTTCGGGCATGGAGTTGTAGGCGGGGATGATCACGCTCACGCGGGGAGGGTTCGCAGGGGACATGGTGGGCTCCCGGACGGTGAGGCGGTCGGAGGCGAGGGAGGGGGTCCGGTTCCGGTGGGGCAGGTGAACGGACCGCACCTCGGAGCTTCCGGCCCGACCGGGTTCCGCCGCCCTGCGTGAGGCGTCCCCCTACGCTGTCGGAGTGCGGGAACCACCCGTTCGGGTGCGGGCCGGCCCCCGGTGGACGTCCCCTCCTCCCGCACCGGTCGCGGGGCGTTCTCGGCCGAGGCACCACGAGACCGGGCCGCCGCGTACTCCTCGCCGCCCAGCGATGCGCTCACCTGTCCATCGGCGCTGCGGTGGGTCTCGTGGAACGGACGCAGGCCGGTCAGGGCCACGCCCGAATCCCGGCGCATCGGTGCGTGGCGTCCGCCTCGGCCAGCAGTTCCCTGCCGGCCGGATCGCCTCTGACGGGCATGGCGTGGACTCCCTCCCTGTACGTCACCGGAGCCGCCGACAGGGCGTCCGGCAACGTCCGTGCCAGGGCGCGGCATTCGGCCTGCGCCACTCCGGTGCACGCTGGAGCCTGTCCGGTAGCGGGACGGCAGCTCGCTCGCCGGGTGGGGAGAAGGGGTGCACTCGGCGATGTGCGGCGTGTCACATGCCCGAAATGCCGCCTAAGTTGTCTGCATCACAGCGGAAATGTCCCTTTGGCGTCCATGCTCGAAGCGGATGAGTGCTCCCGAACTGGGGCCTACGCACATCCTCTTGAGTGTGACGTTCAAAAGTGACCCATGACACAGCACTCTCGACTTTCTCCCCGTATCCCCTCGGAAGGTGCCCCCTCATGGCCGCATATCTCTGCCCGCCAGCCGTGATACACGGCGAGCACGCCGTGAAGACCAGCCAGATCGTGGCGGAGGTGAACGAACGGCACCCGCATGCGGCGTGGGCGCCGCGGGTCGACGGCATCGCGGCGAGCACGGGCATCGAGACGCGCGGCTGGATGCTGCCGCTGGAGACCGCCGTCGCACCGGGCAAGGGCTCAACCTTGGGGGCTGTCGGCACCGCGTCGGCCCAAGAGGCGCTGGCTCGCGACGGGTTCGCCCCGCGGGACGTGGAGCGCGTGATCGCCGCCCTGGAGTCCATACCCGCGCCGCAGACCGTCGAGGAGCGCACCGCACCCGCCTGGGAGGCCGTGCAGGCCTACGGTGAGCGTGCGGCGCGCGGGGCCCTGCAGACCGCCGGGCTGGATGCCGCCGACGTCGACTGCCTGATCACCAGTCACTCCACGACCCCGGCTCTGCCCGGCCTGGACATGGCCCTCGCCAACAGGCTGCCGCTGCGCAGCGACGTGATGCTGCTGCCGGCCACGCAGTGGGCGTGCATCGCGGGGACGCGTTCCCTGGCGCTGGCGGCGGATCTGGTCGCCGCGGACCCCGACCGGGTCGTCCTGGTCGTCATCTCGGAGGCGCTGAGCACCACCTACCAGCCCGGGGACGACACGCTGGAGTCCTTGATCGTCCGGCTGCTGTTCGCGGACACCGCGGTCGCCGCGGTGGTCACCGGCCGCCCGCGGCCCGAGTCGGTGCTGCGCCTCGACGCGGCCTGGCACCACACCCTGCCCGGCACGCAGGATCTGCACCGGCTGGAGACGCGGGTGGACGGCACCCACTTCGTGATGGACCGGCGTGGGCCGCGCGCCGTACAGGAGACGGTCACCGCGATGTGGGAGTGGCTGCGCACCCGGTACCAGGACGACCCCGACTCCTGGCACCCCGACGTCCTGCTCGCGCACCCCGGGGGCACCCGCGTGCTGGAGTACATGGAGCAGACGATGCCCGACGGGTGGCCGTCGGGGCTGCTGGACTACAGCCGGGAGAGCTACACCAGCGGCAACCGCGGAGGGGCGGCCGTGTTCGACATCCTGCGGCGGGCACACGACGCGGGGCAGCAGAAGCCGGGCAACCGCGCGGTGCTGTACGCCGCGGCACCGGGACTCACCGCCACCGCTCTGGAAGGGCAGTGGCTGTAGCAGGCGCGAACATACCGTCCGGAGCTCCGGCGGCTCCGCCGGTAGCAGGCCCGCACGTACCGTCCGGAGCTCCGGCGGCTCCGCCGGTAGCAGGCCCGCACGTACCGTCCGGAGCTCCGGTGGCTCCGCCCGAGGACGGGACCGGTCCGGGTCGCGCGGCGGACGTACGCGTGCCGGGTGCGCCGCGTCACCTCGCGATCTCCGCCCACACCACCTTCCCGGTGTCGGTCCACCGCACCCCCCACCGGGTGGTGAGGCGGTGCACGATGCCGAGGCCTCGACCGCCGTTGTCGAGCAGGTCGCCGCGCCTCAGGCGGGGCCTGCCGTTGCCGGTGTCGCCCACCTCGCACAGCAGGCCGTGACCGGCCCTGATCAGCCGTACGGTGATGGGGCCGGTGGCGAAGCGCACCGCGTTCGTGACCAGCTCGCTGACCAGCAGCATGACCCTCTCCCGGGTGTCGTCCCTGGCGTCCCACTGCCTCAGCAGCGCCGCGACGTGCTCGCGGGCCCGGGCGGGGGCGTCGCTGCGCGCGGGCAGCCGCCACGTCGCCGTGTCGCCCTTGCGGTAGCCGATCATCCGCGCGAGCAGCAGGGTCACGTCGTCGCGCTGGGGGGCGGGTGCCAGGGCGGAGACGACGTCCCGTGCCGTCTGCTGCAGGGCGTCCCAGGGGTGCACCCTCGACACCCTGTCCGCCAGCCGGTCGATTCCCTCGTCGATCGAGAGGGCGGGATCCTCCACCAGGCCGTCGGTGTACAGGGCGAGCACCGAGCCCGGGGGCACGCCGATGGTGTACACGTCGAACGGCTCCCGCAGCGCGAACTCGGCGCCCAGGCCCGGGTGGGGACGGAGCGAGAGCGGCCCCGCGCGCCCGTCCGGGGAGACCAGGATCGGGGGCAGGTGACCGGCGCTCGACAGGGTCACGTGATGGCCCACCGGGTCGTAGAGGGCGATGCAGCAGGTCGAGCCCAGCGCGCTGTAGCCGGCGGCCAGCCCGGACTCCGCGTCGTCCAGCATCGTCACGGTCTCGTCCAGGTGCTCCAGCACCTGGTCGGGCGCGAGCCCCGCGGACAGCAGAGCGCGGGCCTCCATGCTCAGCTGGCCCATGGTCGCCGCGGCTCCCAGACCGTGGCCGACGACGTCGCCGACCACCAGGGCGGTGCGGCCGTCGGGCAGGGGGAAGCTGTTCACCCAGTCGCCGCCGACGCCGGCGCTGTCGGGGGTGGCGGGCTGGTAGATGCTGGCGATGTCGATGGTGTCGCCGCCGGTGCGGGGCAGGAGCCGGCGCTGCAGGGCCAGCACCTGGGTGTGCTCGCGCTGGTGCTGACGGGCCAGGTCCACGTGGTGGGCGGTTCTGGCCACCAGTTCCTGCAGGTCGAACAGCTCGCTGTCGCGGAAGGGGTAGTCCGCCCGCCGCCACACCTCCGCGACGCCCAGGACGACGGGCGGCACGCCGTCCAGGACCAGGGGAATGCACGCCACGCCCGCCGACCGTCCACTGGGCACCAGGGCGCGCACCACCCGGGGATTGCCGAAGACCCGCTCGACCGCCTGCCGGTCGGGGATGACGATGGTCTGCGGGGCGTCGTCGCGCAGGACCGCCTGGGCCAGCAGCCGGCTCGCGTCGCCGGGCAGGTCGTCGCCCGGGGTGAGGTAGCCCTCGGGCCACACCCGGTCCGGGACCAGCGCCGCCCGCCGCAGGTGGATGCGCCCCTGCGCCTTGCCGGTCACTCCCTCGCCCGTCCACACGGCGAAGTCGAGGTCGACGGCGGCGACGTCTCCCCAGGCCAGCAAGGACTCCGCCAGCGACTGCGCGGTCTCGCCGATGTCCAGCGAGGTGCCGATGGCGGTCTCGGCGGCGTAGAGGTGCAGTCTCCGTGCCATGGCGATCACGGAGACGGTCAGGTCCTCCTCCGGTGACGCGGCGGGCAGGATGCTCATCGACACGACCAGCTCGGACCCGTCGCCGCGCCTCAGCCGCTGGATCCGGGCGACGTGCGCCTCGCCGCTCTCCACGACCTGCCGGAGGCGGCGGGTGACCGTGGGGACGTCCCCGGGGGGCAGGAGGTCGACGAACGGCTTGCCGGCCCGGGCATCGAGACCGGCGAACACGGGGGCGTCGAGGTTGCAGCGGGTGATGCGCAGTTCCCGGTCCAGGTTGAGGGCGCCGAGGATCTGTTCCTGTCGGCCGTCCGCCGGATCTTCCTGCACCCGCTCGCGCGGAGCGGACTCACGCGGCGCGTCGGCCGCCGACGTGCCGCCTTGCGGGATGTAGCGCCCCAGGGCGTGGCTGACCAGTTCGAACGCCGAGGAGGACGAGGGTGGGGGCGAGGGCGAGGGTGTGGAGTCCATGCGGCTCTCTCAGCAATCCCCGGCACCGTGCCGGGGCTGTTTCCGGACCCGTGCGGGTGGGCCCCGAGTCCCTGACCGCACACCTCATTGAATAACACCGGTGACCGCTTCGCACACATCAGCGAGTGCGCGGGCCGCCACGGGACCGGCGACGGAGGCCGGTGGCGTGCCCAGGGCCGGGCCACAGGTCGGGCACGGAGGCCGGTGGCGTGCTCAGGGCCGGGACAGCGGGCGGGCACGGAGCGGGCACGGAGGCCGGTGGCGTACTCAAGGTCGGGACAGCGGGCGGGCACGGAGCGGGCACGGAGGCCGGTGGCGTGCTCAAGGCCGGGACAGCGGGCGGGCTCGGGCGATGAGCAGCGCGACGTCGTCGTGGTCGGTCGGCCCCCGGAGCTCCCGCAGCAGCCGGTCGCAGGTCTCCTCCGCCGAGTCGCACGGCGGGGAGAGCAGACGCAGGAGGGCCTCCAGGCGCTCGTCGATCGGGTCGTCCCGGGTCTCGACCAGTCCGTCCGTGTACAGGACGAGTTGGTCACCGGGGTTCATGGCGACGGCGGAGGTCTCGAAGTGGCCGCCGCCGACGCCCAGCGGGGTGCCGGTGGGCAGGTCGAGCAGTTCGGGAGTTCGGCCGGCCCGTACCAGGACCGGTGGGAGATGACCGGCGCAGGCGACCTGCAAGCGGGCCGCGTGCGGGTTGTACACCGCGTACACGCAGGTGGCGATGTAGGGGTCGAGGCCCTGTGTGATCTTGTCGAGGTGGGTGAGGATGCGGCTCGGGGCGAGGTCGAGGTCGGCGAGGGTGGAGGTCGCGGTACGCAACCGGCCCATGGCGGTGGCGGCCGGGATCCCGCTGCCCATGACGTCGCCCACGGCGAGCGCGGTGCGGTCCCCGCCGAGCGGGATGACGTCGTACCAGTCGCCGCCGACCTCGCTGAAGGCCACCGCGGGCCGGTACCGGGCGGCGATCTCCAGACCGGGGCGGCGGGGCGAGGGCCGGGGCAGCAGGCTGCGCTGGAGGGTCTCGGCGGCGGTGCGGATGTGCTGGTGCAGGATGGCGTTGTCGATGCTCAGCGCGGCGGACGAGGCCAGCTCGCAGGCGAGGGTGAGGTCGTCCTCGTCGAAGGGCTGCGGATTGCGCGCGCGGGCCAGCCCCATCACGCCGATGATCTCGTCGCGGGCGATGAGGGGGACGGCCATGTCGGTGTGAACACCGGCCTGTGCGAGCAGCCCGGCCGCGGCGTCGTCGGCTGCGATCCGGCGGAGGTCGCCCTTGTCGATGTGCGTGATAAGCACCGGTTTGCGGGTGCGCAGGCAGTGGGCCGCAGGGTGGTCCGTGTGGTACGTCGTGAGGTGCCCGGGCGCGATGATCGCCTCGGAGGCCCCGGTGGGGTAGGCGGTCTTCACCGCCAGGGCCCGGAACAGCGCGGGGCCGTCTCCCCGGTCCGGGCGGCCCGTGCGCAGCACGGAGTCCAGAATGTCCACCGCGATCATGTCGGCCAGGTCGGGCACCAGGACGTCCGCCAGTTCCTGCGCGGTGCGTTCGACCTCCAGGGTGGTCCCGATGCGTGCCGAGCCGTCGGCCATCAGACGCAGGCGCTGCTGGGCCCGGTCGGCCTGCTGGGCGGCCTCGTACCGGTCGGTGACGTCCACCACCACGTTGGCGATCCCCAGTACGTGGCCGCCCTGGTCCTCCAGGCGGTAGATCGACACGGCCCAGGCGTGGTCGTGGTCGGGGTCGGCGCGGGTGCGGCCCACCACCTGCTCGTCCACGAGGGGCCGCCCGGTCTCCAGGACCTCCCGCATGTGGTTCTCGGCGGCGGCGAAGGGCGCTCCGGGCAGGATCTCCCGGAAGTGGCGGCCCATGTGGTCGGCCGCGGGGACGCCGTGCATCGAGGCGAGGGCGCTGTTGACCGCGACGTACCGCAAGTCGGTGTCCAGGACGGACAGTCCGATCGGCGCCTGGGTGACGAGCTGGCTGGAGAGCGCCACCTCGCGCTCCATCTGCTGCACCGTGGCCCGGTCGGTGGCCAGACCGAGGGCGTAGTGGTCGCCGAGGTTGTCGGTCAGCCGCATGGTGCGGAACTCGACGGTGCGGGTGCTGCCGTCCTTGTGCCGGACGGGGAACGATCCGGCCCAGCCCCGGCCGGTCTCCATCACCTCGGCGAACAGTCTCATCCCGGCCCGCCGGTGTTCCGGATGGAGGAGCAGTCGGGCCGCGTACTGCCCGACCGCCTCGTCACCGGTGTAACCGAACAGTGCCTCGGCCTGCGGACTCCACATGTCGATCCGGCCGTCGGCCTCCAACAGGACCGCGGCGATACCCAGCACGTCCATCAGCCCGCTCGGGCCGGAAGCCGAACCCTCGGGGTAGACCGCCTGCTCAGACCGCTGGTTCGCTCGGCTCATCACATTCGCCCCTTAGGCCTGTCGACCTCACCGGCGCACCCGTCTGCCCGAGCAGACGTCCGCGGCGGCCTCCTTGCAGGTCAGCAACCCGTTCACGATGCGGTACCAGACCTGCGAACGGCCAGGGGACGCGCCGGGGAGGGCACCACGGCCCGGTCGGACCCCACGGCCCGGTGACCAGCACGGGCGCCGCCCGGGGTCCGGCCCACAGGTCGGTCCGTACCCCTCCAGCCTTCCACAGGTCCGGCTCCGACCGGGGAGATCACGGTTCGCGTGGGCTCGCGCTTCCGGGTCGGCCGGGTGGGGACGGGAGCCGCCGCCCGAGGCGGGCGAGCGGAGACAGGGCCATCACCAGCGGGGACAGCAGCATGCCCGCGGCGGTCACCAGCAGGCCGGTGCGCAGCCCCCACTCCCCCGCGATGAACCCGCCGGTCAGGGAGCCGAGCGGGGTCAGCCCCAGGCCGGCACACGTGATCGTCGCCGCCGCGCGTCCTTGCATCTCGTCGGGGGTGGCGGCCTGCCGCACGGCCATGATGGTGACATTCACCAGCTGGCCGCCGCACCCGAACAGGAAGCCCACCCCGAGCAGCACGGGAACCGTGACCGCGGGGGAACCGTCCAGCGGGGCCACGAGCAGGAACGCGCCGTCGCCGAGCGCCGCCGCGCCCACGAGCACCGTGCCGTGTCCGAACCGGGCCGGCAGGCGGGCGGCCAGCAGCGAGCCGAGGAGCGCGCCCGGCCCCGTCGCCGCGAGCACCAGCCCGACGAGCGTGCCCGACAGGTGCAGCTCCCGGGGCAGGAACAGGAGGTGGACGGTCATCATGGCCGCGAAGGAGAACTGGAACGCGGCAGAGGCCAGGCAGACGGACCGGAGCAACGCGTCACGGACGACGAAGCCCAGCCCCTCGCGGATCCGCCGTCCGATCCGCGCGGGCTCCTCCTCCCGGCCTGCCGGAGTCGACTCGTCCCGTCGGATGCGCCGGATCGACAGGAACGACAACGCGAAGAACAGCGCGCCGGAGGCGGCGGCGACGGGGGCCGACAACAGGGAGACCAGTGCCCCGCCGAGCGCGGGACCGCCGATCTGCGCGGCGGACCGGCTGCCCTCGAGCGCGCTGTTGCCCCGCACCAGTTCGTCACGCTCCACCAGCCGCACGAGAGACGCCTGGTACGCCACGTCGAAGACCACGGACAGGGCCCCGACGGTGAAGGTGAGCGCCAGCAGTGCGGGCATGCCGAGCCCGCCGACGAGCTCGGCGACGGCGACCGCGCCCAGAGCCAGGGCCCTGCCGAGATCCGCGAGCACCATCGTCGTGCGGGTACGCCATCGGTCGACCCACGCACCGACGAGCAGCGACAGCAGCAGGACGGGAGCCTGTCCCACCGCGCGCAGGACGCCGAGTTCCGCGGCGCCGGCGTCGAGCGTCAGGACCGCAAGGAGCGGCAGGATCACCAGAGTTGCGTGTTCACCGAGTTGGGACGCCGTCTGACCGCACCAGAGTCTGCGGAAGTCGGCGTCCCGCCACAGACCGGACGGAGCACGCCGATCGGAACCGGACCCGGCGGACGAAGCGGAGGAGGCAGAAGAAGAGGAAGAAGAAGAGGGAGAAGCAGAGGCAGAAGAAGAGGACGGAGAGGGAGGAACGGGAGCGGACGACACGGGTGTCCCTCGGGTGGCCGACAACGAGGCCCGCAGCCGCGTACGCGTACCGGGCGTCGGCTGTCCGGGCAGGAGAAGGCTCGCTGTGCCGCGGCATCAGGGCCAGCACGCGATGACAGGCCGCTCGAACGGCCTACGACGTCAACGCGCGCCCGGGCGACCGACCATGTCTCAGCTCCTCGTGGGTGACTCGCCGTCCCCGGACCCTAACCGCCGGAGCGCCGCCGCGGAAGGCGGCGTCCTCAGCCGCCCCGCGTCGGCCGTGGTAGTCCGCCCGTAGCCATCGGTCGCGTGTCCCGGCCGTGGTCCGGTCGCCGGCCACCGGTGCTGATCACACTGGGCGCATGTCCGATGCGTCCACGGTCCTCGCGACCGATGCCCGGCGGGTGGCCGTCATGACCGTGCTCACCGTGCTCGCGGGTGCCGTCGACGCCGTGAGCTTTCTGACCATGGGCAAGGTGTTCTGCGCCCTGGCGACCGGCAACGTCCTCTTCCTTTCCTTCGCGCTCGCCGGGGAGGGTGTCGTCCCCGTGGCGCGGCCCGCCACCGCGATCGGCGCGTTCATGGCCGGAGCAGCCGTCGCGGGCGTCGTTCTGACGCACCTGGCGGATCGCAGCGGGCCGTGGTTCCCGGTCGGGCTCGTCTGCGAGGCCGCCCTGCTGGTGTGCGCAGGTGCGCTGGCCCTGGCGCGGTACGGCACGGGGACCGTCCCCGCCGCCGGCGATCACGGGGTCGTGGCACTCGTCGCGCTGGCCATGGGCGTACGTGCTTCCACCGTGCTGCGGGTGCATGTGCCGGGCATGCCGACGCTGCTCAGCCAGACGGCCATCGCCGAGCTCATCAACGACGTACTCAGGCGCCCCCGGGCGGCGCTGCACGGGATGACGGCGCAGCAGCGGCTGGCCAGGACGCGCTGGACGGCGACCGTGGGGGGAATCTTCAGCGGCGGGGTGCTCGGCGCGCTGTTGCTGGTGCCGCTGGGCACCGGGCGTGCGCTGCTCGTCCTCGCGGCGGCGGTGCTGCTCCTCGCGGGGGCGGGCATGGTCGCGCGCCCGGGTGGACCGGGAGCGGTCGGGGCCGGGTGAGGCGGGATCAGGGGCGGCCCCTGCGCGGGAGTGACCGGGCAGGGCCGGGCCGGGTGGCGCAGGGTGGCGCAGGATCAGGGACGGTCCCTGGGCCGGGCGAGGCCGGGCCGGGTGGCGCAGGGTGACGCGGCATCAGGGGCGGTCCCTGAGCCGCGCGAGGATGGGCCGGGCCGGGTGACACCAAGGTCAGGGGCGGCCCCGCGCCGGGCGAGACCGGGCCGGGCATGGCTGGGTGACGCAGGGAGAGGGGGCGGTCCCGCTGGGTGGGCGTCGTCGGGCTGGGAAGCGCGGCGGCTGGCCTGGCTCCGTCAGGGGTTGTCCTGCCTCACGGCCGCGTCGAGCAAGGGGCCCAGTTCCCGCGCCACGGTCGTCAGGGCACGGACGTCCTGCTCGGCGCGCGCGAGCAGGATCGCTCCCTCCAGGCTGCTGATCATGAGCGTGGCCAGTGCGCCGGCCCGTTCCTCGGGGACGCCCATCCCGGTCAGGGCCTCGGCGACCGCACCGGTCCACATCGTGAAGGCCCCGGACGCGGCGGTGCGCGTCGAGGCGACCGACTCCGCGCACTCCACCGTCGCGGCGGCCACCGGGCACCCGCCCGCGAAGCCGGCGGCCTTGTACTCGTCGGTCCACTGGCGCACCATCTCCGCGAAGAGCCCGCTCGGCGTCGGCTCGGGCAGCGCGGCAAGGAAGCGTGGGACACGGCGTGCCGCGTACCGCCCGGCCCAGCCCACCGCCTCGTCGACCAACTGCGTCTTGCCGCCGGGAAAGTAGTGCTGGAGCGATCCGCGGGGCGCCGCCGCGTCGACGGCGACCTGGCGCATGCCGGTGGAGTGGACTCCGTCACGGCGGATCAACTGGGCCGCGCTGAAGACCATCCGCTCGCGCGGTCCCCGTTCGGCCTTCGCCATGGCCGGCCTCCGTTCGCTCGCCAGGTTCTCCGAGTCCACTCGGCGCCATTCTCCAGGTCCACCGCGCCGGGAAGCGGGTCCATGCGCGCCGTGCTCTCGCCTTGTTTCCGCGCCCGGAGTCTATGACCGTGGTCATAATCACCGCTACTATGACCGCGGTCATAGTCAAGCGCGGTGAGGTCGGCGGCCCGGCGGCGGTGAGGCGGCTCGGCCTGCGCGCGGGGCCGGGAAGGCGGTGCGTGATGTACGTCGGTTTCATCGGTCTGGGGGTCATGGGGCAGCCCATGGCCCTCCGTCTCGCCCGGGCCGGGACGCCTCTCGTGGTCTGGAACCGCACCCCGCAGCGCTGCGAGGCGCTCGGAGCCGCCGGCGCCGAAATCGCCGCGAGCGCTGCCGAGGTCTTCGACCGGGCGGCGACCGTGTTCCTCATGCTGGCCGACGAGGCGGCCGTGGACGCGGTGCTGGGGCGCGGCACACCGGATTTCGCACCGCGTGTCATCGGCCGAACCGTCGTGCACATGGGCACGACCTCGGCCGGCTTCTCCCGCGACCTCCAGGAGGACGTGCGGGCCGCGGGCGGGCGGTACGTCGAGGCCCCGGTCTCCGGCAGCCGTGTCCCTGCCGAGAGGGGCGACCTGGTGGGGATGCTGGCGGGCGACGAGGACGCCGTGGCGGCCGTACGGCGCCTGTGCGCGCCGATGTGCCGTGAGACGTTCACGTGCGGAGCCGTCCCGGGTGCGCTGCTGATGAAGTTCTCGGTGAACCTGTTCCTGATCACCTTGGTCACGGGGCTCGCCGAGGCGTTCCACTTCGCCGAGCGGCACGGGCTCGACCAACGCCTCCTGCGAGACGTCCTGAACGCCGGGCCCATGGCCAGCTCCGTCTCCCGGGGCAAGGCGCCGAAGCTGCTGGAGCGCGACTTCTCCGTGCAGGCCGCCGCCGCGGACGTCCTGAAGAACAACCGGCTGATCGCCGAGGCCGCCCGCGGGGCGGACCTGACGTCCCCGCTCCTCGACGTGTGCCACGCCCTCTACGACGAGACCGTCCGACAGGGCCACGGCGACCAGGACATGGTCGCCGTCCTGCACGCCTTGGAGACCCGGACGGCGAAGGAACGGCACACCTGAGCCGACGTCGGATCCGGCAATCGGCAATCGGCGTCCGGCATCCGGCAATCGGCAATCGGCAATCGGCAATCGGCATCAGGACTCGGGCACCAGAGCTCATGCCCGCATGCCGAACAGGAGACGCGTCACGCGTGTCCGGCGCACCAGCAGTTCGTACGCGGTCAGGGTCAGCACGAGGGAGATCGTCACCAGCGCCAGGTACTCGACCGCGATCGGCGCCGACCAGCCCACCACGACGTAGGCAACGGCGACGACGATCGGCTGGTGGAGGACGTACAACGGCAGGACCGCGGCGGCGAGATAGCGGTAGGCACGTCGGCGCGAGGTCCTGTCCGGTGAGGTCACCGGCTCCTGCGGCAGTCGGCGTCCTGGGCGGTCGAGGACGCCGGGGATGGCGACGACCAGGCACCATCCGGCCGCACCGAACAGGGCTCGTGATGCGACGGCCAGAGGGGTGGTCCCCGTGAAGGGATCGTCGACGGTGGTGAAACCGGGGGCCGCCGCCACGAACAACAGCACGCCGAGGCAGGCCGCCGCACGCGCGTCGCGCCGCATGGCGGTGCGCCAGCGCGTGTCGGTGGCCAGGACGAAACCGGCGGCGAAGAAGAGCAGGTACGACCACCGGTGCCAGCCCGCATAGTCCTCCTCCATGCCGGCGAAGGCGCAGAGAGCGGCGAAGCCGAGGGCAGGCAACAGCACGAGGCCTCGCCGCAGAGACACGGCCGTCGCCGTACGGTCCAGGGCACGCCGGACCGGCCCGTGCGGCAGCCATCGGTGCAGGCAGGCCAGCATGAGGGAGAACGTCAGCAGCAGTACGACGAACCACAGGTGGCCGGTCTCGAAGTAGCGCCCTTGCACCAGGAAGGGGAACTCGTCGAACTCCACGTGCACGTCGAAGAAGTGGGGCAGGAACGCGAGGTACGACTCGTCGTAGGCCGGGTCGGACGCGCGCTGTCGGAGCCACTGCGGCAGCGGGTTCAGGAGGACGGTCGCGACGAGCAGGGGAACGCCCAGTCGCAGCAGGCGCTCGGTGACGAAACGGCCCGCACCGCGGCGCTGCATCGAATACCGGGCGCCCAGGCCGGAGATCAGGAACAGGAGCGGCATCGCCCAGACCACCCCGAACCCGGCGATGACGGTGACGACTTCCGTGGTCTCGGAGTTCGTGACGTAGAAGTCGCCTTCCGTCGCGAACACCAATGCCGAGTGGAAGAAGATCAGCCCGATCACCACCAGCATGCGTATCGCGTCCAGTTCCGGGCGCCGCTCCGGTGAGGTGGCCTGTACTTCCGTACGCGTCGCCATGCGGCGCCCCTCCCCCGACTCGGGTGCGTGCACCCATGGTGGCGGGGAGGGGCGCGCAGGACCATACCCACGCAGGCCGGCCCCGGGAGGACGCCCCGGGATGCGGCGTCAGGCGTGGGACAGCGCGAAGGAGACCAGGAAGCCGCTGACCGTGACCAGTCCGATCGCCAGATGCGCGTCCTGGAAGGCCTCGGGGATCATCGTGTCGGCGATCATGGCGAGGATCGCACCGGCGGCCACAGCCGTCACGCCCGCGATCCCGGTGGGCGAGAAACCGCCCAGGACGGCGTACCCGAGGACGGCGGACACGGTACTCGCGACGGCGATGGCGCCCCACACGGCGAAGACGTACCCCTTGCTGCGGCCGGACTTCTTCATCCCGGCCGAACTGGACAGCCCTTCCGGGACGTTGCTGATGAACACCGCTGCGACGGTCACGAGACTGACCGTGCCGCCGTCGAGCAGGCTGACGCCGATCACCGCCGACTCGGGCACACCGTCGAGCAGCGCGCCCAGCGCCAGCGCCAGGCCCGAGCCGCTCTGTTGCTCCTCGGACGGCTGGGTCTGCTCACTGTGGTGACCGGATCGCTTGCGGTGGCGTGCGCCCCGGCGTGCGAGCCAGAGATTGCCGCCCGTGTAGGCCACCGCTCCAGCCAGGGTTCCGACAGCCGCCGGGCCCAGCCCGCCCTGGTCGTAGGCCTCGCCGACCAGTTCGAAGGAGACGGCGGAGAGAAGCACGCCGGCACCGAACGCCATCACCAGTGCGATGACCTTCTGCGGGACGCGCATCCCGTAGCCGAACACCGCTCCCAGCAGGAGGGCACTTCCTGCCAGCAACCCCCAACCACCTGCTTGGATCACCTCGGACATGCGGCGCGTGTACCCGCCTGAGGGTGATCGGCACCTGCGTCCGCCTGCCATCTGTCGGCGGAACCCTCGCGCCACCGGCACGGCACCGCCCGCTCGGCGGCACGGCGGCACGCCCGCTCTGCGGCCCGGCGGCCCGGCGGCCCGGGTGTCCCTTGTGCCATCCGCCGTTCGAGGGGGCGGCGGTCCGTCGGGTGGTCACGGCGATGAGTTCCGGGGGCGCGGCGGGTCCACGAGTGCGACGGTCGCCGAGAGGCACCCGGACAGCTGCTCATCGGCCGTACGCACCGTGACCGGCCGCTCGCGAGGAGGACGACATGACCGCCCCCTACACCTTCGACGTCTTCTCGAGCCTCGACGGCTACGGTGCCGCCGGCGGCGACTGGACCGGCTACTGGGGCAGACAAGGGCCCGAACTGCTCGACCGCCGCCTCGCCCTGTACGGCGAGGAGCAACGGATGATCTTCGGGGCGCACACCTACCGGTTGTTCGCGCAGATGCCGGCCACGAGCACGGAGGACTCCGACGTGCGCGATCCGTGGGTGACACGGATGAGGAACCTGCCGACGACGGTGGTGTCGAGGACGCTCGAAGGCCCCCTCGACTGGCCGGACGCCACCGTGGCGAGCGGTGACGCGGTCGATGTGGTCGCCCGGCTCAAGGAGGAGTCCGACGTACCGTTGCGTTCGCACGGCAGTCTGTCGATGAACCGGGCGCTGATGGCCGCCGGTCTGGTCGACCGCTTGCAGGTGACGCTTCCCGGTCATCACCGGCCGGACCGGCCTGGACCCCGTCTTCCGGGAGGCGGCGGACTTCGACCTGGAGCTGGTCGAGGCCCGCACGCTCGACGGTCACATCCAGGAACTCACCTACCGCCCCAGGCTGCACTGACCCGGCGGCGGTGGTGGCACCCCCGCTCAGGCGTTGGCGTGACGTCGCCAGGCCGTCCTGCGGGGAGCGGCGTGGTGGACGGGCTCGGTGGGCTGGTCGGCCTGCCGACGCCTCAGCCAGAGAGCGGTCATGGCCAGCAGGGAGGCGAACACCACGAGGAACACCACCGACACCCACATCTGCCTGCTTCCCGGGTCGGCCCACCCCGCCGACCCGGCCGAGACGGCCCACAGCGCCGCTCCCCCGGCGTAGAAGGTGCGCATCCGGCGCAGCTGCCGCAGGGCACGTACGGACTCAGCGTGATCAGTTTCCGAAGCCATGCCGACGCAGGTACCCCGATCCGCGCCGCATATCAGCTCGGAATCGCAGTCACGCTCGTGAGGGCGGCATCGAGTCCGGATCACCCGGATCGGAGGAAAGAACGTGCGAAAAAGGCCCTTTCGTCACCTCGGCGGAACCTCACGCCGGGCGGGACGGCCTCTCCGAGCATCCTGGAGTCGGGACGTTCTTCATCCCTGCGGACTCCCGCCCTGGCCGGCCCACGTCTCCTCCACGCGCTTCCGCGGTCAAGGAGTGTCGCCGCGGTAGTGGAAGCGGCACGTCACCCCAGCGCCCGGTGTGCGCGGGGCCCCGGGGGCCGGGTCGTACAGCGCGCGGCCGCCGGGGAACCGTCCGAGTTCCGTGGGGAGGGCGGCCCCGGTGGCGAGCTCGTCCGGTGTCCAGCCCGTGACGTCCAGCAGCAGCCCGTCCAGCGGCCCGCCGATGAGCTGGGCATAGGTGCGTCCGGGGCGTGGGCCCGGATCGGGGTCGTCGTGGTCGTGGCCGTAGACCCGGCCGCGTAGCAGCTGCTCGTCGCCGTTCATCCGTTCAGCCTCTCAGCGACCACTGACAACGCGTTTTCCGTGAGGTCACCGGGCGCGCCGCCGCCGGACATCGCGGGCATCGCGTGGGTCTCGGCCGATGATGAGGTCATGACCGACCGTGAAGAATTCCTTGGGTGGGTCGAGACCGCCCTGTACGAGGCGGAGCGTGCGCTCCACAACGGTGACGCGGCTCCCCGCCGGGCGCTCTGGTCGCGCCATGAGCCCGTGAGTGTCCTCGGGGCGTGGCGCAACGCCCGGGGGCAGGAGGAGCTGGACAGTCTCTTCGCGGCGCTGGAGAGGAGCTTCTCCGACTGCACGTCCTATGTCTTCGAACTGCTGGCATGCGATGTCCGCGGGGACATGGCCTATACGGCCGGCCTCGAGCACACCTCCGCCTCCGTCGACGGTCAACCCCGCACCTACACCCTGCGGGCCACCCAGGTGTATCGCCGTGAGGACGGCGCGTGGCGGGTGGCCCACCGCCACGCCGACACGGTGGCCGAGTGAACATGCCGGGCGGCTCCTACCCGACCGCGCGCGTCGGGACCACGTGCGGGGCGTCAGCGGGGAGTCGTGCCCCGTTAATAGGACGGGGGATGGATGCAGTAACTCCAGAAGCTGAACTCGCAGACTCCCGGCGCGATTTCTCTGCACTCAAGGTGCACGTCGCAGCCTTCCCTTTGGGTCGGCTCCTCAGCGATGAGTTGCCGACTTATCCCGAAGCTCTCGAAAACTTCGAAGATTTGCGTCAAGGGAAGGGACATGAGCGGCTTGTAGCTTCCGGACACCATTCCGCCGTTACGGAAGGCCAGGCTGCTCAGGAACTCGCTGAAGTCCTCATAACTGAGGTTTGACAGGGCGTGGTGACGGCTTGCACGCAGGCGCTCTACATCCTCGGCGGTACGGGCAAACCAGTCGTCATCGCTCGCCAGCAAGGCGGCGTACTCCTTCTCGCTCTTCGCCAGCCGACTCCGGTCGATCTCTGTCGACTTCATGTTCTTTCCTCCGCTCGCGGCTCTTGCCAGAGTTCCGCGGGATGTCGCCAGTGAAACGCACATGATCAGTCACCTGAGTGGCGAGGGGTATTTGATCGTTGAATAAATCGCGAGAGACCGCGGAAGCTTGCCCCAGGCCGTGAGCCACACGACTTCTCATCACCATTGAGGCTTTTCCAACCTGGTCGCGTAGCACGTCGGTTGGCTGAGAGCGGCGTTGAGGAAAAGGTGAAGCTCCTGGTAGATGGGTTGTCGACCAAGATCAACCTGTCCGCCCGGAGCTTCACGTGCTTGTCTACCCATCGGGGATCGATCTGTCCACCTCGACACTGCGCTACTTGTCCGGCCTGCTGAGGACCCGGCGGCGTGAGCGCGGCACGCGCTGGCGCCGCCTGACCGCGGACCGGCAGGCTCTGCTCGCGCTGGCTCATCTGCGCTGTGGGCACACGTACGCCCAGCTCGCGGCTGGCTTCGGGATTGGGCTCGCTACCGTCTTCCGGTACGTCGTCGAGGCGGTTGAGGTCCTGGCTGCCCTGGCCCCCACCCTCCAGCAGGTTATGACCGTTGCCGCCGGCAAGGCACTCGTGATCCTGGATGGCACCTTGCTTCACATCGACCGCATTGCCGCCGACCGCCCCTACTATTCCGGCAAGCACAAGCGCCACGGCATGAACGTCCAGGTCATCGCCGACGCGTTCGGACGCCTGATCTGGGTGTCACCTGCCCTGCCAGGTGCGGTCCACGACATCAAGGCCGCACGCACCCACGGCATCATCGAAGCGCTCACCCAAGCCGGCATCCGGACGTGGGCCGACAAGGGATATCAGGGAGCTCAGGGGACGATCCGGGTGCCTTACCGGGGCCGCTGGAGCAGGCTCCCAGCTGGGAAGCGGGCGGTGAACTCCTCCCACGCCAGGATACGAGCCGTCGGAGAGCAGGCCAACGCCACGCTGAAGAGCTGGCGGCTCCTGCGCAAACTGCGTTGCAGCACCACCCGCATCACCGACATCGTCAAGGCCGTCCTGGCCCTACACCTCGCCACGGGAGCCTGAGATCCATGCCGCCGGCGGCATGGACAAGGACATCGCCGCCATCAGCGATAGCAAGGGAGACCACTCACCGTGACAGACGTCAGAGTCACCTACGACAAGACCGTCAACGCAGCGTACATATACCTCACCGAACCGCAGACCCGCGTGAAGTCAGCGCGCATGTATCCCTGCGATCCTGTGGACGTCGACGGCATGATCAACCTCGACTTCGACGAGCAGGGCCGCCTCATCGGCATCGAGGTGTTGGCGGCC
This sequence comes from Streptomyces sp. NPDC059696, assembly GCF_042733745.1. Taxonomy (NCBI): domain Bacteria; kingdom Bacillati; phylum Actinomycetota; class Actinomycetes; order Kitasatosporales; family Streptomycetaceae; genus Streptomyces; species Streptomyces sp. NPDC059696. The sequence goes on from NZ_JBHWFG010000043.1 coordinate 21,106, forward strand.
AGTTCGAAACTTCCCGAGTACCTACTCCAGTCCGCGGAGCGACTTGACACCGAAGGTGCATGACCAGCCGAGCACCACGCTCGCGGCGAACAGGTTGGAAAAGGCTCATTGTTGGCGAAGCTGCGAGGACTCGCATCCCGGGTCGCACGTCTGACAGGCGACCTCTTGGGCGACATGCATGGGTCGGCTGTGGCGGCACAACTGCGCAACATCGTCGGCGAGTTCCAGCACGCCGGACCAGTCCCACGGCTCGACAACGGGTGTGGTGACGTCCGCCAAAAGGACAGCGACTGTGGTTGGGGACGGCAGTCAGCTGCGGCGCCCTCGTGAGGCGCGGCCCAGGTGGACTCGTACTTCGGCTTCGCGGCGCCGATCGCCAGTCTCGCGAAAGAGGGCAGCAGCAGCGGAAAGAGCCTCAACGGCTTCATCGAATCTGGGAATCTGACACAGGCTGATCCCGACGTTCTTCCAAGCCATGCCTTCGCCGTGGCGGTCGCCCAGCTCCCGGCAGAGCGTTGCATCCTGGGTGCCGACGTCGGCAGCCTCGTCGAATCTGCCTTGCTGGGCGAGGGCATGGCCCAGCCTATCCAGCGTGGAGGCGGCACTGTGGCGGTCGCCGGTTTCCCTGAAGAGACCGGCCGCGGTGGTGAGCGGAGCGACGGCCTTGTCGAAGCTCCTCTGCAGAAGCAACAGTTGACCGAAATTGGCCAGCGCCTGGGCCTCGCAGCGAGGGTATCCGATGTCCTTGGAGAGGCGAGCAGCATTGAGGACTGCGTCGGCTGCCTCGTCGAACTCACGCATCTGGATCAATGCGGCCCCGAGGTTGTTCAGAGCATCTGCCTCCCCATGGCGGTCACCGAGTTCACGGAAGAGCGCAACGGCCTCAGAATGAGCCTTGACTCCCTCCCTGAACTCTTGCGCGGCAACCAGCGCCAGCCCCAGGTTGACCAACGTTACGCTCTCCGCGTGGCGGTCGCCTATCTCCCTCCAATAGGCGACGGCCTCGGTCAAGTAGCCGACGGCCTGCTTGGACGCGCCCAGATCGATCTGAATGGGCCCCAAGATTCCCAGTACTCTGGCCCCGCCCAGACTGTCCCCTACCTCTTCGAAAAGAGCTGCGGCGTCCATGAGGACGTTGACGGCATCCACGAAGTTCTCCTGGAACGCCAGAGCCTGCCCGAGATTGGTCAACGTGATGGCTTCTACGTGGCGGTCTCCGGTCTCACGGCACACATCGAGAACCGCTGTGAAGACATCGACAGCTTCTTCGAACCTGCCTGCACGGATCAGCGCACGCCCCAGACCATCGAGCGCAGCCCTCTCGTTGTGACGGTCTCCGGCAGCACGGCAGATGCCGACGGCGGCAGTACCGAGGTTGAGCCAGTCGTTGGTGTGGCGGCGCAGGTCGAAGAACGTGCCAAGAGCCAGTACAAGTCCTGTCGCGGCGGCGTGATGCGCGGGGGCGGCCTTGGCGGCGGCGACGAGGTTGCCCCGTTCGGCCTCCAGCCACTCCAGCGCCTGACCGCGGTCGGTGAAGTCGTCCGGGAGAGGCCAGCCCGGCGTCGTCTGCAGGTGGGTGTCGGCGGCCTGAGCGGTAGCGAGGTAGTGGTCGAGCAGGCGTGCCACCGCCGCATCCCGGCCGTCGTCCGCGGCACGGTCGCGTCCGCGCTCGTCCGCGAAGAGCCGTACGAGGTCGTGCATGGACCAGCGTTCGCCGTCCACCAGCTCATGGTCGGTCCCACCTTGCGCCCGCTGCTCGACCAAGTGGGCCCGGGCCAGCCCGGCCAGGGACCGCCGGGCGTGCACCGGGCCGAGGTCGAACAGCTTGGCAGCCGACGCGGTGGACACGTCCGTCCCGGGAGCCGCGCTCAGCAGCCTGAACGCACGCCGCTCATCCGGCGTGAGGTGCCGGTACGAAAGCTCGAACGAGGCCCGCACGGCCAGCGGCTGCCCCTCCGACTCCGCGCTGCCGTACTCCAGCGCGTCCAGTCGCGTCCGTTCGTCCGCCAATTCCCTCGCTTGGGCCGCCAACGGCCGGCTCGGCTCGTCCCGTAACAGCGCACCGATGATCCGCAGGGCAAGCGGCAGGAAGCCGCACAGCTGCACGATGTCCAGTGCCGCTTCGGGCTGAGTGGTGACGCGGTCGTCCTCTGTGCCGCCGACGTGCAGGGCCCGGTCCAGCAGCACTACGGCGTCCGCGGCCCTCAACGGCTCGAGCTCGATCCTGCGCACGGGCATCGCCGAGAGCCGGTGCCGCGAGGTGAGCAAGGCCCGATGGGGCGTGCCCGGCAGCAGAGCGTCGGCCTGCGCGGGGTTGCGCACGTTGTCCAGGACCACCAGCAGCGGCCGGTCCTGTGCCGCGAGCCCCGCCAGCATCTGCCGCCAGGCGTCGATCTTCCCCTCAGGCGTGGGCGGCAAGTCCCTGGTCTTCACTCCCAGAGCACGCAGCATCCGGTCGGCCGTCTCGGCGGCGCCAATCGGTTCGTCACCGTACCCGCGCAGGTCCGCGAAGAGGGTCCCACCCGGGAACCAGCCCCGAGCCCGGGCCTGATGGGCCGCGTGCAAGGCCAGCGCCGTCTTGCCGACGCCGCCCATCCCGGAAACGGCCGACACCACGACGGCCGCCGCCTCCTCGTCCCCCTCACCGTTGCCGTCGGGCGGCTGCAACCACCGCAAGACCTGGTCGATTTCGTCGGTCCGGCCGGTGAAGCCTGCCGGGGCCGGCGGCAGGGTCATCGGGGCGGGCGCCGGCACATGATCGGCCGCGGCGCTCGGAGGACGCCCGCCGCGCGCCTTACGCTCCGCCTGTGCCCGGCCCAGAAGCGCCTCCCAGTATCGCGGGGGCCGCGGGGCGTAGTCCGACCCGGCTTTCTGCGCCTCGGCCTGCAGGTGGCGTACGAGGGCCAGAAAGTAGCGGGTGTACGCGCCGGCGCTTGGCACGGCCGGGCCCTTCAGCCACCCGGAGACGGACGAGAGGGAGATGGCGACGGGCGGCAGTTGCTTGGCGCCCAGGCTTGCCATGCTGGCCAACGTCGGCGAGCCCGCCGCCTCGTGAAGCGCCTTCAGCTCCGCCCGTAACCGCTCCGCGTGCCCCATCGCCGGCCTTTCACCACGTACGGCTTGCAAGGTTCGCACTTGTCAAAAAAGTCCTCGAACCCAAGGCTGACCAGCCTAGTCGCCCCCCTGCGGGACGGTGACCCCATCGATGGAAACCCCTTGTAAACGGCTTCCTTGGCCTTCCGCCGGCGGCAGACTGCTGCTGGCTGATCCCCCAGGAGACCGCCATGTCCGACGTACCCGTGCCCTCCGAACCCGGAGCCGAGCCGGGCGCCCGCCCGGCGCCTGTACTGATCGTTGCCGTGTCGGCGGGAGCCGTCCCCGCTGGCTTGACCGTCGTACTCGCCCTGCGCGTGGAGGCGTTGCCGGACGGGCGGGCTACGCGGGCGACGGCGAGTGCGGCCCTGCCGCTTCTTCCGCTCCATCCCCCGTCCGTTTCCGGACGACGGCGCTTCACGCGCAGGCTCCGGGAGTGGAACCTCGCCTGGTGGTTCGCCGTGGCCGCAGCCGCGCTCGAGGTGCCGGTGAGCCACGTGCTGGCCTACTACCTCCACCAGCACGGGCTCATCTCACCGCTGGAGTACTGGTTCCCACTCGACTGATCGCTTTCCGGTTCCCACTCGACTGATCGCTTTCCGCCACGCGTGCCGGAAAGCGAGGCCGTCTCACGGTGCAGGCACGATAGGGGCAGCTCTCAGGCGTGCCAGAGCGCGTTGCGTCGGTGGCGTGCCGGTGGGATGTCCACCGAGCCCACAGCGTCCCGTCCGCCTGGGTCGAGGCCCTCACGCACCAGGCCCAGCAGCGTCCCCACGCGGGATCGCAGCCGCTGCCGTTCGCGGCGTTCCTCCAGTGCCGACCATGTGGTGAGGGAGCGGTCCCGGCCGCGTCGGGCGAACGAGTAGACCTTCACCGTGCGGCGGATCGGTTGGGGTTGGGGCTTTCGGGACTCGCGTGTCGCGTCGGCGAGGCTGCGTGCGCTGTACCTCAGGTCGTAGAGGGTCACCGAACGCCAAGGGGCTCCCGACGGGACGTCGTGAGTGCTTCGGCTCGGTGAAGGGGGCCGGTGGTGGGCGGTGCGGGACACGGGGCTCCGTTCGCAGCCACCGCCAGGTATCTCCTGGCGGGCTACCGGAAGCCCGTCGGACCGGTCGAACGCGCGTCTGCCATGACGTCACTCTAGCCCGGTGCTTGGACGGGCGGGTTCGCCATCGACCGTCTTCCCCACCGCTTCGCGGCGGCGGTCGGCACCGGCAAGTGGGGCTTCGCACACGGGGCTTGGTCGTGAAGGTGGTGATCTTGGGCAGACGGTGGAGGTGATCTTGCTGTTGGCCCCCTGAGGGGGCTCCCATGAGGGGGGATGTCGTGACCGTGCCTGTGCGTCGTACGTCGTTCGTGAAGCGGAGCCGCTACGGATTCGATCTTCGGTCGACTGCCTTGTTCTTCGTGTTCCTCGCCGTGGTCGTGTGCGCCCTGGGATGGGCCGCCCGCGTGGCGGCGGGCGCTGTGGAGCGGCGCCCCGCCTGGGTGTTCGTCCTCGTCGCGCTAGGTGTCGCCGGCTGTCTGGGTCTGCGACGCCGGTGGCGCCTGGCGGGAGTGGCGCGTCGGGCGGCGGCAGCTCTGGACGAGGCGGCCAGAGAAGCGGCCGAGGTGCTGGACGCTCCTTCGGATCCCGTCCGGCCCGTGTCGGCCCCCACGTCGGCCACCGTCTCCCCCACCGCCCCCACCACCCCCATCACCGTCGCCGCCGTCACCGCCGTCACCGCCGTCACCGCCGTCACCGCCGTCGACTACGACGCCCTGAGTCCGGAGGGGTTCGAGGAGGCGATCGCCGGACTGTGTGAACGGGACGGCTGCACGGAGGTCGAAGTCGTCGGCGGCGCCGGGGACTTGGGTGCTGACGTCATAGCCGTGACACCCGAAGGGCGCCGGGCCGTCATCCAGTGCAAGCAGTACGGCGAGTCGAACCGCGTCGGCTCCCAGGACCTGCAGCGTTTCGGCGGCACATGCTTCAGCGTGCACGAGGCCGATGTGGCCGTACTGGTCACCACGAGCGACTTCACGGCTCCGGCGCTCGAGTACGCCGAGCAGTGCGGGATCGTGTGCGTGAACCGGGAGGGCCTCGAGGCATGGACGGACGGCACCGGCCCCCGGCCCTGGGAGGCCGCCCTGGAGGACGGGGCAGCGGGGTGGGAGACGGCCGGATCCGGGTGCTGAGCGGTGCGGGGTCCCGCAGCGCTGGTCGGCGCACGCTCCGCAGACGCGTGCGGCTCTGCCGGTGATCGGCTCGGTCGAGGACGTCCCCTTCGCCCGCCCGGCGATGAGTGCCTGGAGCCGTGGGGAGGCCGAGCTGTGGGCCGACGCCATGTCGCACGCCCTGGTGGAGCACTACGGCCGCTGGGCGACGGGCCGGCGCTGGTCGCACGACGAAGGGGACTCCGACGGCCGGCCGGTCGCCCCCGACCTCCAGGGCCGCCTGGACGCCTGTCTGGCCGAGAGCGCCGACGACGCGCGGACGCCCCTTCCCCTGGCCGCTCGCGCCCCGCGGGCCTACCTCGACGTCTGCTTCTTCCACCCCTTCGACGACGGCAACGCCCGCTGCGTCTTCCTCACCCTGCTGTTCGTCCTCGTCCGCGAAGGCATCGCCCTCGACGGTGTGATCCCTGCTGCGCCGTGTCTCCTTCTGGGCCGACGAGTCCCAGGACGCGCTCACTCTGGCCTCGCACATCGACCTCCACATCACCGAGACCCGGCGCCGTGCCGTCTCACCCGATTGAGTGCCTGGTGATCGGGCGGTAAGACGGGCGCGGCGGGGTAATGGGATGTCGTTCAGCACACCTTTTGGAGATGGAGCCGAGGATGACCGACGACGCCTATCTGTTCCTGCTCGACGACGCGTCCGCGCAGCTCGGTGTGGCGCCGGCCGCCGTCGGTGAACTCGCCTGCATGGAGACCCCCGCCGTTCGCGCCTGGCTCGCTGCCCAGGGAAGCACGCCGACCTCTCCTCAGCTGCGCCTGCTGCCGCCGGAGGAGCGGGCGGCCGTGCCGGAGGGCGCCGAGCGGCTGCCCGTCCCGCTGAGCGAGGAGGAGCTGAGCCGCCTGCGTCACGAGATGGTTCCGCAGCCGCTGGCCCGGGTCGAAGAGGAACTGCTCGCCTTCCGTGACTGCGCGGACGGGCGGGACGGTCTGATCGGGAAGGCACTGGCCGCCGGTGTGGCGCCGCACCGCATCGTCGAGTTGACCGGCGTGGACCCGGCCACCGTGACCGCCGCCGCGAGCAGGTGACGACACCACCACGGACAGACCTCCGGCCGCCGCGGTCAGATTTCCGGCCGCCGCGGTCAGACCCCCGGCGCCGCCGCGGTCCGGCCATCCGCTCCCGCCGCGGTCCGGCCATCCGCTCCCGCCGCGGTCCGGCCACCGCTCCGGCCCCGGTCCGGCCGTCCGCCCCACCACGGTCCGGCCATCGGCCCCGCCGGGCGATAAGGTCCGGCGGGGCCGATCGGCGTTCCCCGGGCTAGCGTCCGCCCGGTGACGCGCCTGCGTGCCAGGAGTCGCCGCCGCGAGGCCGGGCGCCGGGGCGGACCGGATCAGTGGCCGCGGGTGAAGACCTTGTTCCGGGTGGAGCCGCCGTCGCACAGCTTCTTCTCGTCGGCCGTCATCTTGCGGGACTTGACCACCACGGCGCTGTGTTTGCCGTCCGTGCCGTTCGGTGCCGGGCCGGTGACGGTGTCGGGCACGAACCAGTAGTAGTGCCCCCACTTGGGGTCGTCGTAGTGGGTCTGCCACGTGCCGGATATCTGCCGCATCACCTGCGCCCGGGAGATCCAGCCCACCTCCCCCGGCTTGACGGTCACTGTGAAGGAACTCGTCTCCGTGTGCGAGCTCTGCCAGGTGTAGTTGTAGGTCGCGGTCACACTCGCCGTGATGATGCCTTCGATGCCGCCGCCCACGGTGACCGAGCCTCCGACCGAGTGGGAGGAGCCGACGGTGTCGGCCCAGGACATCGACTGGGAGGCGGCTGAGTCGGTGCAGTTGAAGAGCAGTTCGGAGACTTGGCGGGGTTCACCGAGGTAGGCCTCGCCAAGTCGGGGGTCGTTGAAACTGCACTTGCCCGCTCCGGAGGCGCAGTCGGCCATGATCTGCTCCGCGGTGGGTTGTTCCTCGGCCGCGGCGGGCACTGCCGTCGCGATCACCCCGAGGGCGGTCGCCGTCAACGCGAGCGTGCGGCTGCCGTACCGCAGGGCGTGGTTCCTCGTCATACGTCTTGCCTCGCATGTGCGTGGGGGGATGTGGCCACAATGCCCCTTGTTCCGGGCGGGATTGTGGTCGCCGTGTGATGCCAACGAGGCTCACGTAAACGACGGACCGGCTACACCAAGAGATGGCAAAGTTGTATTTGATTTTCAGAACTGATGAATTGCCAACTTCGCGCCGGGCCAACGCTTTCGGGGACACTCGCAGGCCCCGCACGGAAGGCCGCCGGCGCCATGCGAAGACCGTCGGCGCCATGCGAAGACCGCCGGCGCCACACGGCGTGCGCGGCACCGGCGGTCCCGGAGGAGGCCGGAAGGTCAGTTGAGGGGTTCGAGCGTCAGGTAGGCCTGGCGCGGGTTGCCGTCGTGAACGAGGGACTCATGGTGGCCGACGTCGTCGAAGGCGAAGGCGTACGCCTTTCCGTCCGCCGTCTGGGCGTGGATCTTGCGCGCGTAGTGGTTGGTGACGTCGTCCTTGTAGAAGTCGGTGGCGCCGGCGTCGGGCTGGTGGGGATTGACCAGCAGGGTCGAGCGGTTGAAGCCCGCGCACAGGGTGCGCGAGATCGGGCCGCGCACCTGGTCGTTCGGGGCGTCGAGCCTGCGGTGACAGCCGAAGACGGACGAGGCGTCCGGCTTCTGGAAGCTCGTGACGAGTGCGCCGGAGCCGTTGGTGAAGTTCATGACGCCGCCGGAGACCCGGCCGTAGTACGTGGTGCCGGGCTGGTCGGCGAACGGGGAGACCGTCAAGGTCGAGGTGGTGTACTTCTGCCAGACGCGGTTGATGTAGTCGTCCATGACGGTGGCCGGCAGAGCACCGGTCTCCACGCCGTACAGCGGCGAGAGCGCGCGCAGGACGGTGCCGTCCGGGCGGGTCTGGATCAGGTTGGCCCAGCCTCCGGGCTGGCTCCGCAGGGCGTTGAAGAAGCCGTTGTACCCGCCGGGTTTGAGCCGGCCCGTGCTCGCGGTGCTGCCGTCGGCCCGCTGCACTCCCACCGCGTAGGGGGCGGAGAACATGTCGACCTGGGTGCTGTTGATCCACAGGCCCGAGTCGTTGAGCGTGTACTCGGACCAGTTGAACAGGATGTTGCGGTTGGGGTCGGTCGGGTTCTGAACGGCGGGTTGGACCAGGCCGCCGGTGGTGAGCTTGAAGACCAGCTTCTGGCCGTAGGAGAAGTAGACCCGGCCGGAGAACTTGGGCATGCGGATCGTGGCCGACTGCCCTGGCGCCGGGCCCGCTATCGAGGCGTCGGGGGCGGGAGAAGGCGGGTTGCCGCCGGCGGGCCAGGGGTGGAAGGTGCCGCTCGCGTCGGCCCAGCCCTGCCGGCCTGTGGAGAGTTCCGTCCCGAGGTTGTAGAGATACAGCTGCTCACCGCGGGCCGAGTTGTTGGTGATCTTCAAGGGGATGGTCGCCGGGACGGCGGCATGGGCCGGCGCTCCCGTTCCGGTCGCCAGCAGTGAGCCGGCGAGGACCGTGGCCAGGGACAGCCCCGCGGCCGTGGCCCGGTTCCTGAGAGTGCGCAACACGCTCTGCCTCCGTTCGACGGTTGGCCGTTTTTGAGAGCGCTCTCAATGTCCCGCCTTGGTACGTACCTGTCAACAGACGTGCAGCCTCCGGTCACTTCGGGGCCACTCCGCTCTGTTCAAGGGCTCCCCGGTCGGCTTGTAGCCCCCGGGTCAGCTCGGAGTCCCCTCGTGCAGCGGTCCACGCAGGCAGGAGAGGACGACGACGAACGGCCAGACCGACTGGAGGGTCGTCACGGCACGCTCGGCCACACCGGCCACGCCGTGGAGGTTCAGCTCGATCAGGAACCAGGCCGCGCCGACCGCCATGACGGTGGTCGCCCCCAGGGACGGGAAGGGACGCAGCGCCCAGGGCACGGCCGCACCGGCCCGGGCGGCCAGCACGGGCCACGCCGCCAGCACCGCGAAGCCCACGGCGGCCACCGAACCATGGCTCAGCGAACCGCCGCTGCTCGGCGCCGGGCACACGGCGACCGCCAGCGCCGCCACCCCGCCGGCCGCCAGCGCCACCCGCCCCGCGGTCGCGGCCGGGCGCAGACCCCAGGCCGTCAGCAGATGACAGAACCCCAGGGCGACGAAGGCCGCCGTCATCACCCAGGACCCCTGGTTCCCGGGAGCCGCGAGGACGCTGATCGTCTGGGCTGCCGGGTCGTACGGGGGCCCCTGCAACGATGCCGCGACCAGCCAGCCCATGATCAGGAAGACGGGCGCACACCCGGATGACAACAACGCCCAGGTAGGTACAGATCGCATCAGGACACCGTAAAGCCGGGCATCCGCCTCCTTCGGCCTTCCCCGCACTGCCTGACACACGTGGCGTAGTCACCCGGCCCCGGCCGTGCGTGCCGGCGGCGGGCGCGGAGGCCGGCCCACGCACCGGCGGGCGGTGCGGCGTCCCGGATCGCCGATCTGCTGTGGTGGCGCGGGCCGGGGCGGCGGCATCTCGAAGCGGCTCTGCGGGCGCTGTGCGCCGCACCGGACGCCGAGCGGCGGCTCTCGCGGCTGCTGCGGCAGGCCGTGGCGCGGGCGCGGGGGTACACGGACGACCGGGGCGCGGTGCGGGAGGTCTCCTGCAACCGGTAGCCGCGCGGGACCGTCCTACCGGGCACCATGATCTCCGCAAGCATCGCCGGCCCGTGGGCCGCACCGGTTCGTCAGCTGCTCGCCTTCGCCTGGACCCAGACGCAGGCCTGCGCCTTCGCCCTGGCCCTGCTGTCCGGCGTGGCCGTCTCCGCGCTGCTGCCCGATCTGCCCGTGGCACGCTACGACCTCCTGGTCGTCTACGGCGTGCTGCTCACCCTGGTGTTCTGGGCGCGCGGCTGGGAGAGCGGGCGGGACGTCGCCGTCATCGCGGCGTGCCACGTCATCGGTCTGGCCTTCGAGGTGGTGAAGGTGTCGCTGGGCTCCTGGAGCTACCCGGAGCCGGCCGTGCTGAAGTTCGCCGGTGTCCCGTTGTACGGCGGGTTCCTGTACGCGGCGGTGGGCAGCTACGTCTGCCGCGCCTGGCACCTGTTCGACCTCGCTCTGGTGCGCTACCGGCCGCGTGCGACGGCCCTGGTCGCCGCGGCCGTCTACGTCAACTTCTTCAGCCACCACTGGCTGCCCGACCTGCGCTGGGTGCTGGCGGGTCTGCTCGTGGCCGTGACGCTCGGGACGTCGGTGCGGTTCACGGTGCGCGGGGTGCGCCGACGGATGCCGCTGGCGCTGTCGTTCGTGCTGATCGGGTTCTTCCTGTGGGTCGCGGAGAATCTGGCGACCCTGGCCGGTGCGTGGCGGTACCCGTATCAGGAGCACGGCTGGGAGCCGGTGGGGGTGCAGAAGTTCGGGGCCTGGGCGTTGCTCATCAGCGTGACGTTCGTGCTGGCGGCGGTCGGACGGCGTACGGGCTCCGAGGCGGTGCGGGACGTCGGCTGAGGGGCGCCGGGGTCGTGGAGTCGTCGTGGCGGCACTCGCCTGAGTATCATCCTATGGACGTAAATCGGGTGATTTTCCCTCGCGGTCCTCACCTACCGTGGCCATCCTCGCCGGAGTGAACCATGTCCCGCACCGGCACGACGGACGACGGCGACGAGCTGCTGACCAGGCTCGGGGCCCTGACGGCTCAGGCGCGTGCGCAGGCCGAGATGCAGAGGTCCCGGGTCGAGCTGGCGATCGCGCTGCAGCGCGGCATGCTGCCGCGGGACCTGCCCGTGGCCGGCAGACTGCACCTGGCCGTGCGGTACGCGCCCGCCTACCGGGGCCTCAACGTGGGCGGCGACTGGTACGACGCCTTCACCCTGGGGGACGGCCGGATCGGGTTGTCCATCGGCGACGTCCAGGGCCACAACATCGAGGCAGCGGCCTTCATGGGGCAGGTGAGGGCGGGTCTGCGGGCCCTGGCGTCGGTCACGAGCGATCCGGGCGAGGTGCTGGCGCGGACCAACGATCTGCTGCTGTCCCTGGGCTCCGACCTCTTCGCCACCTGCACGTTCATGCGGCTCGACCCGTGCGCCGGGGTGCTGGAGAGCGCACGGGCCGGGCATCTTCCCTGTGTCTGGGCCACCGCGGACGGGAAGTCCGGCCTGACCGAGGACGAGGGTGGGCCGCCGCTCGGTGTGCAGGCCGGGACGCCGTACCCGGTGACCCGCTACGAACTGACGACGGGCGGCGTGTTCGTCCTGCTGACGGACGGTGTCGTCGAGGGGCCGTCCATGCGGCTGGAGGAAGGCCTGGACCAGGTGACGCGGCTCGCGGGCATCGCCGCGGTGGCGGGCATGGACGTGGACGCGCTGGCGGGTGCGGTGATCAAGGGGGCCGAGCGCGTGGGGCACGACGACGACGCCGCCGTGCTGGTCGTCGGCCTGGACGGGCCGGACGCTCAGCCATAGGGCCGCACCGGACCCGCTCCTGCCTCGCCGAGGCGGCGGCCCCGGTGTCTCATGGCTGCTGTGGTGGGTGGCCGTGTGGGTAGCCGGAATCTGCGGACGCCGGCCGTCGTCGCTCTGCGGACGGCGGCCGTCGCCGCCTGCTACTACGTGTCCGCCCAACTGGGGCTGCTGCGCGAGCTGGTCGTCGAGGGCGCGGTCGTCACGCCCATCTGGCCACCCACCGGCGTCTCGGTCGCCTGTCTGCTGATCCTCGGACTGCGCTGCTGGCCCGGGATCGCGCTGGGGGCCCTCTTCGTCATCCTGTCCCTCACCTCCCTCACGCCCTCGACCCTGTGCGTCCTGGCCGGCAACACCGCCGCGCCCGTGGTCGGGTACCTGCTGCTGCGGCGGGCCGGATTCCGCACCGATCTCGCACGGTTACGGGACGGGCTCGCCCTGGTGTTCCTGGGCGCCTTCGCCGCCATGCTGATCAGCTCGACCATCGGCGCCGGCACCCTGATCGCCACGGACAAGATCGAGTGGCCCGGCTTCTGGGCGGTGTGGCTCGCCTGGTGGGTGGGTGACGCGATGGGCGTGCTCATCGTCACGCCGGTGCTGCTCCTGCTGTCGCGCGTACGTCTGCCGCTGCCCGTGTCGCGCTGGAAGGAGGCGGCGGGGCTGGCGGTCATCGCCTGCTGTCTGGTGCCGCTGGCCGCGCGCAGCTCGGTCAGTCTGCTGTTCCTCGTCTACCCCCTGTTGATCTGGGCCGCTCTGCGGTTCCAGCTGGCGGGCAGCCTGCTGTGCGCGCTCTTCGCCTCGGTGATGACCACGGTGGCGGCGACCGACCGGGTCGGGCCGTTCGAACGGCTCAGCCGGGTCGAGGTGATGATGAAGCTGCAGGCCTTCAACGGGGCGATGGCGCTCACGGCCCTGATCCTCTCGGCGGTGATCACCGAGCAGATCTACACACGGCGGTCCGTGGAGCGCGCGTGCCAGGAGCTGGTCGAGGTGCTGGAGCATCTCACCGCGGGCGAGACGGCGGACAGCCGGCCGCCACTGGAGGAGGGTGGAGGACTCGGGCGCCGGGAGGAGTGAGGGCCGGGACTGTGGGGAGCCCGGGACTGCGGGGACCCGGCACTGCGGGGACCCCGGACTACGGGGGCCCCGGACTACGGGGATCCGGGACTGTCGGGACCCGGGACTGCCGGGACCCGGGGCTGCCGGGGCCCAGGGCTGCCGGGGCCCAGGGCTGCCGGGGCCCAGGGCTGCCGGAAATGAGGTTGTCCTGGATCCGGCCTCTCCCAAACCGGGGTTGGCCGGGATCCGGCCTCTCCGGAACCTGGGCTCTCCGGACCTAATCTGGACGTCATGACCCAGGTGGAGGTGCTGCAGCTGCTGGTCTCGCCCGCGCACCGGCTGGCCGGGCGACCGTCGGACGGGCCGTCTCCCGGTCCGCCGGACGAGCGGGTGACCCGGGTGGAGGTACGCCGCGGGCTGGGCCTGGTCGGCGACCGCTACTACGCCCGGCCCGCCCATCGGAACGCGGCCGTGACCCTGATGGCCGCCGAGAACCTCCCGGCCGGCGCCGACCTGCGGCACACCCGCCGGAACGTCCTGCTCCGGGGCGTCGACGTCGACTCCCTCGTCGGTACGACGATCTCGCTCGACTGCGGCACCGGGCCGGTGGTGTTCGAGGTGAAGCGTCCCGCCCGGCCCTGCGCCTGGATGGACGTGACGATCGGGCCCGGCGCACAACGCGCCCTGCGCGGCCGGGGCGGCGTGCGGTGCACCCCGTTGAGCGACGGGGTGCTCACGCTCGGCCCGGCCACGTTCCAGGTCGTGGCCGGGCCGACGAAAGGTCCTGAAGGTCCCCGGGCGGGCAGCCGCCCGGGCGGACCCGCGGGTGGCGGTGCCTGACGGTCAGCCGCCCGACGGTGGTGTGCGGATGGCAGCGATGTCGAGCTGCAGGCGCACCTTCTCGCTCACCATCGCGCCGCCCTCGGCCAGGCGGCTGTTGTAGGTCAGGCCCCAGTCAGAGCGGTTGATGGTGGTGGTGCCGTCGAAGCCGACGCGGTCGTAGCCGAACGGGTCGGTGACATAGCCGATGTAGGTCATGTCGAGGACCACGGGGCGGGAGACGCCTTTGATGGTCAGCTCACCCGACATGCGGAACAGGTCGGCTCCGGTCTGCTCGACCGCCGTGCTGGTGAAGCGCATGCGGGGATAGGTCGCGGCGTCGAGGAAGTCACGGCCGACCAGGTGGGCGTCGCGTTGTTCCACTCCGGTGTCGACACTCGATGTGAACAGAGTGATATCGGCCTGTGACCGTGTGGGATCGTGCGCGTCGAAGTACAACCGGCTTTCATACTCCAGGAAACAACCGCGCACGGTGGTCACCATGGCATGCCGGACGGAGAAGCCGATCCTGCTGTGTGCGGGGTCGACGACCCATTCACCGGACAGATTCGCCAGGTTGGGGTCCGGCAGCACGGCAGCGGCGGATGCCGGTGCGCCGTTGCGGTGCTGTGGGGGGAAGGGCGCTGCCTGCCGGCGGGACGGCACAACGCGGCTGAACAGGTTCATGATTCATCTAGGTACTTGAGTTTGCTTATAGCCGCAAGTCCCCTTCCGTTTTGCGGCTGTTGAGAACCGGCCCCCGCCCGCTTTTGCCGTCGCTTTGCACAAAACCCACACATGGTTGTCGCGGCGTATCACCGGAACGACCATGCGAAACTCCGGGAATTTTCATGTCGGGCATGTCGGCGAATCGGTGTTACGTCACCTCTATCGCGAGGTCGTTGTCGACGGTGTAGTAAGGGCGGACCAGGCATCCGTCCGCCTCGATCGACGGGTAGACGTACACGTGCTTGCGGTCGGCCACGTCGTCGAGCAGCCGGCCGACCCTGACGGGCGGGGCCCCGGCCGTGGGGCGGACGAAGACGTCCCAGATCCGGGCCGCTCCCCCGCTGCCGGACGTCAGGTCACCGGGTGCGGCGGTGAACGAGAAACCCCTTCCGTCGCCGTCGAGCTCCGGACCTACGGTGCGTACGGTGTCGGTGCCGCGCAGGCGCAGGCGCACGGTGGCGTCCTGGTGGAGTTCGCCGCCGTGCAGACGGGCCGTGACCCTGAGCGTCCGGTTGCTGAAGTCGATGCCGCGGGCTTCCGCGTGGGAGGGGCGCCGCCAGGTTCTGAGGGCGAGGAAGCCGTCCTTCGTGGCGTACGGGATCCGGACCGCGACGGGCGAGGGGCGGTCGCGCAGGTGGCCGTCGACGAGTGCGCGCAGGTCCCGCAGGCCGGGGCGCAGCCGCCGGCGCTCCGCTTCGGGCTCCGGCAGCAGGTACACGTCCCAGCGGCCCTCGTCGAGGGCCGGACTGGGGTCCAGTACGGCGTAGGGCCGGCCGTCGGCCGGGTCGGTCTCCAGGTCGAGAAGGTGTCGGGTCGTCTCGGGCAGGCCCTTCTTGGGCCGCAGCCGCAGGAGCAGCCGGGGACGTGCGGCCGCGGTCGGCTGCAACCGGAAGGTGATCCGCCCGTCGGTGTCGATCGCGCAGTCGGCCCGCAGGTGCGTTTCGTGCTCCGGGCTCGGGGGCGCGCCCTGGTGCGTGGGGGTCGGCCTGTCTTCCGGCGTGCTCATCGGCGTCCCTTCCGTATGGAGCGCAGTACGCCGGTGGCGGCGGCGTGGGCGGCGTCGCGGGCGGCGTGGCCCCGGCCCGCCAGTGGGCTGTGGGTGCGGTGGTGCGGTTCGGTGGCCGCCCCGCCGGATCTCCTGGCCGCGGCGGCGGTCTCCAGCAGACGTTCGGCCTGGGTGACGACGGGGCCGGGGGCGAAGCGGCGCGCGTTGTCCAGGGCGGCTCGGCCCGTACGGCGGCGGCGCTCGTCGTCACCGACGAGTTCCAGCAGGGCCGCGGCGAGCGCGTCGCGGTCCCCGACCGGTACGAGCCGTCCGTCGACCCCGTCCTCGATGATCTCGCCCGGGCCGTAGGGGCAGTCGGTGCTGACGACGGGCAGTCCGCAGCGCATCGCCTCCACGATGGTCATGCCGAACGGCTCGAAGTCGGACGCGGCCGCCCCGATCGACCCCTTGACCCACTCGGCCTCCATGGGGGTGGCGGCCCCCATCAGGAACACGTTGTTCCACAGCCCGAGCCGCTCGATGAGCCGGCGCAGATTGGCCTGCTCCTCGCCCTTGCCGTAGATGCGCAAGTGCCAGTCCGGGTGCGCGGCGGCGACCCGGGCGAAGGCCTCGATGAGCAGGTCGTAGCGCTTGACCGGCACCAGGCGCCCCGCGGCGATCACCACCTTGGCGGTCCCGTCTGCGGGAGGCAGCGCGGGGTCGGGGACGCTGTTCGGGAGGGCTTCGACGTGGACCCCGGGCAGCCACATCTTGCGCCGGTAGGCGGCGGCGTCCGCCTCCGTCACGGTGGTGATCACGTCGAGGCGCCGGTAGGCGCGGCGCAGGGCGGTGCGCAGCCGCGGCGAGTGGTTGTCGAGCGTGAGGTGTTCCTGGCCGACGCGCAGGACGTGCGGCGGGGCCTGGCGGGCAATGTGCACATTGAGGCCCGGGCGGGTGCCGATGACGGCGTCGGCGTCGAGCGCCGCGAGGCACTCGCCGAGGCGCTGGTCGGTCAGCTCGCTGTACTGGTGGTACCGGTACTCGGCGGCCGGGAACACCTTCGCGGGTCTGCCGTGCAGCGGATGGTCCGCCTCCTTGCGCAGGTCCACCAGGGCCCGCAGCCGCACGCGGGGGTCCAGGACGAGATGGGGGCGTTCCCGGTGGCGTAACGCGGAGACGATCTCCACGTCGTGCCGCTCGGCCAGGGCTCCGGCCAGGTTGAACGTGGTGGTGATCGTGCCCCCGATTCCAAAGGCGTTGTGAATCAGGAAAGAGATCTTCATGGTGGCCTAGACCGCGCCGACGGCCGGATCGTTGTCCGCCGTTACCACTCTGTGGCCGTGCCCGGCTGACGGGCCGAGCCGGCCTGTTCCGGAACGATCTCGGACAGAAGTGGTCTGGGCCATACCGATTCGCCCCCGATGTGTGGATAGCTGGATGTGTTTGCCCGCGCATCGTCGCGTCCTCGGGTGCACCCTCGTATCGATCTTCAGGAGACCCATGCGCCCCCGCGCCACCCCGGTTCCCCGTACCGCCTCCCTCCCGCCCGTCGCCCTGGCGGGCGGCGCGCTGGCCGTGGGGGTCGGTGGTCTGTATCTCGCCGGTCTGCTCCTCACCGGCGGCCACATCGACTCGGGCACGACCGTGCGCGGGGTGGACATCGGAGGGCTGAGCCGCACCGAGGCGGTCCGGAAGCTGGAGCGGGAGCTGGGCCCGGCCGGCGCCCGGGAACTGGACGTCACGGTCGGGGACCGCACCGGCAGGGTCGATCCGCAGCGGGCGGGGCTGTCCTACGACGTCGAGGAGACCGTCGACCGGGCGGCCCGCACCGGATCCGACCCGGTCAGCGTGTTCGGCGGGTTCTTCCGCTCGGGCGGCGCCATCGAACCGGTCGTGCACCTCGACGAGGGCAAGGCCCGGGCGGCCCTCGGGCGGCTGGCGGACGGGCTCGACCAGAAGGTGCGGGACGGTGCCGTGAGCTTCGACCACGGGCACGTGCGGACCGTCGCACCGCGGACGGGGTACGCCCTGGACGTGAACGACGCCGTCGAGCCCCTGCGCGAGGCCTTCGTTCGAGGCAGCCGTTCGGCCACTGCTCTGCCCACCCGCGAGACCCGGCCGGAGGTGACCGCCGACGAGGTGCGGCGGGCCGTGCGTACCTTCGCGGAACCCGCCGTGTCGGGCCCCGTCACGCTCTCCGCGGCCGGCCGGCGCTTCACCGTCGCCCCGGACACCCTGGGCGATCACCTGACCATGCGGGCGGACGACAACGGCGCGCTCCGGCCCGAACTCGACGCCAGGGGCCTGCGCGCCGAGCCCGCCGTGTCCGGCCCGCTGGACGCCGTCACCACGACCGCCGAGAACGCGAAGCTGCGGCCGGAGGGCGACAAGGCCGTGGTGGTCCAGGACGCCACGGTGGGCCGGTCGGTCGACGACAAGGCACTGGGCAAGGCCGTGATGCCGCTGCTCACGAAGACGGGCGCCGACCGCGCCGGCGACGTGCAGGTGCACCGGACCCAGCCGGAAGTGACCCGGGAGAACGCCGCCCGGCTGGGGCTGACGGAGAAGATGTCCTCCTTCACCGTCCACTTCGAACCGGCCGAGTACCGCACCAAGAACATAGGCCGGGCCGTGGAACTCATCAACGGCTCCCTCGTCCGGCCAGACGAGACCTGGAGCTTCAACCGGACCGTCGGCGAACGCACCGAGGCCAACGGCTTCATGGACGGCATCATCATCCTCGACGACAAGTTCACGAAGGCCTCCGGCGGCGGGGTCTCGTCCGTGGCGACGACCGTGTACAACGCGCTGTTCTTCGCCGGGGTCAAGCCCGTGGAGCACGGAGCGCACTCGTTCTACATCGAGCGCTACCCCGAAGGCCGCGAGGCGACGGTCGCCTGGGGCAGCCTGGACCTGCGGTTCACCAACGACTCCGGCAAGGCCCTCTACATCCAGGCCGAGTCCACCGACACCTCCGTCACGGTCTCCTTCCTCGGCACCCGCACGTACGACGAGATCAAGTCGGTCACGGGCCCGCGTACCAACGTGACGAAGCCGGAGAGGACGGTGAGCCACGACAAGGAGTGCGTGCCGCAGACCCCGCTCGAAGGGTTCGACGTCACCGTGGAGCGGGTCTTCTACACCGACGGCCGCGAAGTGAAGCGGGAGCCGTACCGCACGCACTACACCCCGCGGGACGAGATCGTCTGCGAGTGACCGTCGTGTTCACTCCCGTCCGCGACTCTCCCTTCCCGCACGAGCGTTGACCCCGCTCGGGAGCACCAGCACAATGAGCCACCACCGTGTGAGAGCGCTCTCAAGGGAGATCCATGACTGGCAGACAAGGCCCGGCGCTCAGCCGGCGTTCGCTGATCGGTGCCGGACTCGGTGCCGGCGCCGTTTCGCTCATCGCCGCCGGTCCGGGGCAGGCCTTCGCGCCCGCCGGCTCCCCGGGCACACGCCGGGCGCCGGCCCCGGCCCGGGGGTACGCCTTCCTCGCCGCGGCCATGGACGCCTACCCCGACCACGGTGACATCCGCCTGGCGCAGAGCTACACGGACCAGGCCGGCCTGTTCAGCACCGCGTTCACCTACGACAACGCCCTCGCGCTCCTGGCCCACCTCGCGGCCCGGCCCCCGGCCGGGCTGATCCGGGCCGAGGCGCTGGGCGACGCTCTGCTCCACGCCCAGAACCATGACCCGGACCACGACGACGGCAGGCTCCGGCAGGCCTACAACGTCGGTCCCTACACCTTCTACGACGGCTCGCCGCAACCCGAGGGCTTCGTACGGGCGGACGGCACGGTCAACGTCGGTACCCAGTTCGGCTTCACCGGTACGGCCGTGGGCGACATGGCCTGGGCGGGCATCGCGCTCGGCGCCCTGGCCCACCGCACCGGGACCCGGCGCTACCTCGACGGCGCCGTGCGGATCGGTGAGTGGATCGAGCGGACCGGCCGGACCGACGAGCCCCTCGGCGGCTACACGTTCGGGGTGGACGGGGCGAACCAGAAGCTGCCGTTCACCTCGACCGAGCACAACACCGACCTCGTCTGCCTGTTCGGCCGGCTCGCCCGGCTGACCGGCGACCGCCTGTGGCTGGAGCGGCGCGGCCGGGCCGAGGCGTTCGTGCGCCGGATGTGGGAGCCGTCCGGAGGCTTCTTCTACACCGGCACGAACGACGGTGTGACGGTCAACAAGTCCCCGGTCCCGGAGGACACGCAGACCTGGACGCACCTCGCGCTCGCTTCCCGCCGCCACTCCCGTTCGCTGGACTGGGCCCTGGCGGAGCTGGCCGTCCAGGACCACTCCGGACGCACCAACAGCACCGTGCCCGTGGGGCAGTCGTACGAGGGGGTCACCTTCAGCTCGGCGAGTCTTTTCGCCCACGAGGACGCGCCGATCGCCGAGGGCCAGCCGAAGCCCGACCGCAACGGCGTGTGGTTCGAGGGGACGGCGCACCTCGCGCTCGCCCTGCGTGATCGCGGGGCGCGGGGCGACGAGGCGCACGCCCGGCGTCTGCTCACCTCGATCGAACGGGCGCAGGATCTGCTGGGCGAGGGACAGACCGTGGGGGGCGGGCCCCTGCCCGGGCGCAGCGGGGTGGTGTCCGCCAGCAGTCCGCTGGACACGGGCTTCGGCTTCGGTTACTACCCGTACCGTCACACCGGGGCGACGGCCTGGTACCTGATGGCCGCGGCCCGGTTCAATCCGCTCCGGGTGTGACGGGCCGGCCCGGTCCGCTGCCGGGTGCCGCGGCCCGGGCCGGCCGCCCCTCAGGCGAGGCGGTGGACCACCTGGGTGGTGAGTTCGTAGCGGGCGCCGACGATCGCCAGCTTGCCGGTGCCGATCCTGGCGGCGAATTCGGGTTCCTCGGCCAGCCGTGAGCGTACGAGCCGGACGTGGGAGTTCACGGTCGCGTCGATGCGCGCGTCCCCCTCCTGGCTGTGGTCGATGGCCGGGCGTATCCGGTCGACGAGGTACTGCATGTGGGCGGGTAGGCGTTCCCCGGACTGCTCCGCCTGCACGGCCGCGCGCACCGCGCCGCACGACTGGTGGCCGAGGACGACGACCAGCGGTATCCCGAGCTCCAGGACGCCGAAGGCGACACTGCCGAGCACGGCCTCGTCCAGGACCTCGCCTGCGGTACGGACGGTCATCAGATCGCCGAGGCCCTGGTCGAAGACCAGCTCCGGGGGGACACGTGAGTCGATGCAGCCGAGCACGACCGCGAAGGGGTGCTGGGCGGTGGCCAGTGTCCGCCGTACGGCCGGGTTCTCGTGCGGATGGCGTTCGCGGAAGGTCTGCCAGCGGCGGTTGCCCGCGGCCAGCTCGCGCAGGGCCTGATCCGGGGTGGCGGGTCGCGGGTCCGCGGTGCCCGAGCCGTTGGCGGGGGCGGCGGTGGCGGTGTGCGCGGCGCCGAG
Organism: Streptomyces sp. NPDC059696; assembly: GCF_042733745.1. NCBI lineage: Bacteria > Bacillati > Actinomycetota > Actinomycetes > Kitasatosporales > Streptomycetaceae > Streptomyces > Streptomyces sp. NPDC059696. Next base: position 41,815 of record NZ_JBHWFG010000043.1, read on the forward strand.
GCCCGCGCCCAGGGCAGCGGCCCCGGTGAGCGCGGTGCGCAGCAGGGCGCGGCGGACGGTGCCGTCGGCTGAGGGCCGTGAACCGGTGGAGGCGTGGGGTTCAGGGCCGGTGCCTCTGAGGGAGGTGGCATGTGAGTTCACGGCCAGAACGTATGCCCGAAGGTGCGCTCGGCCGCGGTTCTTGCCGATTCATGGTGAGCGTTGGGTAAGTGATGTTCTTACCTTGAACGCCTTTTGACGCTCTCTCAGACAACCAGCGAGGACGCCCGGGCCTGCCGGCCCGGGCGTCCTGTCGTGCGGGGGTGATCAGACCAGGTCGAACCGGTCCAGGTTCATGACCTTGACCCACGCCGCGACGAAGTCGTTGACGAACTTCTCCTTCGCGTCGTCGCTCGCGTAGACCTCGGCGAGGGCGCGCAGCTCGGAGTTCGAGCCGAACACCAGGTCGGCGCGGGAACCGGCCCACTTGACCTCGCCCGTGGCGGCGTCGCGGCCCTCGAACGTGGTCTGGTCCTCGGACGTCGACTTCCAGGTGGTGCCCAGGTCGAGCAGGTTGACGAAGAAGTCGTTGGTCAGCGAGCCGGGCGTCTTGGTGAACGCGCCGAGCTGGGACTGCTGGTAGTTGGCGCCCAGCACGCGCAGACCGCCGACCAGGACGGTCATCTCGGGGGCGCTGAGCGTGAGCAGGTTCGCGCGGTCCAGCAGCAGGAACTCGGCCGGCAGGCGGTTGCCCTTGCCGTGGTAGTTGCGGAATCCGTCGGCGGTCGGCTCCAGCGCCTCGAAGGACTCGGCGTCGGTGTGCTCCTCCGTCGCGTCCACCCGGCCGGCGGTGAAGGGGACCTCCACCTGGAACCCGGCTTCCTTGGCGGCCTTCTCGACGGCGGCGGTGCCACCGAGGACGATCAGGTCGGCCAGGGAGACCTTCTTGGCGCCGGCACCGGCGTTGAACTCCTGCTGGATGCCCTCCAGGACCCGCAGGACCTGCGCCAGCTCGTCGGGCTCGTTGACCTCCCAGCCGCGCTGCGGCTCCAGGCGGATGCGGGCGCCGTTGGCGCCGCCGCGCTTGTCGCTGCCGCGGAAGGTGGACGCCGAGGCCCACGCGGTGGACACCAGCTGCGAGACCGACAGACCGGACTCGAGGAGCTTGGTCTTGAGGGTGGCGATGTCGCCGTCGTCGATGGACTCGCCCTCGGCCTCGGGCAGCGGGTCCTGCCACAGCAGGGTCTCCTCCGGGACCTCGGGGCCGAGGTAGAGGGACTTCGGGCCCATGTCACGGTGGGTCAGCTTGAACCAGGCGCGGGCGAAGGCGTCCGCGAACTCCGCGGGGTTCTCGTAGAACCGGCGGGAGATGGGCTCGTAGATCGGGTCGAAGCGCAGCGCCAGGTCCGTGGTGAGCATCTTCGGACGGTGCTTCTTCGAGGAGTCGTGCGCGTCCGGGACGATCTCCGGGGCGTCCTTGGCCACCCACTGGTTGGCGCCGGCCGGGCTCTGCTCGAGCTCGTACTCGAACTCGAAGAGGTTCTTGAAGAAGCCGTTGCTCCACTGGGTCGGCGTGGTGGTCCAGGTGACCTCCAGGCCGGAGGTGATGGCGTCGCCGCCCTTGCCGGTGCCGTAGGTGCTGCGCCAGCCCAGGCCCTGCTCCTCCATGGAGGCGGCCTCGGGGTCGGCGCCGACGTTGTCGGCCGGGCCGGCACCGTGGGTCTTGCCGAAGGTGTGGCCGCCGGCGATCAGCGCGACGGTCTCCTCGTCGTTCATCGCCATGCGGCGGAACGTCTCGCGGATGTCGCGGGCCGCGGCGATCGGGTCCGGGTTGCCGTTGGGGCCCTCGGGGTTGACGTAGATGAGGCCCATCTGGACGGCGCCGAGCGGGTTCTCCAGCTCACGGTCGCCGGTGTAGCGCTTGTCGTCGAGCCAGGTGGTCTCGGGGCCCCAGTAGACGTCCTCCTCGGCCTCCCAGACGTCGGCGCGGCCGCCGGCGAAGCCGAAGGTCTCGAAGCCCATCTGCTCCAGGGCCACGTTGCCGGTGAGGATCAGGAGGTCGGCCCAGGAGATGGACTGGCCGTACTTCTTCTTCACGGGCCACAGCAGACGGCGGGCCTTGTCGAGGTTGCCGTTGTCCGGCCAGCTGTTGAGCGGCGCGAAGCGCTGCTGGCCGGCACCGGCGCCGCCGCGGCCGTCGCTGATGCGGTAGGTGCCGGCGCTGTGCCAGGCCATACGGATCATCAGCGGGCCGTAGTTGCCGAAGTCGGCGGGCCACCAGTCCTGCGAGTCGGTCAGTACCTCGGCGATGTCCCGCTTGACGGCGTCGAGGTCGAGGTTCTTGAACGCCTCGGCGTAGTCGAAGTCCTTGCCGAGGGGGTTGGCCACGTCGGGGTTCTTGGCGAGGATCTTCAGGTTGAGCCGCTCGGGCCACCACTGGCGGTTGCCACCGCCCTGGGTCGGGTGCAGGGCACGGCCGTGCGCCACGGGGCAGCCGCCTCCCGCCTCCTCCGACTTCGAGTCGGTGACGATCGCGTCGTGGTTCTCAGTCATGGAAATCCTTCCGGACGGGGTGGATCACAGTGCTCGGGTGGATCACGGTGCTCGGGTGGATCACGTGCTCAGGAACTGCGAGCGGTGGAGCAGGCGGGGCACAGGCCCCAGTAGATGACCTCGGCCTCGTCGACGTCGAAGCCGCGGTCGTCGGACGCGGTCAGGCAGGGGGCGTGGCCGACCGCGCAGTCGACGTCGGCGACGGCTCCGCACGAGCGGCACACGAGGTGGTGGTGGTTGTCGCCGACCCGCCCCTCGTAGAGGGCCGGGCTGCCGGGTGGGTCGAGGCGACGTATGAGTCCGGCCGCGGTGAGGGCGTGCAGTCCCTCGTAGACGGCCTGGACGGAGATGTGGCCCACGCGGCCGCGCACCTCGGAGGCGATGGCCTCGGCACCGAGGTGGTCACCGTCCCGCACGGCTTCGAGCAGCGCGACGCGGGCGGCCGTCACCCTCAGGCCGGCACCTCGCAGCTCCTCGGCGGTGGTCGGGTTCCCGGTTGCGGTCATGGAGCCAACCTAGCCACACAAACACGATTCGTTCAAGAAAACGAACGGTTCAATTTTGGTGTCGGGAGCGTGAGGCCTCTGTGGGGCGGGCTACTTGGGGGATGTGAGTTCAGTCACACTCGCATGATGGCGCCACGAGAGACGCTCGGCGTCGTGCACCGCCGCGCGGACCGGTGGTTCACACGTCCGATGAGGTGAGGCGCTCGAGCCGGGCGGCGGCCGTCGCGGCCTTGCGCGCGGCTTCCCGGGCGTGGCGTTCGGCGGTGCGGGTCCGCTCCCGGGCGGTTCGTTCGGCGAAGCGGGCCTGCTGGTGTTCGCTCCTGGCGCGCTCCAGTTCCCCGGTGAGGTCCTCCACGCGCCGCTGAAGGGCGTCGACCTGCTGTTTCGCCTCCGCCGCGGCCCGGCCCGCCGCCTCCGCCTCACCCTGGGACTCCCGCAGCTCACGGTCGGCGGCCTCGGCGTCCTCGCGGGCCTGCCGCAGTCGGCGCCGCTGCTGTTCGCTCGCCTTCTTGCCCGGAGGGGCGGGTGCGGGTGCGGGCGCCGGTGCGGGTCGCTGCGGCCGGGCGCCTTCGGCGACGGCGGGGAAGCCGGCGGCCGCGCTCAGGGGCTTGGTCAGGCGGCCTTCGGCCCAGGTCCGAGCGGCCTCGGGGTCGGCCAGGACGGCGTGCAGGGTGTTCTCGACCTCACGCTGGACGCTCTCACCGATCGGGTGACCGGCCTCCCTCGCGAGCCCGCGCGCCTGCAGGGACAGGGCCCGGACGAGTGCGTGCCGGCGGCGGCTCAGTTCGCGCAGCTGTGGGCCGTCCAGGTTCTGGTGGGCCTGGCGCAGCCCCTCCCCCAGACTCAGCAGGGGCTCGACCTCTCCGGGGCTGCTGCGGACCAGGAGGTTGCTGACCCAGGCGGCGAGACTGGGCTTGCGCAACGCGCGAATCCGCTCGGCGAGTTCCCTGTCACCGGCGGTGCGGGCGGCGGCCATGGCGGAGGCACGGGCGGCGGTGAATTCCTCCGGGCGCAGGGCGTACAGCTCGTCGGCCACGGAGTCGAAGTCCATAGGCACCCCGTTTCGCACGGAAGATCCGGTTTCGATCGTCTCAGGCACCGCCCTTCGAGGCACGCGGGGACGCCGCCGACCGCACCGGAGGCACCCCGCTCATGATCCGGAAAATCGACGGTTTAACATATGAGCGCCGCCTAGCTCGAAAGATGGATTCGTGACTGTCAACGACGACTCGTTCACCAACTGGAAGATCCGCGAGGAGATCGCGGAGTCGATGATCCCGATCATCGGGAAGCTGCACCGGGAGCGGGACGTGACGGTCCTGCTGCACAGCCGCTCCCTGGTGAACAAGTCGGTGGTCAGCATCCTGAAGACCCACCGGTTCGCCCGGCAGATCGCCGGAGTGGAGCTGTCGGTCACCGACACCCTGCCGTTCCTCCAGACCCTCACCACGCTCGACCTCGGCCCCTCCCAGATCGACATCGGCCTGCTCGCCGAGGCTTACCAGGCCGACGACCGGGGCCTGTCGATCGCGGAGTTCACCGCCGAGGCCGTCGCCGGTGCCACGGGCGCCGACAAGATCGAGCGCCGTGAGGGCAGGGACGTCGTCCTCTACGGCTTCGGCCGCATCGGCCGGCTCGTGGCCCGGCTGCTGATCGAGAAGGCCGGCTCGGGCAACGGTCTGCGGCTGCGGGCCATCGTGGTGCGCGGCGGTGGCGAGCAGGACATCGTCAAGCGCGCCTCGCTGCTGCGCCGCGACTCGATCCACGGCCAGTTCCAGGGCACCATCACCGTCGACGAGGCGAACAGCACGATCGTCGCCAACGGCAACGCGATCAAGGTGATCTACGCCAACGACCCGTCCGAGGTCGACTACACGGCGTACGGCATCAAGGACGCCATCCTCATCGACAACACCGGCAAGTGGCGCGACCGCGAGGGCCTGTCCCAGCACCTGCGCCCCGGGATCGACAAGGTCGTGCTGACCGCGCCCGGCAAGGGCGACGTGCCCAACATCGTGCACGGCGTCAACCACGACACGATCAAGCCGGACGAGCAGATCCTGTCCTGCGCGTCCTGCACCACGAACGCGATCGTGCCGCCGCTGAAGGCGATGGACGACGAGTTCGGGGTCCAGCGCGGTCACGTCGAGACGGTGCACTCGTTCACCAACGACCAGAACCTGCTGGACAACTACCACAAGGCCGACCGTCGTGGCCGGTCCGCGCCGCTGAACATGGTCATCACCGAGACCGGTGCCGCCTCCGCCGTCGCCAAGGCGCTGCCCGACCTCAAGGCGCCGATCACCGGCAGCTCGATCCGGGTCCCCGTCCCGGACGTGTCGATCGCGATCCTCAGCCTGCGGCTCGGCCGGGAGACCACCCGCGAGGAGGTCCTCGACCACCTGCGCGACGTCTCCCTGACCTCGCCGCTCAAGCGCCAGATCGACTTCACCACGGCCCCGGACGCGGTCTCCAGCGACTTCATCGGCTCGCGCCACGCCTCGATCGTCGACGCCGGCGCCACCAAGGTCGACGGCGACAACGCGATCCTCTACCTGTGGTACGACAACGAGTTCGGCTACTCGTGCCAGGTCATCCGCGTCGTGCAGCACGTCTCCGGTGTGGAGTACCCGACGTACCCGGCCCCGGCGGTCTGACCCCGGAAGACGAGAGCGCGGGGCGTGCGGGCCCCGCGCTTTCGTATGTCACCGGCGGGTCAACTCGACCCGGCTGCCGGACGTGATCCCGGCCGTGCAGAACGTATGAGCGGCCTGCCTGGCGAACTCGGCCGGGCACACCACTGGTCGACTGCGTTTTTCTGGGCGATCACCGTGGCGCGAGCCGGAACTCGCGGCACGCGGGGCCGATCCGCTGGGGTCGGCTCACCGCCGTGGTCGTGTGCCGCGTCCCCCCACCGGGCAGCGCCCCCCCCACCCGACCACCATGT
>NZ_JBHWFG010000043.1:47809-61528 GCF_042733745.1 Streptomyces sp. NPDC059696
GTTGGGGGGGGTGGTTTCTTTTTGGGGGGGGGGGGGGGGGGTTGGGGGGGGGGGGGGCCAGCGGTGTGGGGTGTGGTCGGGGACCGCCGGGGGGGCGGGGCCTCCGCCACGGGACCTCGATGTCCTCAGTGCTTGAAGACGTCCTTGGTCTTCTCCTTGGCCTGGCGGGCGTCGCCCTTGGACTGCTCCGCCTTGCCCTCGGCCATCAGGCGCTCGTTGCCCACCGCACGGCCGATCGTCTCCTTGGCCTTGCCCTTGGCCTGCTCGGCCTTCGCCTTGCCCTTCTGGTCACCAGCCACGGTTCGTTCACTCCATGTCGTATCCGACTACGGGGTCACCACACCGAGTGACCGCGTAGCGGCCGCTCAAACGTGCCGTACGTCCGCCGGGGCCATGAGAGCCTGGCCCTGATCATGATCAGCGTGAAGATCCCGGAGGACGGGGCATGACCATCAACCGGCCGGGACTGCCCGGTGACCTGCCGCCGGCGGAGGTGCTCTGGGCGCGCTGGGCGCTCATCGCCGTACTGGAGGCCACCACGGAGGCCGAGCGGCGAGGTCACCACCGTACGGGGACGTGGGTGGACGACGAGGGGCTGCACCTGGACGACGGCGGATGCACCTGGTGGGGTCTCGCACGCCGGGGCGAGGGGCGGTACGTGCTCTTCGGCGAGGACGAGTCGAGCGGGGTCAAGTGGCACGAACCGCCGGTCGACATGCTCGCGGGCGGGCCCGGATGGCTCCCCCACGAGCAGCTGAAGGACCTCGTGAGCGGATGCCAACTGGGCTGCGTCTACTGGTACGAGGGCGGGGCGTGGGCTCGCGCCGCCTACCCCGGCACACTGCACGACGACGGGCTGGACTGCGGCATGAGCCGCTTCGTCGACCGGACCGACGTACTGCGCACCGTCGCCGACGAGGACCACGGCGCCACCTCGGCCCAGGACGCGGAGACTCTGCTGGGGCACGCCGAGAGCCACCGGCTGACGCCCGCGCTGCTGATGTCCCTCACCGCCGATCCCGACCGGCGGCAGTGGGACCGGCCCGCTATGACCAGGGCGCTGGAGCAGGCGGGCCTGAACCGGCCGTGATCCGCCGGATCAGTGACAGCACCCGTCGGTCGCCGCCGCGGAAGCGGCCGTGGTGTCCAGTCGGCAGAAGCAGGACGCCTCGATGGGTACGTCCGCGAGCGCGGTCGCGAGGGTGAGCTGGTGGGCCACGATCGCGGCCTCGCCGGTCTTGCCGCTCCGCAGCAGGCACTCGTGGAAGCCGTGCAGCGCCCAGACGTTGTTCGGGTGCTGGAGGGGCCGGGGCAGCGTGTCGTCGAGGCCGAGGTCGGCGCGGTAGACGGCCTCGGCCTCCGCCACGCGGCCCTGCTCCAGCAGCAGTGCGCCGTAGGCGTGGCGGGTGGGCTGCATCCAGCCCCAGGGCTCGTCGTAGGGCAGGTTGTCGTCCAGCAGGATGGAGCGCTCCAGCGCAGCGAAGGCGGCGTCGTACTCGCCTCTGCGGTAGGCGAGTTCGCCGTCCAGCATGGCGGAGGCGACGGCGAGGATGTCGTGGCAGGTGTTGTTGAACAGCATCCTGGTCTCGGGTACCCGGCCCATCGCCTCGCGAAAGAGGTCGCGTTCGGTCTCCGCCCGGTCGACCTCGCCGGTGGCGGAGAGGGCGACGCCCCGGGCGTAGTGCCGCATGGCAACGGTCGTCGCGTAGAGCTCCGGGTCGGCCGGCGCGGGCAGTTCCAGGATCTCGCTCCAGCGGCCGAAGCGGATGAGGACGTGGACGCGCATGGCCAGGAAGCCCTCCAGCCAGTCGGCCATCGGGGGGCTCTGGACGCGGAGCAGGTCTTCGGGGATGGCGGCTTCCAGCCGGGCGGCGGCGTCGAGGGCGACCTGCGCCTGTCCGAGGAACATCGCGCCGTAGATCTTGAAGTGGTGGTTGTGCGCCCGGTAGAGGGTGTAGAAGTTCATCGCGCCGGCCTGCCGGAAGTACTTCTCGTCGGCGGCGATCGCATCGCTGTTGGCGGCGACGACCTGGCGGTAGTCGCCGCACAGGACGTCCAGGTGTGAGGGCATGTGGAGCAGGTGCCCGGCGTCGGGCACGAGACCGCGCAGGCGGTCGGCCACGGGCAGGGCCTGCTCGGGGGCCGGGGACATCTCCATCAGGTGGATGTACAGGTGCAGGACGCCGGGATGGCTTGCCCCTGCCTCACCGGCGAGGGCGTCTTCCAGCACGGCCCGGGCCTCGGTGGTCCGGGCGCCCTCCGCCGGCCGGCCGGTTGTGAGGTCCCACAGCTGCCAGGGGGTGAGGTTCATCGCGGCGTCGGCGTGCAGGGTGGCGATGTCCGGGTCGCCGGGCGCCAGTGCGTAGACGGCGCGCATCGCGTCCGCGTAGGGCTCGTTCCACACCGAGCAGTCCTCGACGGCCTGGGCCTGCGGATAGCGGGCCCGCAGCGCGCCGATGAGGGCCCGCTCGACCGGGGTGGCGCGGGCGGCCTTCTCGTGGGCCCTTTCCACGGCGGTGTGCGTACGCTCGACGGTTTCCGCGAGTTCCGCGCCGTCGAAGAATTCCCAGGGCTTGTTGTAGTTCGGGCCGAGCGCGTAGGCGATACCCCAATAGGCCATCGCACAGTCGGGGTCGGCTTCGGCCGCCCTTTCGAAGCAGGCGACGGCTTCCTCGTGGTGGAACGCGTAGGTCCACATCAGGCCCCGGTCGAACCAGAGTTGGGCGTCGGCGGAGGACGTGGTGACGGGACGGCGGTACGTGCCGAGGTCGTAATAGTCGCCCATGGGGTTTCTCCTGGGAAAGCGGCCGGGGGCCGTGAGAATAGCGGTTGCGGTCCCGCCCTCCGACGTGTGCTTCATTCTCGTATTTCCAGATTAGCGGTTTCGCAGCGGCGGCCCCGGGGCCCGGGCATGGTGGGAGGCATGACCGACCTTCCGATTTTTCCGCCCGGCTTCGTGTTCGGGGCAGCCACCGCCTCGTACCAGATCGAGGGGGCGGTGCGCGAGGACGGGCGCGGGCCGTCCATCTGGGACACCTACAGCCACACCCCGGGGCTGGTGGCGAACGGGGACACCGGCGACGTCGCTTGTGATCACTACCACCGGTACCCGCAGGATGTGGCGCTGCTGCGCGAGCTGGGCGTCGGCTCGTACCGCTTCTCGATCGCCTGGCCGCGGATCGTGCCGGACGGGTCGGGCCCGGTGAACGTCAAAGGACTGGACTTCTACGCACGGCTGGTCGACGAACTCCTGGAGGCGGGGATCGCCCCGGCCGCCACGCTCTACCACTGGGACCTCCCGCAGGCGCTTCAGGACACGGGCGGCTGGAGGGTGCGGGAGACCGCCGAGAGGTTCGCCGAGTACGCGGCCGTCGTCGCGGAGCACCTGGGCGACCGGGTCCCGCGCTGGATCACCCTCAACGAGCCGTGGTGCAGCGCCTTCCTCGGATACTCCGTCGGCCGGCACGCCCCGGGCGCCCGCGAGGGCCGCGGCGCGCTGGCCGCCGCCCACCACCTGCTGGTCGGGCACGGCCTGGCCGTGGGGGCGCTCCGGGCGGCGGGAGTGCGCGACGTGGGGATCACCCTGAACCTGGACCACCACCTCCCCGCGACCGGCTCACCCGCCGACCGGGCGGCCGTCACCCGCGCCGACACCCTGCACAACCTGGTGTGGACCGAGCCGCTGCTGAAGGGCCGTTACCCGGCGGGCGAGGAGGAGACCTGGGGGGAGCTGATCAGCGGTCAGGACTTCCGGCGGGACGGCGACCTCGAACTGATCTCGCGGCCCCTGGACTTCCTGGGCATCAACTACTACCGGCCGCTCGTCGTGGCCGACGCCCCTTACCGGGAGAGCGACCCGGCGCGGCGCGTCGCGACGGACAACCGGTACGAGGAGGTGCCTCTGCCCGGCGCGCGGCGCACCGCCATGGGCTGGGCCGTGGCCCCCCGCACCTTCACCGATCTGCTCGTGGACCTCGCGGAACAGTACGGCCCCGCCCTGCCTCCCGTGGTCATCACCGAGAACGGCTCCGCGGAGGACGACGAGCCCGGCCCGGACGGGGTCGTGCACGACCCGGACCGGGTGTCCTACCTGCGGGACCACCTCACCGCGTTGCGGGCCGCGATGGACGCCGGCGTGGACGTACGCGGGTACTACGTGTGGTCGTTGCTCGACAACTTCGAGTGGGCCTTCGGATACGGCAAGCGCTTCGGGATCGTCCACGTCGACTACGCAACGCAGCGGCGGACGCCGAAGGACAGCTACCACTGGTACCGGTCCGTGATCGCCGCGCAGCGGAGCTGACCGGCCCGGTCAGACGCTGGTCAGGAGCTGCGCCGCAAGGATCTTGACCATGGAGTTGGTCCAGCGGAGCTGCCGGAGGGTCTGCGGGTGGCAGTCGCCGGTCAGCGTCAGGAGCCGCTCGTCCCGGGTGGCCTGCGCCGCCTGGGCGAGCATCTCCCAGTGGAGCGAGTTGCGTGCGGCCGCCAGGTGCAGGTCCCGCAGGTCGTGCAGGAGGAGCAGCCCGGTCCCGGGGCGTCGGCCGAGGGCTTCGGAGGCCTTCTCCCGGAGCGCGGCGAGCGCACCGGGAGACGGGTGGTCGCGCGGGCCGGACAGGTCGAGGCCGTGGTCGCGGCCCGTGTCGGCGAGGCGTGTGGCGTGTTCCCGGGACCAGCGGGCGACGTCCACAGCGACATGGCGGAACTCGTGGTCGGTGCGGTGCCGTGCGGCGGCGGCCAGCAGGTCCTGTTCCAGATCGCGTTCGCCGTCGTGCAGGAGTCGCAGGGTGATGCCGATGCCGCTCATGATCCGCTCCCCGCCGTGCCGGTCGGTGCCGCGGTGTCGCTCGCGCGGCGGCTCACGAGGGTGACGCGCGCCGCGCCGGTCTTGAACAGGGGCTGTTTGGACGCCGGGTCCCAGTCGGTGACGGTGGTCTCGTTGGCGGCGCGACCCGGGCCGTCGTCGGGCGGTCGGTGGCCCTCGGGGGTGTCCCAGTAGCCGTAGTGGAAGGGCAGGAACACCATGCCGTCGCGGATCGCGGTGGTGCGCAGCCGGGCCCTGACGGCCCCGCGCGGGGTCGTGATCCGGACGAGATCGCCGTCGGCGAGGCCCTGGGCAGAGGCCTCGGCGGGCGACATCTCCGCCCAGACGTCCGGTGCTGCGGCGTTCAGCTCGGGGGCGCGGGCGGTCTTCGTCCGGGTGTGGAAGTGGTAGACCGTGCGCCCGGTGATCAGCTGGAGGGGATGGTCGGGGGAGGTGTCCTCGTGGGGCGGCAGGTACGCGGCGGCTTTGAGGACCGCCTTGCCGTCCACCACGCGGCCCCCGCGCACCGCGATGTCCATCGCGTCGCCGTTGGAGTGCAGCAGCGAGGCGGCCTGCACCCACCGCTCGACGTCCTGCTCGCCGAGCCCCGCCGCGAGATGCGTGTCGGTCCGGGACGGCCAGGGCGTGCCGGGCTCGAACGGCGTACGCGCGCCCCAGACGTCAGCGATCCGGTCTGCCGAGGTGTCCACGGCCGCACCTCCCGCACAAGACGACGCTGTGGACCGTGAGTCCCCCCCGGCCGCGTATGACACAAAGCGCACGGCCGGTCACACAAGGTACATAGGTGATGCGCGCCGCGATCATCTTGTCGTTCGATCGTGGGGACCTTCACCGACGGGCTGGCACCGCCCAACTCCCGCTCCCTAGGATGTACTTCCTGTCCAGCCAGTCCGTTGGCGCGGCACCCTGCAGGGGGAACGATGCATTCCGAGAAGCAGCTGTCCACCGAGATCGACGCGTCCGTGCCGACGGCAGCGCGCATGTACGACCACTACCTGGGCGGCAAGGACAACTACGCCGCCGACCGCGCGGCGTGCGAGGAGCTCGACAAGGTCGTGCCCAGCACGCGCCGCCTGGCCCTGAACAACCGGCGCTTCCTGCAGCGGGTCGTGAAGACCCTCTCCGAGGAGTACGGCATCCGGCAGTACCTGGACCACGGATCCGGTCTGCCGACCCAGGACAACGTGCACCAGGTCGCCCAGCGCATCGACCCCACGACCCATGTGGTCTACGTCGACAACGACCCGATGGTGCTGGTCCACGGCCGGGCGCTGCTGGAGCAGGACGAGCGCACGACGGTCATCCACGCGGACCTGCGCGAGACCGACCTGATCTTCGGCCACGCGGACACCAAGCGGCTCATCGACTTCGACGAGCCGGTGTGCGTGCTGTTCAACTCGGTGTTCCACTGCATCCCGGACAGCGACACCGACGGACCGCTCGCGGTGGCCCGCCGGGTACGGGAACGGCTCGCGCCCGGCAGCTTCATGGTGATGTGCCAGCTGGTCAGCGAGGACCCCGAGGTCCGCTCCTTCGTCACGAACTTCATGGACCAGGCGACCCAGGGCCACTGGGGCCGCGTGCGCGAACCGAAGGACGTGGAGACGTACTTCGAGGGTCTGGAGATCCTCGAGCCGGGGCTGGTGGAGGTGTCCACCTGGCGTCCGGACACCGAGGTCGCGCCCCGTCAGCTCACCCACGAGTGGATCGAGTTCGGCGGAGTCGGACGGATCCCCCTGGACACGTGAGGCGATGCCGCGTGCGGGGCGAACGACCGTCCCGTACGCGGCGTTTTCACGTCACGGGTAGCGCTGCTCCATGGTCTGGCGCAGCAGTTCCAGTGAGTCGCGGGGCTTGAGCGCCTCGTCCGCGAGGCGGTCCAGCGCGATCCGGTACTCCTCGGTCTCGTCGCGGTCCTCGAGGAAGTTCGCGCTCCTGATGTGCTCCAGGTAGACCACGTCGGGCAGATCGAGTCCGCCGAAGCGCAGATACGTGATCGGGATGGCCGGCGCCGAGGCGTTGGTGACGCTCAGCGGCACGATCTGCAGCGTCACATGTGGCCGTTCGGCCATGTCGACGAGGTGCGCGAGCTGCTCCCGCATCACCTCGGTACTGCCCAGGACGCGCAGCAGTACGGATTCGTCGATGACCGCCCACAGCTGCGGGGCGTCCGTCCGCGACAGCAACCGGGCCCGCTGCATGCGCAGTTCGACGCGGCGCTGCACCTCGGCGGCCGGTGCGTTCGGCAGGCCGCGCTCCACGACGGCCCTGGTGTAGGCCGGGGTCTGCAACAGGCCAGGCACGTACTGGATCTCGAAGGTACGGATGGTGGCGGCGGCCTCCTGCAGTCCGACCAGCCGGTCGAACCACTCGGGCATCAGCCGCTTGTCGTACCGCTGCCACCAGCCCGGCTCACCCGCGCGCTGCAGCAGCTTGAGCAGCACCGAGACCTCGTAGTCGTCGGTGCCGTACAGCTCCAGCAGCGCCCGGACGTCGTTCTCCGTCGGCGGGCGGCGGCCCTTGCCGGACTCGATGCGGGACAACTTCGCGGCGCTGAACCCGACAGCGCGCGCCGCCTGGTCCTGGGCCAGTCCGGCGTCCTCGCGGAAGCCTGCGAGCTGTACACCGACCAGCATCTTCAGCAGAGTCGGGGCCGGCTCGGGCCTGTCCAGGTAGGGTTCCAGACGGGAGATGCGATGCGACGCGGCGGACATCCTGACTCCCAGCAGACCGGCACAAGGGCGACTAACACTATCGCACTTCACCGGGTCTTCACGCATCCGGCCGCAGCACCCCGGCAGAAGTAGGGAGTTGGACTCCGCTTCTCCCCCGGGGTGCGGCACCGCGCGAGCTGCTGCCACCCGCCCCTCAGATCAGGTGGTCGAACTCGCCGTCCTTCGCTCCGGCCAGGAACGCCGCCACCTCCGCCGACGTGTACACGAGGGCGGGGCCATCGGGGTCACGGGAGTTGCGCACGGCGATCCCGCCGTCCACGAGGGGGGCGACTTCGACGCAGTTGCCTTCGGCGTTGCTGTGCCGGCTCTTGATCCAGCAAGCTTCCAACGAGCTTGCCTGCACTCCGTTCCGCACTGGTGGCACCGCAGTCTCCTTGCTGTTCTCGTTCCCCGCCGCGCACGGTGTGCCCGGCCGTTCGGCCGAGAGCGGCCGCGTCCCTTCGGCCGAACTCGCCCCGGCTTGCGTACCCTCGACGGCTGGTTTTTCACGCAATTTCTCGTGCAATTGCACGCGGACGCCTTCAGCGTGGATAATAGCTGCGGCGTCAACCCCCGGGCGGACGCCCCGTCCTGACGTCGCATCGGGGAGATGCCGTGTCATCACCTGCGCAGCACGCGCTCCGGCCGCCGAGTGGGGCCGCGGCACCCGCGGGCGCCCCCGGGGCGGGCCGGACCGCGCCGCTCGACCGGCTCACGGCCTCGCCGTTCGGGGCCCCGCCCTCGGTGCCGACGACACTCCCGCAGTTCTCGGGGGCCCTGTCGGCCTCGGCCGTACTGCGGGTCGAGTGCAGCAGGGAGGGGTTCGCCCGAGCCCGCTCCTTCACCCGCGACACGCTGCACGACTGGTCGCTGGACCACCGCTGCGACGACGCGACCCTCGTCATCACCGAACTCACCGCCAACGCCGCGACGCACGCGGTGCCGAGAAGCCCGGGTGCGCCGGAGATCCGGCTCGGATTCCTCCTGGACCCCGGCCATCTGCTGGTCACCGTCTCCGACCCCGACGACCACCCGCCCGTGTTCGCGCCGACCGGCGTCGCCCTGGAGGAGCACGGCCGGGGTCTGTGCATCGTCGACGCCCTGTCCGAGGAGTGGGGGTGGACCCCCAGTCCCCCGGAGGGCAAGACCGTCTGGGCCCGACTGGCCACCCGGTCGGCCACCCCCTGCCCACCCATCTGACACTCTGCCGCGGAAAGGCCCCTCGCCATGCGCAGCGCTTCGACGGAACACCCGAGCAGCGAGCGCCCCCAGCGCCCCGACGCCCCCACCGGGGTGGCCCGGACCACGCCGCTCACGGCACTGGACCGTGTGCCGTGGGGCGACATCCAGGACTCCACCGGCTCGGCGGCGGCGATCCCCGTCCTCCTCAAGGGCATCGCCGGGGGTGATGCCGACACGGCCCGCTCCGCTCTCGACGATCTGCGGAAACGGATCTGCCAGTTCGGTTTCGTCGTGGAGCAGGCGACCGCGGCCACGGTCCCGTTCCTGTGGGAGCTGGCCAAGCAGCCGCAGGTGACCTGCCGTGCCCAGATCATCCGGCTGCTCAAGAGCATCGCCGACGCGCGGCAGTGGGAGTCCACCGCCGCCGTCTACCCGAAGTTGCTGAACCACCGGGAGAACCCGGTGGTGTGGGAGCGTGCGGCCCGTCAGGCCGTGCGGGCCCGGCGCGGCGAGCTCGGCCGGCTGATGGTGGACGAGGACCGCGAGATCGCCCGGGCGACGAACGAGCTGGCCCGGTCGCTGGGCGCCTGAGGCCGTCGTACGGTGTGCGGTGGGCGGTGAGCCCGCGCGGGCCTCGGACGTGACGAAACGGTGAGGACCCCCTGTCACCATGGGTGATGCCCCTCGCCTCCCGGGGCGCGGCAGTGTAGACATGGCACATGGTCCGACTCATGGGTCGATCCGCGACTCGATCGCCCCTGCGGCCCGGCGCCGCGCCGTCGCCACGGCAGCGGCGGGAGGGGGGCTCGTCGCGGTGGCAACCGGCGGCGGGGCTGCGGTCGGTGCTGGGCGGGCGCAGCGTCGCCGGACAGGTCTTCCTGCTCGTCGTGGTGATCGTGCTGCTGCTCGTCGTGGCGGCGGTGGTGGCGTTGGTGCTGCAGGTGCGGCACGACACGACTCAGGAGGCCCGCAACCGCTCGCTCGCGGTCGCGGAGACCTTCGCCAACGCCCCGGGCACGGTCGAAGCGCTGCAGAGCCCTGATCCCACCGCGGTGCTCCAGCCGCGCGCCGAGGCCGCCCGTGAGCGGTCGAGGGTCGACTTCGTCGTCGTCATGAACACCGACGGGATCCGTTACACCCACCCCAAGCCCGACCGCATCGGGAAGAAGTTCGTCGGGACGATCGCGCCGGCACTCGCCGGGAAGTCGTTCACCGAGGAGATCGACGGCACCCTCGGGCGGCTCGTCCAAGCCGTCGTTCCGGTGAAGGACTCCGGCGGCGAGGTCGTGGGCCTGGTGTCGGCGGGGATCACCACCGAGAACGTCGGCGGGACCGCCGACCAGCAGTTGCCGCTCGTGCTCGCGGCCGCCGCCGCGGCGCTCGCGCTGGCGACGGCCGGGGCGGCCCTGGTGAGCCGGCGGCTGCTGCGCCAGACGCACGGTCTCGGTCCGCACGAGATGACCCGGATGTACGAACACCACGACGCCGTGCTGCACGCCGTGCGCGAGGGCGTGCTCATCGTCGACGACGCGGGCACCCTGCTGCTCGCCAACGACGAGGCGCACCGCCTGCTCTCCCTGCCCGCCGACGCGGAGGGCCGGCACGTCGTGAGTCTGGGTCTCGACCCGGGCATCGCGGACCTGCTGGCCTCGGGGCGGGTCGCCACCGACGAGGTGCACCTGGTCGGGGACCGGCTGCTGGCCGTCAACCAGCGGACCACGGACCAGGCGGGCGTCCCGCCCGGGAGCGTCGCCACTTTGCGCGACTCCACGGAGCTACGGGCCCTGTCCGGGCGGGCCGAGACGGCGCGGGAGCGGCTCAACATGCTGTACGACGCCGGGGTGGGCATCGGGACCAGCCTCGATGTGACCCGCACGGCCGAGGAACTCACCGAGCTGGCCGTGCCCCGGTTCGCCGACTTCGCCACCGTGGACCTGTACGACGCCGTGCTGGGCGGCGGGCAGCCGAACGCGGCGGCGACCCTCAGCCGGACGGCGGTGAGCGGGATCCGCAAGGACGCGCCGCTGTACCCGACCGGTGAGCGGATCAGGTTCGTCGACTCCTCCCCGCAGGGACGCAGCCTCGCCACGGGCGGCCCGGTCCTGGAGCCCCGGCTGGGCGAGGCCTCCGGCTGGCAGGCGCAGGACCGGAAGCGCTCGGCGCAGATCGTCGCGTACGGCATCCACTCGCTGATCACCGTGCCGCTGCGGGCCGGTGCGCTGGTGCTCGGCGTGGTCAGCTTCTGGCGCTACGAGAAGCAGGAGCCCTTCGACGCGGAGGAGCTGGCGCTGGCGGAGGAACTGGTGGCGCGGGCCGCCGTCTCCATCGACAACGCGCGCCGCTACACCCGCGAGCACAGCATGGCGGTGACGCTCCAGCGCAGCCTGCTGCCCCGGAACCTGCCCGAGCAGGGCGCCCTGGAGGTCGCCTACCGCTATCTGCCCGCGCAGGCCGGAGTGGGCGGCGACTGGTTCGACGTACTGCCGCTGTCGGGCGCCAGGGTGGCGCTCGTCGTCGGGGACGTCGTCGGGCACGGGCTGCACGCCGCTGCCACGATGGGCCGGCTGCGCACCGCGGTGCACAACTTCTCCGCCCTGGACCTGCCGCCGGAGGAACTCATCGCCCTGCTGGACGAGTTGGTCAGCCGTATCGACCAGGACGAGACGGAGGACGACGGCAGCGCCCCGGTCACCGGCGCGACCTGCTTGTACGCCGTCTACGACCCGGTCTCCCGGCGCTGCACCGTCGCGCGGGCCGGGCACCCCCCGCCGGCGCTGATCCACCCCGACGGTGGCGTGGAGTTCCCCGAGGTGCCCGCCGGTCCCCCGCTGGGCCTGGGCGGCCTGCCGTTCGAGACGGCGGAGCTGGAGCTGGCCGAGGGCAGCCGGCTCGTCCTGTACACCGACGGGCTGGTCGAGGACCGGGAGCGGGACATCGACGTCGGTCTGGAGATGCTGCGCGAGGCGCTCGGCCGGGCCGGGCAGTCGCCGGAGGACACCTGCCGGGTCGTGCTCGACTCGCAGCTGACGGCCCGTGCCGGCGACGACATCGCGCTGATCGTCGCGCGCACCCGGGCGCTGGCCGCCGACCGGGTCGCCGAGTGGCCGGTGCCGGCCGACCCCGCCGCCGTGGGCGAGGTGCGCGCGGCGGTCAGCCGGCAGCTGGCCGAGTGGGGCCTGGAGGAGCTGACGTTCAGCACGGAGCTGATCCTGAGCGAGCTGGTCACCAACGCACTCCGGTACGGCGACGGCCCCATACGCGTACGGGTGATGCGCGACCGCAACCTGATCTGCGAGGTGTTCGACAACAGCAGCACCTCACCGCACCTGCGGTACGCGACGATGACGGACGAGGGCGGACGCGGTCTCTTCCTCGTCGCACAGCTCGCGGAACGCTGGGGGACGCGCTATCTGCCCGCGGGGAAGGTGATCTGGGCGGAGCAGCCCCTGCCATAAGCCTCACTGGGGACTCCCCATAAAGTAGCCTTATGAGCTCATAGACCGGACCCTCGTACCGGGTTAGGCATGCCTTAGTTTAGGCTTCCCCACGAGATCGCTTGTCGCCGCTCGAAGGGAACCTGACCATGCCCCGCCCCCTGCGGGTCGCCATCGTCGGATCCGGCCCCGCCGGGATCTACGCCGCCGACGCCCTGCTCAAGTCCGAGGTGGCCGCCGAGCCCGGTGTGTCCATCGACATCTTCGAGCGGATGCCGGCCCCGTTCGGACTGATCCGCTACGGCGTCGCCCCCGACCACCCGCGGATCAAGGGCATCATCACCGCCCTGCACCAGGTGCTCGACAAGCCGCAGATCCGGCTGTTCGGCAACGTGGACTACGGCACCGACATCGGCCTGGACGACCTGCGCGCGTTCTACGACGGCGTGATCTTCGCCACCGGCGCGACGGCCGACCGGGCGCTCTCCCTGCCGGGCATCGACCTCGACGGCTCGTACGGCGCCGCGGACTTCGTGTCCTGGTACGACGGCCACCCGGACGTGCCGCGCACCTGGCCGCTGGAGGCGGAGAAGGTCGCCGTGCTCGGCGTCGGCAACGTCGCGCTCGACATCGCGCGCGTCCTGGCCAAGACGGCGGACGAGCTGCTGCCGACCGAGATCCCGGCGAACGTCTACGAGGGTCTGAAGGCCAACCGGGCCAAGGAGATCCACGTGTTCGGCCGCCGCGGCCCGGCGCAGGCGAAGTTCAGCCCGATGGAACTGCGCGAGCTGGACCACTCCCCCACCATCGAGGTCATCGTCGACCCCGAGGACATCGACTACGACGAGGGCTCGATCGCCACGCGGCGCGGCAACAAGCAGGCCGACATGGTGGCCAAGACCCTGGAGAACTGGGCGATCCGCGACGTCGGCGACCGGCCCCACAAGCTCTTCCTGCACTTCTTCGAGTCGCCGGTCGAGGTGCTCGGCGAGGACGGCAAGGTCGTGGGGCTGCGCACCGAGCGCACGGAGCTCGACGGCACCGGCAACGTCAAGGGCACCGGCACGTTCCACACCTGGGACGTCGGCGCGGTGTACCGCGCGGTGGGCTACCTGTCCGACAAACTCCCCAAGCTGCCCTGGGACTTGGACTCCGGCACCGTTCCGGACGAGGGCGGCCGGGTCATGCAGGAGTCGGGTGAGCACCTGCAGTCCACGTACGTCACCGGCTGGATCCGGCGCGGCCCCATCGGCCTCATCGGACACACCAAGGGCGACGCCAACGAGACCGTGGCGAACCTGCTGGACGACTACCGCAACGACCGGCTGCACACGCCCGCGGCTCCCGCGCCGGAGGCGGTGGACGCGTTCCTCGCCGAGCGCGACATCCGCTTCACCACCTGGGACGGCTGGTACCGGCTGGACGCCGCGGAGAAGGCTCTGGGTGAGCCCGAGGGCCGCGAGCGCGTGAAGATCGTCGAGCGCGAGGACATGCTGCGGGCCAGCGGCGCCTGACGCTTCCACCTGAGGTTTCACTTCCGCGGGGCGGGTTCGGTGGCAATGCCACC
>NZ_JBHWFG010000044.1:0-55619 GCF_042733745.1 Streptomyces sp. NPDC059696
CGGCCGGCCCCCCCCTCCCACACAGGCCCCAAAACACTCGGGCCTCCCGGGTGGGGGGCGGGGCGGCCGGGGGGGGGGGGGTGGGCCTGCCGGGGCGGGGTCGGTGGGGGGGTTGCCCCACCTGTTCGGGTGGGCAACGGCCCCTTCGTGTGCGTTCGGCCGGGCTCAGTCCTGCTGGAAGAGTTCCGCGGGGAGCGGCTTGAGGAGGGCGTAGAGATCGTCCGTGATGGGGCGGTCCCAGGCGGCGATGGTCACGAGGACGTTGTCGCTGCGGTCGAACTGCACGCAGGAGATCCGGCTCTCGGAGAGCTTGACGCGGCGCACGATCAGCAGGTTGTCGCCCTGCATCACCGGGACGTCCTCGGTGGCGACGACGGTGACCTCCTCGTCGTTCTCCAGCGCCAGCAGCAGCTGGGCCACCTCGAAGGGGACCTGCCCCTCGGGGACCTCACGGGCCGGGGAGCCCTCCGGCAGATTGCCGATGATCATCGCGGGGCCCCGGCCGCCGAACAGGTCGTAGCGCAGGAAGACACCCTGGCAGGTGCCGTCGGGCGCGGGCAGCAGCCCCGCCCCCAGGTTTCCGGGCCAGTCACCCGGGTCCATGGCCAGTACGTCGAAGTCGGGCCCGGCGGGAGTGGCGCTGCGGCGGCGGAGGAACGACATGTCGCCCATGGTACGTGCCCCGGCCTGCGCGGCGCGGCGCGGGCGGCGGCCCGGGAAGGGCCGGGTGGACACCCTGCGCCGGGTGGGGCGCCGGGCCACTCGCGCGGTGCCGGTCGGGCCGGGTGACCGCCTCGCGCCGGGTGCAGCGATGACAGGCCCGGCCCTCGCCATGACCGCGGGGTCAGGAATCCGAGGGCGACGGCGGCACGACGGCGACCGGGCTCACGGCGTGCAGCAGGACGGCGTGGGTGACCGAGCCCATCATGCGCACGGGTGAGAGCAGACGCCGCTGGTGGCGCCCCACGACGACGAGGTCGGCGTCGAGGGAGGCCGCGACGAGGTGACCCGCCGCGTCGCCCGCCGACGGCAGCAGTTCGACCGGGACCTCGGGGTGACGTTCGCGGAAGGGGGCGAGGAAGCCGTCGGCGAGGACGCGGGTCTCGTCCTCGATGACGTCCTGGTCGACGACCGGCGGGGGCATCTCTGCGGGCATCATCCAGGGCTGCGCGGGCCACGGGTAGGCGGCGACCGCCTGGAGCCGGGCGTCGCGACGGGCGGCCTCGGCGAAGGCGAAGGCGAGTGTGGCCTCGTCGGGGCCGTCCGCCTTCAGGCCGACGACCACCCGCGAGCCGGGACCGCCCGGCGCCTCACCGGAGGTCTCGCGTCCGGGCCGGGGCACCACGACGACGGGGCATTCGGCGTCCCGGGCGGCGGCCATGCCGGTGGAACCGAGCAGCAGGCCGGCGAAGCCGCCCCGGCCGCGGGAGCCGAGCACCAGCAGCTGGGCGCCGGCGCCCAGCCCGGGCAGGACGGCGCCGACCGCGCCTTCCAGGCCGACGTACTCCGTGTCCGGCAGGTCGCCGCGCCCCGCCAGGTGCGCGCGGACCCGGTCGAGCACGGGGTCGTCCCCCGGGTCAGCCTGCACGGCGGCGAGCATGTCGGAGTGCGCCCAGTGGGCGTACTGGCGGACATGCGCCACCCGCAGGGGTGCCGCGCGCCTGCGGGCGGCGTCGACGGCCCACTCCAGGGCGCGCAGGCTGTCGTCCGAACCGTCGACCGCCGCGACGACGGGCAGGGTGCTCATGGGGTCCTCACCTCCGGGATCCGGGCGTCCCCTCCCGGGGCCGGCCTGGCTCAGGCGGCGGCTCCGGGAAGATGCCTCCGGTCGCGTGTCCGGAAATGGGGGCGGAACACCCCCGGATCGGCCGTCGGGCGGCGGCTGTCCGGAACGGTACGTCCCGTCGTCAGGTGAGGTCGAACTCCCCTTCCCGCGCGCCTGACACGAACGCGCCCCACTCGGCGGGGGTGAAGATCAGCGAAGGGCTCTCCGGGCGGGCACTGTTGCGCATGGCGATGAAGCCCTCCACGAAGGCGATCTGCACATCTCCCCGCCCCCGGCTGCTGGACTGCCACTGTGCGTCCGTGAGGTCAAGCTCCGGCTTGTCCCAGCCTGTGAGCGGGCGCTGCTGGGTGGTGGTCTCGGCCACGTCGGTGCTCCTCCCGATTCGTCGTCCGCGGCCAGCCTAGCGATCGTGTCCCACGGCCAACAGGGCACGTGAGGGGGACCTTTCAGGACTCCGGAGGACGGTCGCCCACGAGCCACATCGAGAAGAACTGCGACCCGCCGCCGTAGGCGTGTCCGAGGACCCGGCGAGCCCCGTCCACCTGGTGTTCTCCGGCCTGCCCCCGCACCTGGAGCGCCGCCTCGGCGAAGCGGATCATGCCGGAGGCGCCGATGGGGTTGGTGGACAGCACGCCGCCCGACATGTTCACGGGCAGGTCCCCGTCCAGTTCGGTCACGCCCGCCTCGGTGAGCTTCCAGCCTTCGCCCTCTCCGGCGAAGCCCAGGTTCTCCAGCCACATGGGCTCGTACCAGGAGAACGGCACGTAGATCTCGGCGCCGTCGATCTCGCGGCGGGGGTCGGTGATGCCGGCCTGGCGGTAGACGTCGGCCGCGCAGTCCCGGCCGGCCTGCGGGGAGACGAAGTCCTTGCCGGCGAAGAGGGTGGGTTCGCTGCGCATGGCGCCGCCCAGCATCCAGGCGGGTGGTCGCGGTGCCCGGGCGGCGCCGGCGCGGTCGGTGAGGATCATGGCGCAGGCGCCGTCGGAGGAGGGGCAGGTCTCCGAGTAGCGGATCGGGTCCCACAGCATCGGCGACGCCATGACCCCCTCGAGGGTGATGTCGTGTTCGTGCAGGTGGGCGTAGGGGTTCTTGAGGGCGTTGCGGCGGTCCTTGTAGGCGACGAGGGCGCCGATCGTCTCGGGTGCGCCGCTGCGGCGCATGTAGGCGCGGATGTGCGGGGCGAAGAAGCCTCCGGCCCCGGCCAGCAGGGGCTGCTGGAAGGGGATGGGCAGGGACAGGCCCCACATGGCGTTCGACTCGGACTGCTTCTCGAAGGCGAGGGTGAGGACCGTGCCGTGGACGCGGGCGGCGACGAGGTTCGCCGCGACGAGCGCGGTGGATCCGCCGACGGAGCCGGCGGTGTGGACGCGGAGCATGGGTTTGCCGACGGCGCCGAGGGCGTCGGCGAGGTAGAGCTCGGGCATCATGACGCCCTCGAAGAAGTCGGGCGCCTTGCCGATCACGACGGCGTCGATGTCGGCCCAGGTCGCCTCGGCGTCCTGGAGGGCGCGCTGCGCGGCCTCCCGGACCAGTCCCGCGAGGGACACGTCCCGGCGTGCCGCGACGTGCCTGGTCTGGCCGATGCCGACGACGGCCACGGGCTCCTTGCTCATCGGGGTTCCCCTTCGAGTACGGCGACCAGGTTCTGCTGGAGGCAGGGGCCGGACGTGGCGTGGGCGAGGGCGCGGTCGGAGACGCCGCGGTGGACGCGGGCGGCGGCCTCGCCGATGCGGATGAGACCGGCGGCCATGATCGGGTGGGCGGCGAGGGCTCCGCCGGAGGGGTTCACGTCGACGTCCTCGCCCAGCCGGAGGGCCTTGCGCAGGACGATCTCCTGCGCGGTGAAGGGCGCGTGCAGTTCGGCGGTGTCGACGGGCCGCTCGAACGCTCCGGCGCGCTCGGCGGCGAGGCGGGCGGAGGGTGCGTCGGTCAGGTCGCGCACCCCGAGGCTGTGGGCCTCGATGCGGTGGTCGATGCCGCGGATCCAGGCGGGACGTGCGCACAGTGCGCGGGCCCGGTCCCCCGCCGCGAGGATCACGGCGGCGGCCCCGTCGCCGATGGGCGGGCAGTCGCCGGTGCGCAGGGGCCGGACGAGGTAGTCGCCCTGCGGTACGGGGCCGCGCAGTTGTGCGTGGGGGTTGGTGGTCGCCGCTTCCCGGCTGCGGGAGGCGACGGCGGCGAGGGCCCTCTCGTCGGTGTCCCCGGCGTCGATGAGGGCCTGTGCCTGGAGGGCGGCGAGGGCCACGGAATCGGGCCAGAGCGGCGCCACGTAGTAGGGGTCGAGCTGGCGGGTGAGGACGTCGCGGACCGAGCCGGGCGAGGACTTGCCGTACGCGTAGACGAGGGCGGAGTCGGCGTCGCCGGTGAGGAGTTTCGTCCAGGCCTCGTACAGGGCCCAGGCGCCGTCCATCTCGACGTGCGACTCGGAGATGGGAGGCCAGGCGCCGACGCTGTCGAGGGCGAGGGTGAAGGAGAAGGCGCGGCCGGCGAGGTAGTCGCTGGAGCCGGAGCAGGTGAAGTCGATGTCGGCGGTCTTCAGGCCGGTGCGGTCGAGGACCTCGTGCAGGACCGGCATCAGCATCTCCACCTCGGAGAGGTCGTCGCTGGTGCGCCGGTGGACGGTCTGGGCGAAGGCGACGACGGCGATCTCGCGGCCCCGCGGTGCGCTCGTCACAGCAGCTCCTTGTAGGTGTCGTAGTCCGCGTCGGGTTCGCCCGTGGGCCGGTAGTGGTCGGGGTAGCGGGCGCCGTCGGTCCACACCGGTTCCACCCGCAGTCCCATGCGCACCTCGTCGTACGGGATGCCGCCGATCCGGCCGTGCAGGGCCAGGCCGGCGCCGTCGAGGGCGATGTGGGCGTAGACGTAGGGCACCTCGATGTCGAGGTTCTTCGCCTTGATGTTGACGATGCAGAAGGTCGTGACGGTGCCGCGTGGTCCCACCTCGACCTGTTCGGACGTGGCCACGCCGCAGGTGGGGCAGGCCCCCCTCGGGGGGACGTACACCTTGCGGCAGGACGGGCAGCGCTCTCCGACGATCCGCCGGGCCGAGAGGGCGTCGATGTAGGCGGTCTGGGCGCGGCCGGGCGAGTAGGTGTAGTCGAGGCGCGCCTCGGCGACGATGCCGGTGACGGGGTCCTCGAACTCGCCCGCGTGGACGGTGACCGTGGAGGCCTCTCCGTCGTAGGGCTCGAAGCAGGCGATGTCCGTGATGGCGCCGGTGCGTTCCCCGGCCCAGCGGACGCGGACGCGCATGCCGGTGTGGACGACGTCGGGGCCGGCTGCGTCGAGGGCGTGCAGGAGGGCGGTGTCGGCGCCGTCGAGTCGTACCAGGACCCAGGCGAAAGGCGTGTCCAGGGGCTGCCCTCGACGGGGCTCGTGGTTCCAGGCCCAGGTGGTGACGGTGCCCGTGACACCGACGTGGACGAGGTCGTGGAGTTCCTCGGCGGTGACGGGGTCGTACTCGACGGGCGGGACGAGGGTGCGGCCGTCGCGTGTCTTGACTCCGAGGATCACCCGTTCCCGCAGGCCGGTCAGGAAGGCGCTCTGGACCGGGCCGAGGGAGCGGGTGAAGGGAAACTCGACGACGAGCGGGGCCTTGAGAACTGCGGACATCGAGGGCCTGCCTCCTTCGTGATCGGCGTGCACGGGGCGCCCCCGAGGAGGCGCTGGGAACTGCGCGCTCGGCCACCGACGACCCGCGGCTCGGCAACCGGCCACCACCGGCACAGCGCTACGCGCGCTGGTAGCGGGGCGGTCGCTTCTCGGCGAAGGCCCGGGCGCCTTCCTTGGCGTCGGCGGTGTCGAAGACGGGCCAGCCCATGGTGAGTTCGGCGGCGAGACCGTCGGACTCGGTCATCTCGGCGGTCTCGTAGACCGAGGCCTTGACGGCCTCCACGGCCAGTGGCCCGCAGGCGTTGATCTGCTCGGCGATCTCCAGCGCCTTGTCCAGCGCGGTGCCGTCGGGGACGACGTGGCCGACCAGGCCGATGGCAGCGGCCTCGCGGGCGCTGTAGGGGCGGCCGGTGAGGAGCATCTCCAGGGCATGGGTGCGCGGGATCTGGCGTTGCAGGCGGACGGTGGAGCCGCCGATGGGGAACAGGCCGCGCCGCACTTCGAACAGCCCGAAGGTCGCGGAGTCGGCGGCGACGCGGATGTCGGTGCCCTGGAGCATCTCGGTGCCGCCCGCGACGCAGTGCCCCTCGACGGCGGCGACGACCGGCTTGCGCGGGCGGTGGTGGCGCAGCATCGCCTTCCAGTGCAGGTCCGGGTCGGCCTTGAGCCGGTCCCGGTACTCCTGGCCCGCCATGCCGTTCCCGGCGAGCGCCTTGAGGTCCATGCCGGAGCAGAACGAGCCGCCCGCGCCGGTGAGGACGATCGAGCGGACCGAGTCGTCCGCGTCGGCCTCCAGCCACCCGTCGTGGAGGCCGACGAGCATCGGCAGTGAGAGCGCGTTCCTGGCTTCGGGCCTGTTGAGCGTGAGCACCAGTGTGGCGCCTTCGCGCCGCACGGTGAGGTGTTCCGTCCCGCCCATGGCGAACTCCCCTCTCAAGGAACGAGAACAGGTTGCAGTAGCGCGGGAGGCACTTCAAGGGTTTTCTGACATACAGTCAGATTCTTTCGCGCGGACTCTTCACACGTGGACCGCCCTTTGCTCTGATGACCGGCGAACCGTCCGATGCCAGGCACGCCCGGGGTCAGGAGGAGCGGTGGAGTACAACCTTGCCGACCTGTTCGAGTCGGTCGTCGACGTCGTCCCCGGCCGTGAGGCCCTGGTGTACGCCGACCACCCCGGCACGGGTGCCGAGCGCCGCCTGACATACGCGGAGCTGGACGCCGCGGCCGACCGCGTCGGTCACCATCTGCTCGACAGCGGGATACGCCCCGGGGAGCACCTCGGGCTCCATCTCTACAACGGCGTGGAGTACCTGCAGACTGTCCTGGGGTGCCTGAAGGCGCGGATCGTGCCGGTCAACGTCAACTACCGCTATGTCGAGGAAGAGTTGGTGTACCTCTACCGGGACGCCGACCTGGCGGCGCTGGTCTTCGACGCCGAGTTCACGGACCGGGTGGCGGCGGCACGGCCGCGGGCGCGGAAGCTGCGGCACCTGATCCGGGTGGGTGCGCCCGCGCCGGGGTCCGCGGAGCTGCCCTGCGTGGAGTTCGGGCAGGTGGAGTCCGCGGGAGCGGCCGGGCGGGGTTTCCCGGCCCGCTCGGGCGACGACCGGTTCATCATCTACACCGGCGGCACGACCGGGATGCCCAAGGGCGTGATGTGGCGGCAGGAGGACCTGTTCTTCGCGGGGCTCGGTGGGGGCGCCCCGACCGGGGAGCCGGTGAGGAAGCCGGAGGAGCTCGCCGAGCGGGTCGCGGCCGGCGGGGCGGGGATCACGTTCTTCCCGACGGCTCCGCTGATGCACGGCACGTCCACCCTCACGGCGTTCATCGGCTTCAACTTCGGGCAGCGGGTCGTGATCCACCGCAAGTTCGTGCCCGAGGAGGTGCTGCGGACCGTGGAGAAGGAGAGGGTCAACAGCATCTCACTGGTGGGGGATGCCATGCTGCGGCCGCTGGTCGACGCGCTGAGCGGGCCGCTGCGGGACATCGACCGCTCGTCGCTGTTCAGCGTGTCGTCGTCGGGCGCGATCATGTCGGACACGGTGCGCCGGCAGTTCCGGGAGCTGGTGCCGAACGCCGTGCTGCTGAACAACTTCGGCTCGTCGGAGTCGGGCTTCAACGGTACGGCGACCGAGGACTCCGGGCCCGAGCGGGGCTTCCGGGTGCGGGTCAACGCCCGTACCCAGGTGGTCGATCCGGTCACCCACGCGCCCGTGGCGCCCGGCGAGGTGGGCCGGATCGCCCAGTGCGGGCACGTGCCGCTCGGCTACTACAACGACCCGGTCAAGACGGCCGCGACCTTCTTCGCCAGGGACGGCGAGCGGTGGGTGCTGCTCGGCGACATGGCCACCGTCGACGAGGAGGGCGTGGTCACCGTCCTCGGCCGCGGCTCGCAGTGCATCAACACCGGCGGCGAGAAGGTGTACCCGGAGGAGGTCGAGCAGGCCCTCAAGTCCCACCCCGACGTCTACGACGCGCTGGTGGCCGGGGTGCCGGACCCGCGGTGGGGTCACCACGTGGCGGCCGTGGTGCAGTTGCGCCGGGGGGCGGCACGGCCGTCGCTGGAGGACATCCGGGCGCACTGCCGTGACCGGCTGGCCGGCTACAAGATCCCGCGCCAGCTGGTGATCACCGAGTCGATCCGGCGGTCGCCGAGCGGCAAGGCGGACTACCGGTGGGCGCGGGAGGTGGCGCTGACGGCGGACGGATGATTCTCCGGCCGGGACATTGAACCCAAGGTGACGTGCGGACGTACTGGTGGTGGCAGGCGGGCCCGGCCGGGCTCTGTTCGGCATGCCATCGCAAGACCGCACGGAAGGACCACCGGGTGTCGCTCTTCACTCGCTCCCGTCAGCTCCCGGACGACACGGCCGGGGGCGGGGCGAAACCCGACGGAGACAGCGGCACGGCGGATCCGGTGGACGTCACCACCGCCGAGGACGGCCCCGAGAGTGCGGTCCCGCCGCAGGAGCCCCCGGCGACGAAGCCCGGCTGGTTCGGCTGGCGGCACCGCTACCCCCGTACGGCACGGGGTGTCTCCCTCGGCACGACCGTGCTGGCCGGGGCTCTGGTGCTGTTCGCGCTGCTGGTGCCGAACCGCATCGAGCGCATCGAGTTCGCGTCGTTCGTGCGCATCCCCGCCGAGGGCGTGCTGCTCGCCGGCCTGCTGCTCGCCCTGCCCCCGAAACCCCGGCGGATCACGTCGGTGGTCGCGGGCGCGTTCCTCGGGCTGCTGACGGTCCTGAAATTCGTCGACATGGGCTTCTACCAGATCCTGGCCCGGCCCTTCGACCTGGTCCTGGACTGGATCCTGATCCAGAACGGCACGGACTTCCTGAGGGAGACGTTCGGGCGCACCGGCCAGATGCTGGCCGTGGCGGGGGTGATCGTGCTGCTCGTCGCGCTGCTCGTGCTCACCACCCTGGCGGTGGTGCGGCTGACGAACCTGATGGTCCGGCACCGGCCGGTCGCCGGCCGGACGATCCTGATCCTCGGCACGGCGTGGATCACCTGTATGACGCTGGGCGTGCAGATCGGCACCGTGCCGGTCGCCACCAAGGGCAACGCCGAGTTCGTGGGCAACCGGGTGGAGCAGGTGCGCGCGGGGCTGCGGGACGCCCGGGTCTTCGAGAAGCAGGCCGCGGTGGACGCCTTCGCGAAGACACCGCCCGACCAGCTGCTGACCGGACTGCGCGGCAAGGACGTGCTGTTCACGTTCATCGAGAGCTACGGCCGGGTCGCCATCGACGACCCGGCGATGGCCGAGCAGACCGACGCCGTGCTGAAGGAGGGCACCGGCAGGCTGAAGGCGGCCGGTTTCGAGTCGCGCAGCGGCTGGCTGCGGTCGCCGGTGACGGGCGCGGGCAGCTGGCTCGCCCACTCGACGTTCCTGTCCGGGCTGTGGATCAAGAACCAGCAGCGGTACCGCAGTCTGACGACGAGCGATCGCATGACGCTGACGAAGTACTTCGGCAAGACCGGCGCCTGGCGGACCGTCGGCATCGTGCCGGGGGTGCGCCGCGCCTGGCCGGAGGGGAAGTACTTCGGCCTGGACCACATCTACGACTCCGAGCACCTCGGCTACCACGGCCCGTACTTCAGCTGGACGCCCGTGCCCGACCAGTTCAGCATGGAGGCCTTCCAGCGCCTGGAGCACGGCAGGAAGGACCGCGAGCCGATCATGGCGGAGATCATCCTGGCCTCCAGCCACAACCCCTGGTCCCCCATCGCCCACATGATCGACTGGGAGGACCTCGGCGACGGCTCGGTGTTCCACCGGATCAAGAAGGAGGGCACCGACCCCGCCGAGGTCTGGAAGGACCCGGAGAAGGTGCGCGCCGAGTACCGCAAGGCCATCGAGTACTCGATCCGCAGCCTGACCGAGTGGGTCGAGCGCTACGGCGACGACGACACGGTGCTGGTGTTCCTCGGCGACCACCAGCCGGTGCCGACGGTCCTCGCCGGGGACACCGGCCGGGACGTGCCGGTGACGATCGTCGCCCACGACAAGAAGGTCCTGGACCGGGTCGCCGACTGGGGCTGGACGGACGGGCTCAAGCCGGCCGAGGACGCGCCCCGGTGGGGCATGGACCGGTTCCGCGACCGCTTCATGACCGCGTACGGTCCGCAGGGCTGAGGGACTCCCCGACGGCCGCGGGGAACTCCCGCGGCCGGGCCCTCGTGCAGGAGGTGCCGTGCCCGCGCGGCGCTTCGCCGGCAGCGGGCGCCGGGGGCCGCGGGGGTCAGGCGAAGAAGGCGGACACGCGGTGGGTGAACCACTGCGGGTCGTCGAGCCAGGGGTAGTGGCCCGCGCCCGGCTGCACCACGAACTCGGCCTTCGGGAAGACGTCGGCCACCCGGCGGGCCAGGGCCGGATTCGGCCCGCCGTCGGCCCCGCCGGCCAGGACGAGCACCGGGGCCGTCACTCGGGCCAGCGCGCTCCTGGTCGCCTCCGGGTCGTAGGCGCCCTCGGCACCGTAGGCGTCCGCCGCGGCGTCGTTGGTCTCGGCCTCCTCGCGGTCGGCGTGGGCCCGGGCGGTGTCGTCCCAGCGGCCGTAGAAGAACGGGAGGAACACCGGGTCGAAGTCTCCCGTGCCGTCGAGCCAGGCCTCGAACGCCGGGAAGGCGTCCGCGAACCAGGGTTCGAAGGACCGCAGCCGGGCCGCCGCCAGCCGGTCCTCGGCCGTCGCCGGCCGGCCCAGGGCCCACGGAGTGGCGGTGACCAGCGCCAGCCGCTCCAGCCGCCGTGGGTAGCGCGCCGCGTACAGCATGGCGAGACTCCCGCCCGCCGAGTGCGCGATCACGTCCATCCGCTCCAGTCCCAGATGCCGTCGCAGCGCCTCGACGTCGTCCACGAGCCGGTCGCAGCGGTAGGTCGCCGGATCCGCCGGTGTCCCGGACTCCCCCGTGCCCCGCAGGTCGAGCAGGACCAGCTGCCGGTGTGCGTCCAGACCGCCCAGGTAGGCGGAGGCCCGCATGGGCCCGCCGGGCAGCACGACGAGGGGTTCGCCCCCGCCGCGCAGGTGGAAGGCGAGTCGGGTCCCGTCCGGGGCTCGGAACATCGGCATGCCGTCGATCCTGGGGCCCGGGGCCGGTCCGGCACAACCGGGATTCCCGGCCGGTGCGCGCTAGCCGTTCGCGAGATCGTCGCGCAGTCGCCGCTTGAGGATCTTCCCGCTGGCGTTGCGCGGGAGTTCGGGCACGAACACCACCCGCTTCGGTGCCTTGAAGGGTGCCAGGTGCTCGCGGACGTGGGCGATCAGTTCCGCCTCGGTGACCTCGCCGCGGGGGACGACGACGGCCGTCACCGCCTCGATCCAGCGCTCGTCCGGCAGGCCCACGACCGCGGCCTCGGCCACCCGGGGGTGGGTGTACAGCGCGTCCTCGACCTGGCGTGAGGCGATGACGACGCCACCGGAGTTGATGACGTCCTTCACCCGGTCGACGATCGTGTAGTACCCGTGCGGGTCGCGCACCGCGAGGTCGCCGGAGCGGAACCAGCCGTCGCGGAAGGCCGCCGCGGTCTCCTCGGGCTTGTCCCAGTAGCCCTCGCACAGTTGGGGAGAGCGGTAGACGATCTCGCCGGGGGTGCCGTCGGGTACGTCCTTGCCGTCCTCGTCGACCACGCGGGCGTCGACGAACAGGACGGGCCGGCCGCAGGAGTCCATGCGGCCCTTGTGTTCCCCGGGTGCGAGCACCATGGCGAGGGGGCCGATCTCGCTCTGGCCGAAGCAGTTGTAGAAGGCCAGCTCCGGCAGGCGCTCGCGGAGCCGTTCGAGTACCGGGACCGGCATGATCGACGCCCCGTAGTAGGCCTTGCGCAGGCCGCTGAGATCGCGGGTGGCGAAGTCGGGGCGGTTGGACAGGGCGATCCAGACGGTGGGCGGCGCGAACAGGCTGTCCGCGCGGCCCGCTTCGACCAGGTCGAAGAGCCGGTCGCCGTCCGGTGCGTCGAGGATGATGTTCGTCGCGCCGACGGCGAGGCAGGGCAGCAGGAAGACGTGCATCTGCGCCGAGTGGTAGAGCGGCAGGGAATGCACGGGGCGGTCCCCCGCACTGAGGTCGAGGGCGGTGATGGCGCTCAGGTACTCGTGCACCAGGGCCCGGTGCGTCATCATCGCGCCCTTGGGCAGGGCGGTCGTGCCCGAGGTGTACAGCAGTTGCACGAGGTCCTCGCCGCGCGGCTCCGGGCCGTCGTGGGCCGGCGCATCGGGCAGCCGTGCGAGCAGCGAGTCGCCGGCGTCACGCAGGGGCAACGTCCTTACCCCGCCCGGCAGTCGGCCGGCGAGGTCGGGGTCGGTGAGCACCAGGGCGCAGCCGGCCTGGCCGACGATGTAGGCGAGGTCGTCGCCGGTCAGGTTCTGGTTGACGGGCACGTGCACCAGACCTGCCCGGGCGCAGGCCAGGAAGGCGATCAGATAGGCGTCGGAGTTGTGGCCGTAGGCACCGACCCGGTCCCCGGGGTTCAGGCCCTCGCCGAGCAGGACGCTCGCCGCGCGGGAGACGGCGGTGTCGAGTTCGTCGTACGTCCAGGTCCGCTCGGCGTACTCCACGGCGACGCGCGCCGGTGTGCGGCGGGCGCTGCGCCGCAGGACTCCGTCGACCGTGCTGTCGTGTCCGGGCGTCGTCATGACACATGATCCTCGGCTGACCGCCCGGGGAGGTCAAGGACCCCCGGGCGGTCGGGGCTCACACCGGCCGGGTCCGGCCCTCCCAGTACGGCTCCCGCAGCCGTCGCTTGTACAGCTTGCCGTTCGGGTCGCGGGGCATCTCGGTGATGAAGTCGACGCTCCTGGGCCGCTTGTACCCGGCGAGCCGGTGGGCGCAGTGGTCGAGGAGGTCGGCCGCGAGGACGGGCCCGGGCCGGTGCCCGGGGGCCGGTTCCACGACCGCCTTGACCTCTTCGCCCCAGTCGTCGTGCGGGATGCCGAAGACGGCGGCGTCCGCGACGGCCGGGTGGGCGAGCAGGGCCGACTCGATCTCGGCCGGGTAGATGTTGACGCCGCCGGAGATGATGAGGTCGATCTTGCGGTCGCGCAGGAAGAGGTAGCCGTCCTCGTCGAGGTGTCCGAGGTCGCCGACGGTGAAGAAGTCACCGATGCGGTTGTTGCGGGTCTTGGCCTCGTCCTTGTGGTAGGAGAAGCCGCCGGTGTTCATCTTCATGTAGACGGTGCCCAGTTCACCCGGCGGCAGCCGGTTGCCGTCGTCGTCGAAGACCGCGAGCTCGCTGATGGGCCAGGCCTTGCCGACGGTGCCGGGCTTCTTCAGCCAGTCCTCGGCGGTGGCGAAGGCGCCGCCGCCCTCGCTGGCCGCGTAGTACTCCTCCACGCAGGGGCCCCACCAGTCGAGCATGGCCCGCTTCACATGGTCGGGGCAGGGCGCGGCCCCGTGGATGGCGTGCCGCATGGAGGAGACGTCGTAGCGGTCCTTCACCTCGTCCGGCAGCGCCAGCAGGCGGTGGAACTGGGTCGGGACCATATGGGTGTGGGTGCAGTGGTGGGCGTCGATGAGCCGGAGCATCTCCTGGGGCGTCCACCTGTCCATGAGGACCAGCCGGTGGCCGATGTGCAGGGACGCGCCGGCGAACTGCAGGACGGCCGTGTGGTAGAGCGGTGAGCCCACCAGGTGCACGTTGTCGTCGAACGGCCGGATGCCGAAGATGCCGAGGAAGCCGCCGAGGTGGGCCTCCTCCGGTGGTGTGCCGGGCAGCGGGCGGCGGATGCCGCGGGGGCGGCCGGTGGTGCCCGAGGTGTAGTTCATGACCCAGCCGAGCGTGCGGTCGGCGGGCGCCGACCCGGGCTGTTCGTCGAGGAGTTCGGCAAGCGGGCGGAAGCCCTCGGCCGTGCCGACGGCGTACCGGTGGGTGCCCGGCAGGCCGGCCTCGTCGGCGGCGGCGCGGGCAGCGTCGGCGAAGCGCTCGTGAGCGAGGAGGACCTTGGCGCCGGAGTCGGAGACGATCCAGGCGATCTCCGGCCCGACCAGGTGGTGGTTGACGGGGACGAGGTAGAACCCGGCCTGGCTGGCGGCGAGGTAGGCGGTGAGGAACTCGACGCCGTTGGGCAGGACCACGGCGAAGGTGTCGCCCCGCCGCAGTCCGGCCGCGCGCAGGCCGTGCACGAGCCGGTTGGCGGCGGCGTGCAGGCGTCCGGCGGTCCACTCCTCGCCGTCGGGTGCGACGAGCACCCTGCGGCCGGGGTCCTGCGCGGCCTGGGCCCAGAAGCCCACGGGGGGTGTGCTCATGACGGTCCGCTCCTTCCGGCGACGCGGTTGACGCGCTCCACGGCCTCCTCGAAGCCGCGGGTGAGGTCGTCGAAGACGGCCTGGACGCTGCGTTCGCTGTTCATCCGGCCGACGATCTGGCCGACCGGGGTGCCGAGCAGCGGGGTGATCTCGTACTTCTGGATGCGCGAGACGGCCTCGGCGACCAGCAGCCCTTGCAGGGGCATGGGCAGGGTGCCGGGCCCGGCGGGATCGTCCCAGGCGTCGGTCCACTCGGTGCGCAACTGCCGGGCGGGCTTGCCGGTCAGCGCCCGGGAGCGCACGGTGTCCCCGGAGCCGGCCGCGAGGAGTTTGCGGGTCAGCGCGGGAGAGCCGAGGTCCGCTTCGGTGGTGGTCAGCCACAAGGAGCCCAGCCACACGCCTTGGGCGCCGAGGGCGAGCGCGGCGGCCACCTGCCGGCCGCTGCCGATTCCCCCGGCGGCCAGGACGGGCAGGGGGGCCACGGCGTCGACGACTTCGGGGGTGAGCACCATGGAGGCGATCTCTCCGGTGTGGCCGCCCGCCTCGTAGCCCTGCGCCACGACGACGTCGATCCCGGCGTCCCGGTGCTTCTCGGCGTGCCGGGCACTGCCCGCGAGGGCGGCGACCAGGACGCCCCGGTCGTGGGCGCGGGCGACGACGTCGGCGGGCGGGGAACCGAGGGCGTTGGCGAGGAGCCGGATCGGATAGTCGAAGGCGACGTCGAGCTGGCTGCGGGCGACCTGCTCCATCCAGCCGGTGATCCGCCAGCCGGACGCCTCGCCCTCGGCGAGCTCGGGCACGCCGTGCCGGGCGAGGGTGTCGCGGACGAACTGCCGGTGCCCTTCGGGGATCATCGCCTCGACATCGGCTTCCGTCACGCCGTCGACCTTCTTCGCCGGCATCACGACGTCCACGCCGTACGGCCGGCCGTCGGCGTGTGCCTCGATCCAGTCCAGGTCGCGCTTGAGTTCGTCGGGGGCGGTGTAGCGGACCGCGCCGAGCACGCCGAAGCCGCCCGCCCGGCTGATGGCCGCGGCGACGGCGGGGAACGGCGTGAAGCCGAAGACGGCGTGCTCGATTCCCAGGGTCTGGCTCAGCTCCGTCTGCATGGGCGCAGGATGCCGGAGTCCTCCGGAGGACGGAAGGGGTTTTCTGATGCTCCGTCAGATTCAGGGCACGGTGGGTTCACGCGTGCGGTCTATGGGCGGAGGCCGGCGGCGGACATACTGCAGGGGACAGGCGAGTCGGCAGAGGCGAAGGGGTACGCGGTGACCGGCGAAGCGGCGAGCGACGAACCGACCCGGCGTCAACTGGGCAGAATGGGACTGGCCCTGGGTGGCGCGCTCGCACTCGCCCCGTTGCCGGCCGGGCCCGCCGCGGCGGCCCCGGCGGCGACCGGCCGCCGCCCCACCCTGCGGCACGGCTCCGCCGCACGCGCCGGACTGCTCCCCTCCCACCTGCGCCGGCTCGTCACCGACGCGGAGGCGTTCCTCGCCCCCTCCCCCCAGCACCCCTGGTACGCGGGCGCCGTCCTGCTCGCCGGCCGCGGCGGC
Source organism: Streptomyces sp. NPDC059696 (assembly GCF_042733745.1). Lineage (NCBI taxonomy): Bacteria > Bacillati > Actinomycetota > Actinomycetes > Kitasatosporales > Streptomycetaceae > Streptomyces > Streptomyces sp. NPDC059696. The sequence continues at coordinate 15,694 of NZ_JBHWFG010000044.1, forward strand.
ACCGTCGCGCTGCACCGGCCCATCGGCATGGCGGTGCGCTACCGGGCCTACGACGAGAAGACCGACACGGGCGTCGAGTTCCCGCCGGGCGAGCAGATCCCGATGGCCGAGGACACGGTGTTCGACCTGGCGTCGGTGTCGAAGCTGTTCACCTCGATCCTCGCCGTGCAGCAGATCGAGCGGGGCGCGCTGGAGCTGGAGGCGAAGGTCGCCTCGTACCTGCCGGACTTCGCCCGCGCGGGCAAGCAGGACATCACGATCCGTCAGCTCCTCACGCACACCTCGGGGTTCCGCGCGTGGATCCCGCTGTACAGCGCACCCACCCACGAGGAGAAGCTCCAGCTCATCTGGGACGAGAAGCCGGTCGGCGCGCCCGGCACGGCGTACCTGTACTCGGACCTGAACCTCATCTCGCTGCAACTCGTGCTGGAACGGATCACGGGCCGCGCCCTGGACACCCTGCTGCGCGACGAGATCACCGGGCCGCTCGGCCTGCGCCGCACCCGCTACAACCCACCCGCTTCCTGGCGGCCGAAGATCGCGGCCACGGAGGACGCCCGCGCACCGTGGTCCGGACTCGACCGCGGCCTGGTGTGGGGCGAGGTGCACGACGAGAACGCCTTCAGCCTGGGCGGGGTCGCCGGCCACGCGGGCGTCTTCTCCGACGCGTGGGACCTCGCCGTCCTCGGCCGCACGCTGCTCAACGGCGGTACGTACGGACGGGCCCGGATCCTTGAACCGGAGTCGGTGGAGCTGATGTTCACCGACTTCAACACCGCCTTTCCCGGGGACGAGCACGGCCTCGGCTTCGAGCTCTACCAGCACTGGTACATGGGCGCGATGGCCACGCCGCGCACGGCCGGGCACACCGGTTTCACGGGGACGTCGCTGGTACTCGACCCGACGACCGACTCCTTCCTGATCGTCCTCGGCAACTCGGTGCACCCGGTGCGCAGTTGGCGTTCCGGGTCGGCGCCCAGGGTGGCCGCGGCGAACAACATGGCGCGGGCCGTGCCGGTCCGCCCCGCGCGGGGCCGCACGGCCTGGTTCGCCGGCACGGCCCTCTCCACGACGGCGACGCTCACGCTCCCCGCGCTCGACACGTCCGCCGGCCGGGCGCGGCTGCGCTGCGCGCTGTGGTGGGACACCGAGCCGACGGCCGACCTGCTGGCCCTGGAGGCCTCGGCCGACGGCGGCACGAGCTGGCAGCCCGTGCCGTTCACGACGTACCGCCGCGGCCAGGACCCCGAGCGGCACCCGTCGGGCTCGGTCACCGGTTTCTCCGGCCGCGTCTGGCACGGGCTCACCGCCGGCCTCCCGGCCGCACGGGAACCCGCCCTGCGCTGGCGGTACGCGACGGACCGGCTCTACGTCGGGCGCGGCTGCTACGTGGACGGTCTGCGGGTGGAGAGCGGCGGGGACGTCCTGTTCGACGAGCGGCACCCGTCGGACGCGGCGCGCCTGCGGGCGGCGGGGTGGACGCGCGAGGCGGACTGACCGCTCACCCCCCCGGTGTTCTCCAGTACGGCCATGGCCGCGTTGTGCCCCGGCACGCCGCTCACCCCGCCCCCGCGCACCGCACCCGCCCCGCACAGCAGGACGTTGCCGTGCCCGGTCTCGACGCCCCAGCGGCCGGTGCCCTCCTGGGCGTGGGGCCAGCTCAGCTCACGGTGGAAGATGTTGCCGCCGGGCAGGCCGAGGTCCCGCTCCAGGTCCAGCGGCGTCCGGGCCTCGATACAGGGGCGGCCGTCGGCGTCGGTGGCCAGGCAGTCGGCCAGGGGCTCGGCCAGGTGGGCGTCGAGCTGGGCGAGGGTGGACTTCAGGAGTTCCTCGCGCACGGCGTCGTTGTCCCGCTCGAAGAGGCGGGCCGGGGTGTGCAGTCCGAAGAGGGTGAGCGTCTGGTAGCCCCGCTCGGCCAGGCCGGGGCCGAGGATGGTCGGGTCGGTGAGGGAATGGCAGTAGATCTCGGAGGGCGGCGCGGTGGGCAGGTGTCCGGCGGCGGCCTGGGCGTGGGCGTGGGCCAGTTGCTCGTAGCCCTCGGCGATGTGGAACGTGCCGGCGAAGGCCTCGCGCGGGTCGACGGCGCTGTCACGCAGCCGCGGCAGCCGTTCGAGCAGCATGTTGACCTTCAGCTGGGCGCCCTCGGCGGGCGCCGGAGGCCGGTCGCCGGTCAGGTCCGCCAGGGCCTGCGGTGAGGCGTTGACCAGGACGTGCCGGGCGGCGACGGTGGCTTCGCCGTCCGCCGTGCGGTAGGTGACCTCGGCGGTTCGGCCGTCCGTGGCGACCCGCGTGGCCTCGTGACCGGTGGCCAGGACCGCGCCCGCCGCGCGTGCCGCGTCCGCGAGGGCGTCGGTGAGGGCCCCCATGCCGCCGACCGGCACGTCCCAGTCGCCGGTGCCGCCGCCGATCACGTGGTAGAGGAAGCAGCGGTTCTGCTTCAGGGAGGGGTCGTGGGCGTCGGCGAAGGTGCCGATGAGGGCGTCGGTGAGGACGACGCCGCGCACCAGGTCGTCCTCGAAGTACTCCTCCACGGCGGCACCGATCGGCTCCTCGAACAGCATCCGCCAGGTCTCCTCGTCGTCGAGGCGGCGGCGCAGCTCCTCGCGCGCGGGCAGCGGCTCCGTGAGGGTCGGGAAGATCCGCTCGGCGGCGCGGCCGGTCCTGCCGTAGAACTCCTGCCAGGACCGGTACGCGCGATCGGAGCCGGTGAGCCGGGCGAACGCCTCGCGGGTGCGCCGTTCCCCGCCGCCGACGAGGAGTCCGGTGGCGCGGCCGTCGCGTTCGACGGGGGTGTAGGAGGAGACGGTGCGGGTGCGGACCCGGAAGTCCAGTCCGAGGTCCCGGACGATCTTCTTCGGCAGCAGGCTGACCAGGTACGAGTAGCGGGACAGCCGGGCGTCGACCCCGGCGAAGGGCCGGGTGGACACCGCCGCGCCGCCCGTGTGGTCGAGCCGCTCCAGGACCAGCACGGAGCGGCCCGCCCGGGCCAGGTACGCGGCGGCGACCAGGCCGTTGTGACCACCGCCGACGATGACGGCGTCGTACGTCCGGCTGGCGCGGGGTCCCTCGGGTGCGGTCATGGTTCTTCGTAACACGGGGTGATCCGGATCGGCCAGACGGCGCCCGCCCCTTCCGGCGGGGTCAGCGCCCGGCCGCGGCCCGCTGCTCCCGCAGGGCCGCGACTCTCCGGTACAGGGCCATGGCCTCGGCGCCGCGGCCGAGCTGTTCGAGGCAGTGGGCTTCGTCGTTGCGCCCGGCGAGGGTGTCGGGGTGGTCGGGGCCGAGGACGCGTTCGCGGGCGGTGGCCACGTGCCGGTACTCGGTGAGCGCGTCGGGCCAGCGGCCCAGCCAGCCCAGGCCGACGGCGACCTCGCGGCGGCTGACGAGGGTGTCGGGGTGGTCGGGGCCGAGGACCTGCTCGCGGAGCGCGGCCACCTCGCGGGACTCGGCGAGGGCCTCCTCCCAGCGGCCGAGCCGGCCGAGGTTGACGCAGCGGCCGTGGCGGGCGCGCAGCGTCTCCGGGTGACCGGCCCCCTGGCTGCGGGTGCGGTCCGCGACCAGGTCCGTGTAGAGGTCGAGGGCTTCCGCGCCACGGCCGAGGCGGCCCAGGCTGATGCCGGTCTCGTGCCGGGCGGCGAGCGTGTCGGGGTGGTCCGGGCCGAGGGCGCGGCCACGGGCCTCGGCGACGTCACGGTAGATCTCCAGGGCCTCGGGCCAACGGCCGAGCCGGCCGAGGGTGTAGGCGACCTCGTACCGGGTGACGAGCGTGTCGGGGTGGTCCGGGCCGAGCACACGGGCACGGGCGGCGGCCACTTCGCGGGCCGTCCGGTACGAGTCCTCCAGACGGCCGAGACGGGTGAGGTTGAAGGCGAGGTTGTGACGGCAGCGCAGGGTGTCGGGGTGGTCGGGACCCATGAGGTGCTCGCGGGCGGTGAGCACCGACGTGTAGACGCGGTGGGCGTCGAAGGGCCGGCCCAACTGGCCGAGCACGTACGCCATCTCCTGCCGGGCGGCGAGGGTGTCGGGGTGATCGGCGCCGAGGGTGCGGATCCTGGCTCCGGTGACGTGCTTGTACTCGCGCAGGGCGTCCGCGGCGCGGCCGGTGCGGCTGAGGGTGAAGGCGACCTCGTAACGGCTGGCGAGGGTGTCGGGGTGGTCGGGGCCGAGGAGGTGCTCGCGTTCGGCCGCGACGGCCCGGTGCACCTCGCCCGCCTCCGTCCAGCGGCCGAGCCGGCCGAGACTCAGGCCCGCGTTGTGCCGGCCGGCCAGGGCGGTCAGGACTTCGGTGGGCGGGGCGGGCCGCTGTGCGGGGGCGGGCTGCTCGACGACGGGGCCGGCGACGGGCCGGGCGATCCACTCGCCGGACAGTCCCGCCGCGGGGTCCGGCGGCGCGGTGCGCAGTGCCGTGCCGGTCGCCTTGCGGCCGGTGGTCATGCCGCGCGTCCAGGACGGCAGCCGGGCGGCGCCGGCGGCCCCGCCCGGTGCCGGGCGGGCCGCCACGGCGGACGCGTACACCGGAGCGGCCCGGTGGGCGCTGATCCGCCGGGCCAGCTCCCGGGCGTCATCGGGGCGTTGCCCGGGTTCCTTGGCGAGCAGGTCGAGGATGATCTGCTCCAGGTACTCCGGCAGATCGCCGCGGTGCTCGCGCGGCGGGCGGGGCGGGGTGTCACGGTGGCCGACGAGGATCGCCCAGGCGTCGCCGAGGTCGAACGGCGGTACCCCGGTGGCGATCTCGTACAGCACGCAGCCGAACGAGTACAGGTCGCTGCGCTGGTCGACCTCGGTGCCGCCGATCTGCTCCGGGGACATGTAGTGCGGGGTGCCCATGGCGATGCCGGTGCCGGTCAGCCGGGAGGTGAAGCCGATGTCGTGGCCGAGCCGGGCTATGCCGAAGTCGCAGATCTTCACGGTGCCGTCGCCGAGCCGCACGATGTTGGCGGGCTTCAGGTCCCGGTGCACGATGCCCTGCTCGTGGCAGTAGGCGAGGGCGGCCGCGACCTGTTCGGCGATCTCCTCGACGTCCGCGACCGGCAGCGGGTGCTGCTTGTTGTCCTCCAGGAGCTGGCTGAGGTTGCGGCCGTCCAGCAGCTCCATCACGAGGTGGAGGACGCCGTCGGACTCGCCGAAGTCGTGCACGACGGTGATGCCCCGGTGCTGCAGCGCGGCGGCCACCCGGGCCTCGCGGCGGAACCGCTCCCGCAGCACCCGGGTGAAGGCGTGGTCGTGGTTCGGGCCCAGCGGTTTCAGGCACTTGACGGCGACGTGCCGGCCCAGGGACTCGTCCCGCGCCCGCCACACCTCGCCCATGCCGCCGCGCCCGATCAGATCGAGCAGCCGGTACCGGCCCTGGATGAGCCTGCTGTCCCCCATGTCGCGCGACGCTCCCCCCGGTAGCTGTCCGCCCGCCCCTCGGCCCACCCAGTATGGCGGCCTGTCGTCCGAGTTTGTACGGTGCCGGGCGCGCGCCGGGGCCGAGACTCGCCATGGCCCGCAGGATGTGTTTGGGCGGGAGTTGCCAGCGCACACGTGCGGGAATGCGGCGCAGCAGGAGGCCTGCGAGGCGCAGTCGGCGGGTGACGGTGGCGGGTGCGGGAGCGGGTCTGCCGTACAACTCGTGGGCGTACGGCGGCAGGGAGGCGTACGCCAAGTGCGCCACGCGCCGCCACAGCACCTCGCGTGCCGGTACGAGGAGGGGGTGCGTCGGCGGGCGGAGGAGGAAGTCGTCCACGTCGCGTGCCTCGGGTCCCGCGGCCAGGTCGGGGCGCACCTTCTCGAAGTACGCGGCCATCTCGGCCCGGTCGCCGGGAACGGCGTCGGGGTCGAGGCCCACCAGGCGTGCGCTCTGCCGGTGTTCGGCGATGTACCGGTCGGCCTCGGCGTCGGTGAGCCGGAACCCGGAGCGGCGTGCGACGTGCAGGTAGGAGTCGATCTCGGCGCAGTGCACCCACAGCAGCAGGGCGGGTTCGTCGAGGGCGTAGCGCTCGCCGGTGTCCGGGTCGGTCGCGCTCAGCGCGCGGTGGATCCTGCGCACGCGGGCACCGGCGCGTTCGGCCGCCTCGGTGGTGCCGTACGTCGTCGTTCCGACGAAGCTCGCGGTGCGCATCAGCCGGCCCCAGGCGTCGCGCCGGACGTCGGAGTTCTGCAGGACGCCCCGTACGGCGCGGGGGTGCAGGGCCTGGAGGTGGAGTGCCCGGACGCCGGCGATCCACATCATGGGGTCGCTGTGGAGCTGCCAGGTCACCGATTCCGGACCGAACAGTCCGGGGTCCGCGCCGCTCACACGCCTCACCTCCGCCCGGCGCACACGATGGCACAGCTCGAACAGCGGGTCGAGAGGCTCCGAGCCGGCGCCTTGGGCGGTGCTGCGCCCCCTTAGCCGAGCGGCGCGTCCTCCCTCACGCGGGCGGCTCCCGCGAGGCTCCGTGCGGCACGACGGCCACCGGGCAAGCGGCATGGTGCAGCAGCGTGTGGGCCACCGTGCCCAGCTGGAGCCCGACGTGCCCCTGCCGGCGCCGTGCTCCGACGACGACCAGGTCGGCCGCGGCCGAGCGGTGCACGAGCACCTTCCGGGCCGGGCCCTCGAGCACGGTGCGGTGCACCCGGACCGCCGGATGCTCGGCCGTGGCGGCGCCGAGCAGCTCCTCCAGCTCCGCGCGGGCCCGCTCCTCGTGCTCCCGGCCGGACGCGCCCGATGACGTGTGCGCGGCGCGGCGCCAGGTCCGGACGACATCCAGGACACCGCCTCGGGCCTGCGCCTCACGGAAGGCGAAACGCACGGCCTCCCCGCTGGTGGACGGGCCGCCGGCGCCGAGGAGGACCCGCTGGTGGGTGCCGGCCAGGCCGGCCTTGTCCCCGCGGACCACCACGACCGGGCAGTGGGCGCGCGCCGCGACGGCCAGACCCACGGAACCGAGCAGCAGTCCCTTCAGTTCGCCGCGGCCGCGCGAGCCGGTGACCAGCGCGGTGGCGTGGTCGCCCGCGCGCAGGAGGGCGTCCGTCGCGTCGGCGAGGAGGACATCGGTGGACACCTTCACGCGGGGGTCGCGCCGCACGGCGCGTTCGGCGGCGGAGGCGACGATGTGGTCGGCCCTCACCTGCCCGGCGGGGCGGTCCAGGCCGGCCGACGGGGTGCGGCCCTCGTACCGTTCCCACAGCGAGCCGTGGACCAGCCGCAGAGGGAGCCCGTGGCGGGCCGCTTCGTCCACCGCCCAGTCGACCGCCGGCAGACAACCGTCGGATCCGTCGACCCCCACCACCAGGGGACGTTCCCTCGTCATCGTGCCCACCGCCTCGTTCACGGCATCGTGGGGATCCGCCCTCACCGTCGCAGCCGCGGCAGCCGGAAGCGAGGGGCGGTCGGGCCCCCCGCCGGGGCCGTTCGGCCCGTGGTGCGCCGCGGGGGCGAGGCCCAGGCTGGAGTCGGCAGACCACGGGCTTGAAGGGAGCCGAGCGATGACCTCCACCACCCACCTGGCCGCGGGCCTGACGGCCGGACACCGCGAGCGGCTGATGCGCGTGGCCCGCGAGGTGTCCTTCGACACGGGCACACGCCTCTTCGACGAAGGGATGCGTGCCGACCGGTTCTGGATCGTGCGCACCGGGACGGTCGCGCTCGATCTGCACATCCCGGGCCGGAAAGCGGCCGTGGTCGAGACCCTGGGACACGGCGAGCTGGTCGGCTGGTCCTGGCACTTCGCGCCGTACGTGTGGCATCTGGGCGCGGAAGCGGTGACTCCGGTGCGTGCGCACGAGTTCGACGCGGAGGCCGTACGGGCGATGTGCCTGCGGGATCCCGAGTTCGGCCGTGCGATCGCGGACTGGGTCGGCCGGGTCGTCGCCCACCGGCTGCAGGCGACGCGGGTCCGGCTGCTCGACCTGTACGGCCCCTACGGCAGCGGCAGCGGGCTGTGAGCGGCCGGGGCGCGCGCGTTCAGGTCACGCTGATCCTGCGTCCGGTGACGGCGACGGGCTCGATCCGCAGCCACAGGTCGCGCCGGCCTCCCGCCCAGGGTGTGCTGTACGCCTGCTCGGCGAGACGGGCGGTCTCGTCCGGGTCCATCACGGTCGTCGCGGGACCTCGCACCAGGACGCTCCAGCCCTCGCTGAACGCCTCGTCGATGCGGTCGACCTCGAAGGCGACCCGTTGGCCGTCCGCCTGGGCCGGGGCCGTTCCGGGCTCCGTGCGGAAGACGATCCCGCCGTCGACCACGCTGTAGTTGAGCGGTACGACGAGCGGCCCGGAGTCCGCGGGCACGGCGAGGCGTCCCACCCCGTGGGTGGAGAGCAGGGAACGGCACTCCGCTTCGGTGAGCTCACGGAACCGTGGGGTGCGGGCGGCCCGGCCGAGGCCCGGGGGCAGTTCCGTGTCGCCACCGGTCAGGTGCCACACCGTGGTCTTCAGTGCCCCGGCCAGCCGGAGGAGGGTGCCCGCGCCAGGGTCGGCCGGCGGTCGCTCCTCCAGGTACTGCAGGTAGGCCGGTGACATGCCCGCCCGGGCGGCCGCCTCCTGCCGGCTGAGGCCGAGTTCGGTGCGCCGCTGGGTGATCCGCCGCCCGAGGTCGCCCTTCGGGCTGCCTTCCGCGGCGTGCGACGAGGCTCGTTCGGTCATGGCGCGTCACCTCTCTCGATCGTCGGGCCGCCCGGTCGGGGACGACGTCCTGATGCGGCTCCTCGCCCGGCAGGTCACCGGCCGGGGCGAGGGGCCGGTGGCCGGGGCCGTGGGCCGGTGGCCGGGGCCGTGGGCCGGTGGCCGGGGCCGTGGGCCGGTGGCCGGGGCCGTGGGCCGGTGGCCGGGCGATGTGCCGGTGGCCGGGGCCGTGTGCCGGTGGCCGGGCGATGTGCCGGTGTGCACAGCAGTTCCAGCTTCGCGCGGATCGGCGGGACGCGCTTGGGCCGGTCGGCCCCGGCCGCCGGCCCGCCGGGGTCCTGAGGGGCGTACGGCCGGGGCCGCGCACCCCGCGTGTCCTTGCGTCCCACGACCAGGGCCGATCGGCCCTACCGCGCGCCCCGCCCGGCGGGCTTTGCTCGGACCATGCACGACGACCCCGGCAGGTCCGGACCGCCGCCACAGGAGCGCACCACGCGCGTCCTGACCCTGGCCGGCGAACTCGACCTGCTCACGGCCCCGGCGCTGCGGGCCGGCCTCGACAGGGCGACCGCCGGTCCCTGTCCCGACCTGGTGCTGGACCTGCGTCCGGTGTCGTTCATCGACTGCGTGGGGCTCGGCGTCCTGTGCCGGGCGCGGAACCGCGTGCGGGCCCGGCACGGCCGGCTGCGGCTGGTCGCCGACGGCACCTTCCTTCCGCGCCTCCTCCGGCACACCGGGCTGGCCGGGGTCTTCGAGGTGCTTCCGGGCATGCCGGAGGGCGTGGCCGGGGCCCCGGCCACGCCCTCCGGCAGTGTGGCCACCGACGGGGTCACACGGGTCGCGCGAGAGCCGTCTCGTGTCCGATCGACGCCGCCCACGCCTTGATCTGCTCGATGTCGCGGAAGTCCCCGCCCTTTCCGTTGCGGAGGATCATCCGGGCGACCCAGCCCTTGGCACCTTCGCGCAGGCAGCCGCCGAAGGTGACGTGCTCGCGCACGTCGAGCCGGTTCATGGCCCGCTTCACCCACGGCACGGGCGGAATGTCCCGCTCGGAGGCCGAGGGGTCGAGCGGGCCGCTGCTGAAGAACCACAGCGGGCGCTCGGCCAGGGCCGCGCGGTGGCGGCGGACGAAGCGGCGGGCGTCCTTGTGCCAGTGGCCGGCGTACAGACCGCCACCGACCACGACGGCGTCGTACTCCGTCACACTCGGCACGGCACCGGCGGGGAGCGCCTCGGCGGCCAGCCCCTCCTCGCGCAGCACCCTCGCGATCGTCTCGGCGATCTCCCCGGTCGATCCGTTCGTCGTTCCGTAGGCGACGAGCACGTTCGTCGGCATGACGGTCCGCCTCCTCTCACAGTTCGCGCAGCCGGTCGTCGGCCACGTGGTGCAGCAGTCGCTCGTCCGACCGCAGGCGGGTGTCGTCCAGCCGCCAGGACAGCTCGTCGACGACGGCGACGACGCCGTCGGTACGCCGTGCCATGGCGACGGCGATCTCCGCCTCGCTCCGGCGTTCCAGCCGCCCGGCGAGTGTGACGACCCCGTCCCCGACGGAGACGTCGATGCTGCCCGGGTCCAGCCACAGGACCCGCACCAGGACCTCGCCGATCACCTCGTCACGGATGTCCTCGTCGGGCCGCACGAGGACCCGGAGCAGGTCGCTCCGGGTGACGAGCCCGACCAGCCGGTCCTCCTCGTCGAGCACCGGCAGCCTCTTCACCTCGCGTCGGACCATGGTCCGCGCCGCCTCGACGATGGTGTCCTCGGCGTGCACGGTGACGGGCGGCGTGCTCATCAGCCGGCCGGCCGTGCGAGCCGTCGCCCGCCCGGCGCGCCCACGGGCGGCGGGTGACCGTGCGGGAAGGCCGAAGCGGCGGCTGGTGCCGTGCCGTTCGGGGGCCGCGGTCCGCTCGGTCACGAGGTCGGAGACGGAGACGACCCCGATGACCCGGTCGTCGTCGTCCACCACGGGCAGTCCGCCGATCCGGTGGTCGGCCTGGAGCCGGGCCACCTCCGCGGCCGGCGTGTCGTACCCGGCGCGCACCACGTCCATGGTCATCACGGAGCCGACCTTGTCGTGCTGCATGATGCCTCCTCCCCGGGCCGTCCCGGCGGGAGCCCCGACTCGTCGGAGCCGGCGCACCGGCACCCGGCGGCACTTCGCGCGTCCTGGCGGTGTCCTCCGGACTCCGCTCTTCGAGCATCCGTCGGGCGGCGCCACCACCGCATGGGCTGTCCGGGGTCGACCGGGGGCCGACCGGCCCGGGCCGGAACCACGTCTGCTCGAAGACGACCGCGACGGCCGCCTCGACCGGCCGTGGTCCATGCCGCCGTCCTCGCCTCACAGCGGAAGCAGCCTGAAGGGAGCGAGCACCGGGGCCCCTGAACCGGGCCGCCGGAACGCGACCGCCCGCCTCGGCACCGTGCCGGTGCCGCCCGCCGGCACCTGGACATCATCGGCACTGCGCCGGGGTCCCCCGACCGCGGATGCCCCGGCACCGTGCGAGGGCCCCCACCGACGCCGGCCGTCCGTCGCCGCGGGCCGTCCCCGGCGATCCCCCGTCAGCCCGCCGTCGGCCGGACCGGTACGCGCCACTCCAGCCGGGTGCCGCCGCCTTGGGGGCGTTCGCCGAGCCGGAGCCGGCCGCCGAGCGCCGCGGCCCGTTCCTCCATGTTCTTGAGCCCGCTGCGCACGGCATGCGCGGGGATCCCGCGCCCGTCGTCGCTCACCGCGAGCGTCAACTCCCCCTGGGCGTACACCAGATGCACGTCCACGGAGCGGGCGCCGGCATGCCGGGCCACGTTGCTCAGGGCCTCGCCCAGCACCGCGACGGCGTGATCGGCCACGTCGCCGGGTACGTCCGTGTCGACCAGCCCCTCGATCCGTACCGCCGGAGCGAAACCCAGGGACGTGGTCGCGGCGGTGACCGCGTCCGACACCCGGGCCCGCAGTCCGCTCCCCTCCCGGGTGCCGCCCTGCGCCCGCAGTCCGAAGATCGTCGAACGGATGATCTTGATGGTCTCGTCCAGGTCGTCGACGGTGCGCGCCAGTCTCTCCACCGCCTCCGGGTGGTCGACGAAGCGCTGGGTGCTCTGCAAGGTCATGCCGGCCGCGAACAGTCGCTGGATGGCCAGGTCGTGCAGGTCACGGGCGATCCGGTCACGGTCCCTGAGCAACGCGATCTGCTCGGCGTCCCGGCGCCGTTCGGCCAGCTCCAGCGCCAGTGCGGCCTGCCCGGCGAAACCCAGCAAGGGGCGGGTGTCGGCGTCCGTGAAGGGCGTACGGCCCGCGGCACGGCCCAGCAGCAGCACCCCGCCCGGCTTGCCGCCCGCCTCCAGCGGCACACCGACCACGGGCCCCACCCCGGCCCACTGCGCGGCGTCCGGAGCGGTGCGCGCGTCCTCCTGGATGTCGGCGCTGACCACCGGTTCGGCCGTCGTCAGGACGGCGGCCACGAAGCCGTCCCGCCCCGACACCACCAGGCCGCTGCGCCGGTCCGCGTCCAGCCCGACGGCGAGCAGCGGCCGGAGCGCGTTCTCCTCCGGCACACGCTCGGCGATCATCCCGACGTCGGCGTCGGTGATCTGCCGGGCCTGCTCCACGATCAGTTCCAGGACGTCCCTGCCCGGCGCGCCCGACAGCAGTGCGCGGGTGACCTCGGAGCTCGCTCCCAGCCACCGCTCGCGCAGGCGCGTCTCCTCGTAGAGCCGGGCGTTCTCGATCGCCACCCCCGCCGCCACCGCGAGCGTCGACAGCACCGACTCGTCCTCGGCGTCGAACTCCGACGCGTCGCGCTTCTCGGTGAGGTAGAGGTTGCCGAACACCTGGTCGCGGACCCGGATGGGCACGCCCAGGAACGAGTGCATCGGCGGGTGGTGGGGCGGGAAGCCGTACGACGACTCGTGCTCGGAGATCTCCGCCAGCCGCAGCGGCTCGGGGTGCCGGATCAGCTCGCCCAGGATGCCGTGGCCGCTGGGCAGGTCGCCGATCCGGGCCCGCTGCTCGTCACCGACCCCGACGGTGTGGAACTCGGACAGCATGCGGTCGTCGCCGATGACGCCGAGCGCCCCGTACTCGGCGTTCACCAGCACCACGGCGGCCTCGACGATGCGCCGGAGCACCTGCGGCAGGTCCAGTTCCCGCCCGACGGACAGCACCGCTTCGAGCAGGCTGTGCACGCGGTCCTGAGCGCCCCGCGCCGCGTCGATCCGCGCCTGGAGTTCGTCGAGCAGCTCGTCCAGCCGCAGTTTGGGCAGCCGCTGCTCGGAACGGCCGGCCCGTTCCCCGCTCATCGTCGCCTCCGACCGGTCCGGCGGACGCACTGGGGGAAGCGCCCGCTTGAGGCTCACGATAGTGCGTCACCGCGTGATCGGCCGGATTCCGGTGCGAGGCCGGGCCATCGTGGGGAGAGAGGACGGACGTCGTCGCCCACGCGGGGGCCCTGTCCCGGCGGCGCGCACTGCGCCCGCACCCGATACGGCGCGGGCCGGTGGTGTCACCGCCCCGCACGCCCCTCGCTTCACCGGCGGAAACGCGCCGACCAACGGGGTTCCACCAGGTCCCACTCGGCATCCCACTGGGCGAACCTTCTCCGGTCGAGGACCAGGCCGACGCCCGCCCGCACCGCGTAGACGCCGACCACCATGCCGAGGGCCGCCATCCCGCCCGTGAAGAAGCCGTTGCTCCAGGCGGTGGTCGCGGTCACGGGCGGACCGGTGATGGTTCCGGCCCGGTCCACCCAGATCCGTAGCGTCTCGCCCTTGGGCGTTCCGGCCCGCACCGGGGTGGTTCCGGTGTGGACGGTGCCGTTCTGTTCCGTCCAGCGAACCTCCGCCGGCTGCCTGGCCGCTCCGCCGTCGTCCGCGACGGCGCTGGTCACCCGGGCGGTGACCTCGTGCCGCTGAGCGGTCTGGGCGTGCGCGGTGCGCATCGTGGACCCGTAGGCGGTCATTCCCGCGCCGACGGCGGCGAGCGGCAGTCCGACGGCGAGGACGAGCATCAGGACGCGCCGGAACCAGCATTCGAACCTGTCGGACGGACGCCTCAGTGGGTTCGCCCCCGCTGCAGCGTGATGCTTGCGGGACGGGGGCGGACCAGAGGCGTACGGAGAACGTCGCTTGTTCATGAGCGGACCTCCGGCAGGTCGCTGATCCCTGCTCGACCACTGCTTCCACCATCGCCCGGCAGCGGTCTCGGGCACAGGGCCGAAGGTCCCTGCGTGACCGTACGTGCGTCCCGGGGGGCCGTACGGTGCGTCCCGGGGGCCGTACGTGCGTCCCGGGGGCCGCGCCGAGCCGCCTCCGCCGGCGTGCGCGTCGGCGCCTGCCGGGGCGATCCTCGAAGAGAGGACACACCTGGCGGCGGCCGCCGCCCCTGTGCCGCCGAAGGCTCCCCCCTTTCGTCCGTCACGGACGGTGCCCGGTCGCCGTAGCCCCCCATCACTGATCACGGCAGCGAGGAGACCGTGATGAGAGAACAGGAGCCACTCACCCCCGTCGAGGCCTGGCGGGCCGTGGCCGCAAGCGTCCTCTCCTGCTGGGTGCTGCTCGCCCGGCGCCTGGTCCACCTGCCGGGAGAGCGCGTGGGAACCCGCATCCGCTTCGCCGACGGCACGTCGTCCCGCGTGTACCGGGAGACCCGTCTCGGCAGCGGCCTGGCGAAGGATGCGTGCGTGCTGGTGGTCACCTTCCGGTTGCGCCTGGTCCGCGGTGCCGGGCACGCGCTGTTCCGGGCGGAGAGTCTGCTCAACACCCCGCTGTTCGTCGGCTTCCCCGGCTTCACCTCGAAGTTGTGGCTGACCCACGACGAGGACGGCCGTTACCGAGGCGTGTACGAGTGGGACGGCCCGCGGCGCGCCGAGCGCTACGCGCGCTCCCTGTGGCGGGTCCTGGCCCTGGTCAGCGTGCCCGGCTCGATCCGGTACAAGGTGTTGCCCGGGGTCCGCCGTGACGATGTCCTGGCGGACCCCGGACTGATCGAGCGGGCGGCAGGGGGCGACGACGCCCCTCAGTGGTGGCGCGTGACGCACGAGACGCGGCCATGACGACGGACCTGCTGGTCGCCGGGGCGGGCCCCACCGGACTCACCCTGGCCCTGGTCGCCCATGACCATGGGGCACGGGTCCGGATCGTGGAGCGCCGGCCCGAGTTCTTCCGGCCCTCACGCGCCCTCATCCTGCACCCCCGCACACTGGAGGTGCTGCGTCCCCTCGGAGTCACCGGCACCCTGCTCGCACGGTCCGACACCGCTCCGACCGCGGTTCTGCGGCTCGGTTCCCGAGAGGTCGAGACGAAGCTGGCCGACTTCGCGCTGCCCGGGACGGCGTACCCCCATCTGACCCTCGTGCGGCAGACGGACGTCGAGGACGTGCTGACGCGCGCGCTCGCCGACCGCGGTGTGCGCGTCGAGCGGGGCACCGAACTGGTCGACGCGCTCGACGGCGAGCGGAACGCGGCGGCCGTCCTGCGATCACCACAGGGCACGGAGGAGGTCCGCTGTCTCTTCGTCGCCGGCTGCGACGGCCCGGACAGCACCGTGGGGGCCTGTGCGGGCATCGAATGGCGCAGCAGGCCCTACGCCGTGGAAGTGGTCCTCGCCGACCTCGACCTGGCGAGCGCCCCCGGCACCCCGGACCCGTCCGGTGCCCAGGTGTTCGCCGGGCGTGACGGACTGGTGTTCCTCTTCCCACTCGGCGAGCAGGCCGCCTGGCGGCTGCTGGCGACGCGGGCGGCAGGGGGACGGACCGGGCGGGAGTTCGGCCGGCCCGGCCCCGCCGTCCCGCGCGGTGAGCTCCAGCGGCTTCTGAACGACGCGGGGGCGCGAGTGCGTATCGAGCGGCTGGCGTGGTCGGCCCGGGTGCCGCTGCGCTGCGGCCTGGCGCGGCGGTTCCGCGGAGGGCGGCTCTTCCTGGCCGGGGACGCGGCCCACAACTACTCACCCGCCACGGGTCAGGGCATGAACGCCGGCATCCAGGACGCCGTGAACCTCGGCTGGAAACTCGCCTTCGCGGCAGGCGGCGCCGAGGGCGGCTTCCGGTCGGAGTCGGGTGATGACATCCTGCTGGACTCCTACGAGGTGGAGCGCAGGGCGGCGGCCCACCGACGGCTCCTCCTCACCCACGTGGCGTTCTGGGCGGAGGCGTCGACCGGTCGGGTCCCGGGCTGGCTGCGCGGGGTGGCCGCCCCGTACCTGGCCCCGGCCGTACCCGCCCTGCTGCGGCAGCGCCGGCTGGTCTCGGAGGGCATCCGTGTCATCTCCCAGCTGCGGGTGACCTACCGGCAGAGCCCCTTGTCCGTGCAGGGAACGCCGCCCCTGCGCGGCGCCCCCCGGCCGGGCGACCGGCTGCCGGACGCGACCGTCGCCGTCGGAGGGGCCCCGCAGCGGCTGCACCGGCTGCTGGCCGGTCCGGGTGTGCACCTGCTGCTGCAGCGCGACGCCGACTCACCGCCGCGGGCGGCCACCGGACCCCATGTCGCCGTCCTGCGGCTGGCGAACAGTCCGGGCCGGGGCCTGGTGGCGGTCCGTCCGGACGGGCATGTCGGTTTCCAGTGCGGCGCCGCGGACCCTGCCGGGCTGCTCGGCTGGCTGGCGCTGGCCGGCGCGACGGCCTCGCCTCCCGCCGGGGCGTGATCGCGATGCGACGAGGGCGTGGCCGCCTCCCGCCTCCGCTCTCCCGACTCCGGCTTCGGCTTCGGCTTCGGCTTCGGCTCCGGCTCCGGCTCCGCGATAATACCCCCAGGGGGTATTTCTGTTACGGTGAGGAACAGATACCCCCGGGGTTACACCGTCCCCAAGAGGAGTCGTGGTCGTGTTCTTCGTCGACACCCTGGAATGCGACGGTCTGGGCAACTTCCGGGCGGCTGCTGCAGCGCGCGTTCGCCGTCGTGCTGCCGGCGGTCGCCGTGTTCATGCTCGCCGACGCGCCGGCATGACCGGCCGACCGGAACGGGCCGGGACCGGCACGCTTCTCTCTGGCTTCTCAGGCCAGCGACAGGAAGAGCTTCTCCAGCCGTCCCCGCATCCGCTCACGCTCCTCCGCGGCCGCCATGTCACCGCCGGTCAGGCATTGCTGGAGGCCGGTGGCGATGATCGCGAAGCCCGCCCTGTCAAGCGCACGGGACGCCGCGGCGAGCTGGGTGACCACGTCCTCGCAGTCGCGCCCCTCCTCGATCATCCTGATGACACCGGCGATCTGGCCTTGTGCCCGCCGCAACCGGTTGACCGCCGTCTTCAGTTCCTCAGCCGCCATCGGCAGTTCCACGACCGCACTCCTTCGGATACCCCCACGGGTATCCTACCCAAGGGGTGACGTACGGAGAGCAAAGGACATTCCCGTGACCCATCATTCCCTCACCGCCGATCAGGTCGGCGCCCGCCTGCACGAGCTGACCGTCATCGACGTCCGCACTCCCGGCGAATACGCGACCGGCCACCTGCCCGGCGCGCACAACGTCCCGCTCGACCACCTCGATGAGGCCCTGTCCGTGCTCAGGGCGGCCGCCGGACGCGGCGACCTCCTGGTCGTGTGCGCCTCGGGAGCCCGTTCCGTCGAGGCCTGCCGGCGGCTGGCGGGGGCCGGGGTCCCGGCCGCCACCCTCACCGGCGGCACCAGCGCCTGGACCCAGCTCGGCCACGACGTCCACCGTCCCGCCGGCGTTCGCGCCCCCTGGCCGATGGAGCGCCAGGTACGCCTGACCGCCGGGTCCCTCGTGGTGGCGGGCCTGCTCGCCGGGCGGCTGTGGCCCGGGGCCCGCTTTGTCTCCGCGGGCGTCGGGGGCGGTCTGGTGTTCTCGGCCCTCACCGACACCTGCGGCATGGCCCGCCTGCTCGCCAGGCTCCCTCACAACCGGCCGAGGGCCGCCGATCTCGACGCCACGCTCGCCGCGCTGAGCGGCTGATGTCCCCGGCCCGCGGCCGTCCCCTGGAGGCACGCGGGCCTCGCCGGGGTGAACCTGGAGAGGGAACGGTGTGACGCGTCGTGCGAGGGAGACATGGTGCATGGTCTCGTGATCGTGGGCGTGGACGGTTCGGCGTCCGGTCTCGCCGCGGCCGAGGCCGCGGCCCGGGAGGCGTCGTCGCGCGGGGCCGGGCTGCGGGTGGTCCATGCGTTGACCATGCCCGCGCCCCTTGTGGCCTCGGGGGTGCCGGCGCCCGGACCGCCGGAGGCCGAGCTGCGGAGGGCGGCCCGGCTGACCGTGGCCCAGGCGGTCGCTCGTGCCCGGACCGTGGCGCCGCACATCGCGGTGAGCCACGTCGTGATCGCCGCCGAGCCACTCACCGTCCTCGAGGCACAGTCACGGTCCGCGGACCTGGTGGTCGTCGGCTCGCGGGGCATGGGCGGGTTCATCGGCCTCCTGGCAGGGTCGAAGGCCGTCCACCTCGCGGCGCACGGTTCGTGTCCCGTCCTGGTCGTGCGCGAACCACCACGCGGAGACGGGCCCGTCGTGCTGGGCGTCGACGGCTCGGCCGCGGGGCGGCACGCCGTCGGCTTCGCGTTCGCCGAGGCGGCGTGGCGGAACGCACCCCTGCTCGCCGTGCACTGCTGGACCGCGTGGAGCGGCACGAGCCCTTCCCAGGAAGTGGCGCCACCCTCGGCGAATCCCTCGGAAGCCCTCGCCGAGCGGGCGGAACGCTTGCTCTCCACGACCTTGGCCGAGGCCCGGGAACGCCATCGGGACGTGACGGTACGGCGCGAGGTGGTGCACGGCGGCTCGCGGGAAGCGCTCATCGAGGCGAGCCGGTCGGCTCAGCTCCTGGTGGTCGGCGCACGAGGGCGCGGTGGATTCGCCGGACTGCTTCTGGGATCGGTCAGCCAGGCCGTGCTGCACCACGCGCACTGCCCGGTGGCGGTGGTACGGGGTGAGCGCCGCCGAGAAGCCTGACGGGCGGCTGCGGCCCGGCTCACGCGACGGTGACGTCGTCGTCGAGGTGGACGCCCTGCACGGCATGGAGCAGTTCGACGCCCCCCGCGGGACAGATGGGGCCAGGGTGCGGCGGCGTCACCTGCTGTCGCTGCCGGCGGCATCGGCGAGGGCCGCCCGCCCCGCCTCCAGCCTCGCCGCCGGGATGCGGAACGGTGAGCAGGAGACGTAGTCCAGTCCGGCCCGGTGGAAGAAGTGGATGGACTCCGGATCCCCGCCGTGCTCACCGCAGACACCGGTTTCCAGACGGGGGTCGACCGCACGGCCGGCCTCCACGGCGAGTTCCACGAGACGCCCCACGCCTTCCTGGTCGAGGGTCTCGAACGGGGAGGCGGCGAAGACGCCCTCCTCCAGGTACAGGGGGAAGAAGGAGGCCTCGGCGTCGTCGCGGGACAGGCCCCACGTCGTCTGGGTGAGGTCGTTGGTGCCGAACGAGAAGAAGTCGGCCGCCTCGGCGATCCGGCCGGCGGTGAGTGCCGCACGGGGAAGCTCGATCATGGTGCCGATCGGGCAGCCTAGGGCGGTTCCCGTCTCCCCCGCGACCTCGGCGAGCACCCGCTCCGCCTCCGCACGCGCCAACCGCAGCTCCTCCACCGTCCCCACCAGCGGGATCATGATCTCGGCGCGGGGCCGGCCGTGGTCGCGCAGCCGCCGGACGACGGCCTCGGCGACGGCCCGGACCTGCATGGCCACCAGACCGGGTACGGCGAGTCCCAGGCGTACCCCGCGCAGTCCGAGCATCGGGTTCTGTTCGTGCATCCGCTCCACGGCGGCGAGGAGATCACGGTCGTGCGGATCGGGGTGGGCGGTGGCGGCGATGCGGACCGCCAGGTCCGTGCGGTCGGGCAGGAATTCGTGCAGGGGAGGGTCGAGCAGCCGGATCGTCACCGGCAGACCGTCCATCGCCGCCAGGATGCCGGTGAAGTCCTCGCGCTGCAGCGGCAGCAGGGCTACCAGCGCGGCCTCGCGCGCGGTGTCGTCGCGGGCCAGGATCATCGCCTCGACCAGGGCCCTTCGGTCGCCGAGGAACATGTGCTCGGTGCGGCACAGCCCGAGGCCCTGGGCGCCCAGCCGCCGGGCACGAGCGGCGTCCTCGGGAGTGTCGGCGTTGGCGCGGACCTCCAGGCGCCGCACGGAGTCGGCGTGGTCGAGGAGGCTCAGGACGGCTCGTGCGAGGGGCCCGGTCGCCCGGCCCGTCTCCAGGCATCCGCTGACCTCGGAGGCGGTGAGCGGCACGGCGCCCAGGTACACGGTGCCGGCGGTGCCGTCGACGGAGAGGGTGTCGCCCTCGCGCACCACGGCGCCCGCCGGCGTGGTGAACTGCCGGGCGGCGGGGTCGACGACGAGCGTGTCGGCGCCGCAGACGCAGACCTTGCCCATGCCGCGGGCGACGACGGCGGCGTGGCTGGTCTTGCCGCCGCGACTGGTCAGGACCGCGCGGGCGGCGATCATGCCGGGCAGATCCTCGGGGGTGGTCTCGCGGCGGACCAGGACGGTGTCCTGCCCGGCGGCCGCACGGCGCACGGCGGCCCCGGAGTCGAACACCACGACGCCGACGGCCGCACCCGGCGAGGCCGGCACGCCGCGGGCGAGTGACACGTCGGAGGCACGGGTGGCGAAACGGGGGAACATCAGCCGGGTCAGTTCCGTACCGCCGACACGGGCCAGAGCCTCGTCGGGTGTGATCGTGCCCGCCTCGGCGAGGTCGTGCGCGATACGGAAGGCGGCCTCGGCGGTGCGCTTGCCGACCCGTGTCTGCAGGATCCACAGACGTCCGCGCTCGACCGTGAACTCGACGTCGCACAGGTCGCGGTAGTGGGTCTCCAGCGCGCGCAGGTGCTCGGCGAGCCGCCGGTAGGACCGGGGGTCCAGGTCGGCCAGCTCGGCCAGCGGCACGGCGTTGCGCACACCCGAGACGACGTCCTCGCCCTGGGCGTCGGGCAGGTAGTCGCCGTACATGCCCTGCTCGCCGGTGGCGGGGTCGCGGGTGAAGGCGACGCCGGTGCCGGAGTCGGGCCCGAGGTTGCCGAAGACCATCGTCTGGATGTTCACCGCCGTGCCGAGGTCGTCGGGAATGTGCTCGCGGCGGCGGTAGACGCGGGCGCGTTCGCTGTTCCAGGAGCCGAAGACCGCGCGGACCGCGCGGTAGAGCTGCTCGAAGGGGTCCTGCGGGAAGTCCTCGCCCGTCTCCCGGCGGATGACTTCCTTGAACTCCTCCACGACGCGGCCCAGTTGCTCCGCGTCCAGGGCCTGGTCGCCGGTCGCGGACAGCGCCGCCCGGTGTGCTCCCATGACCCGCTCGAACAGGTTCGCGTCCACCCCCAGCACGGTGTGGCCGAACATCTGCAGCAGGCGCCGGTAGGAGTCCCAGGCGAACCGCTCCTGCCCGGAGGCCTTGGCGAGCCCGGCCACGGACTCGTCGTTCAGACCGATGTCGAGGATGGTCTCCATCATTCCGGGCATCGAGAAACGCGCTCCGGAACGCACCGAGACCAGGAGCGGGTCGTCGGCCCGGCCGAGCTCGCGCCCCATCGCCCGCTCCAGGGCCGCCAGCGCACGGGCCACTTCCACGCCCAGCTCCGGCGGCTCCTGGCCCGTCGCCAGATACGTACGGCAGGCCTCGGTGGTGACGGTGAAGCCGGGTGGGACGGGCAGACCGAGCCGGGTCATCTCGGCCAGACCCGCGCCCTTGCCGCCGAGCAGGGCGGCCATCTCACGGTTGCCCTCGGCGAACGCGTACACGTACCGGGTCGGTGTGTTCATGTCGGATCGCATCTCTCAGTCGTGCCGCACGACGGACTCGAAGGCGAGCACGGTCGGCGTGCGGGACAGCGGCGGATCGGAGCGGGTGCGGTGCCCTGTGCTCCGCACCGCCAGCTTCACCGACCCGGACGGCACCGTGCAGGGGCCACCCGGTCCTCGGCGAGGGCCGAGGGGCCCCTGTGCCCGGTCTCGGTCGGCCCGGCGCCCCCCGCATGCGGGCGACCCGGCCTGCCGATGAGGGCCGTTCGGCCCTGGAGCCGCGGTCGGACGACCCTCAGCGTGGAGTCATGGAGTCCTCTGCGCGCATCGTCGTCATCGGCGTCGGAAACGAGTTCCGGCGCGACGACGGCGTGGGCCCGGCGGTCGCCGCGCTGCTGCGGGAGCGGGCCGAGAACCCGGCCTTCGTCCCGGACACCGTGGTGTCGGACTGCGACGGTGACCCGGCCCGCCTGATCGCGCTGTGGGAGGGTGCCCGGCTGGCCGTCGTGGTGGACGCGGCGCAGGCGCACCCGGGGGCCGCCGGCCGGATCCACCGGATCGAGCTGGACGCCGAGCGCCTCGGGCAGCCGTCCACGACCAGTTCGCACGGTCTCGGCCTCGGTGAGGCGGTCGACCTGGCCCGCGTCCTGGGCCGGCTGCCGGAGCGCCTCGTCGTGTACGCGGTGGAGGGCTCCGACGCCTGCGTGGGCACCGGGCTGACGCCGGCCGTGGCGGACGTCGTGGAACCGCTGGCGGACTCGGTCGAGAACGAGATCCTCCGTCACCTGGCCGCGGAGGCGGGAGGCGAGCGATGACCGTACGGGCCTTCCGCGTGTACGGAACCGTGCAAGGCGTCGGCTTCCGGCCCTTCGTGTACCGCACCGCCGACGCCCTCGGCCTCGACGGCTGGGTGGCGAACGTGGACGGTCATGTGGAGGGCGAGGTCGCGGGTGACCCCCGGGCGATCGAGGAGTTCGCCGCCCGGCTCGGCACCGGGGCGCCGCCGCTGGCCCGCGTACGGCGGGTCGACCTGTCGAGCGGTCGCACCACCCCGGCCGAAGGATTCCGGGTGCGGCGCAGCGCGCCCGGTCGCACCCGGACCGCCGCCCGTGAGATTCCTCCCGACGCGGCCCTCTGTGACGCCTGCCTGCGGGAGCTGTACGACCCCACCGACCGGCGGTACCACTACCCGTTCATCAACTGCACCGACTGCGGACCGCGGGCGACGATCATCGAGGGTCTTCCCTACGACCGTCTGCGCACCACCATGCGCCGCTTCCCGCTCTGCCGGGACTGCGCCGCCGAGTACGCCGACCCGGCAGACCGCCGCTTCCACGCCGAGCCCGTCGCCTGCCCCGCCTGCGGGCCCCGGATCGCCTGGGACGAGCTGCGGGATGCGGACGCCTTGCGGGCCGCGGCGAAGACGGTCACCGGCGGAGGCGTCGT
Organism: Streptomyces sp. NPDC059696; assembly: GCF_042733745.1. Taxonomy (NCBI): domain Bacteria; kingdom Bacillati; phylum Actinomycetota; class Actinomycetes; order Kitasatosporales; family Streptomycetaceae; genus Streptomyces; species Streptomyces sp. NPDC059696. Next base: position 38,388 of record NZ_JBHWFG010000044.1, read on the forward strand.
CGCGCTGAAAGGACTCGGCGGCTACCAACTGGTGTGTGACGCGACGGACAGCGGTGCCGTGACCGTGCTGCGGTACCGCAAGCACCGGCCGTCGAAGCCGTTCGCGGTCATGGTCCGCGACATCGGGGCGGCGGCCCGGCTGGCACGGGTCGGCGCCACCGAACGCGCGGTGCTCACCTCACCGGCGCGTCCGGTGGTGCTGCTCGCGGCGAAGCGGCGGCACCCCCTCGCGGCGGAGGTCGCTCCCGGCGTGCCGCGCACCGGTCTCTTCCTGCCCACGACCGGGCTGCACCACCTCCTGCTCGACGAGGTGGACCGTCCGCTGGTCGTGACGAGCGGCAACCTCAGCGACGAACCGATAGCCGTGGGGGACGACGAGGCGTTCGGGACGCTCGCGCGCGTCGCGGACGGTTTCCTCACCCACGACCGGCCGATCCGGGCCCGCTATGACGACTCGGTGGTGCGCGTCGAGGGCCGGCAGCGCATCACGGTCCGCCGGGCCCGTGGCCTGGCACCGGCGCCGCTGCCCCTCCCCGCGCGGATCCCGCTCGCCGGGGCCGGGGCGCAGCTCAAGCACACGTTCACGCTGGCGGGAGACGGCAGGGCGTATCCGGGTCCGCACACCGGCGATCTGTCCGGCGCGGCGGCGTACGACGCGTTCCGCCGGTGCTACGCCGACCTGAAACGGCTCACCGGCATCGAACCGGCCGTACTGGCCCACGACCTGCACCCCGGCTACCTGTCCACGCAATGGGCGCGGGAGCAGCCCCTCCCCCGGATCGCGGTCCAGCACCATCACGCGCACGTGGCCGCGACCGCGGCCGAGCACGGGGTGAGCGGTCCCTTCGTGGGGGTCGCCTACGACGGCCTCGGGCTCGGTGACGACGGCACCCTGTGGGGCGGTGAGGTCCTCCTCGCCGATCTGCGCGGATACCGCCGGGTGGGCAGGTTCGCGACCGCCCCGCTGCCCGGCGGCGACGCGGCGGTGCGCCACCCCACCCGTACTGCCCTGGGCCACCTGCTGGACGCCGAACCTCTGGGCACGCCGCGCCCCTCCCCCGGTCTCGTCCGGCGTTTCACCGAACGACTCGACCCGTCCGAGGCCGCCGTGGTGCGCGCGATGGTGGCCCGCCGGGTCAACTGCCCCCGGGCGTCCAGCGCGGGACGCCTGTTCGACACGGTCGCCGCCCTGCTCGGGCTCGCCGACGCCATCGGCTACGAGGGCGAGGCGGCCGTGCGTCTGGAGGCCGCGGCCGGGACGGCGCACGCCGTGCCGCTCGCCCACCGGATCGTGCGGGCGGGCGGCCTGTGGGTGTACGACTCGTCGTCCACGCTGGCCGACCTGCTGGAGCGGCGGGCGGGCGGTGAGCCGGTGCGGGACCTGGCGGCCGCCTTCCACCTCACGCTCGCCCGCGTCACGGCGGACCTCGTCGCCCGGGCCGTCGAGGACGCCGCCGAGGGCGGCGCGCTCCGCACGGTCTGTCTGGGCGGTGGCTGCTTCGTCAACGGACGGCTGCTGACCGAGGTGCGGCGACGGCTGCGCTCCCAGGGTTTGCGGGTGCTGGTCGGGCACGAGGTTCCGGTCGGGGACGGCGGCATCAGCTTCGGCCAGGCCGCGGTGGCCGCGGCCCGGCTCGCGAGGGAGAGGTGAGCGCGATGTGCCTGGGCATCCCCGGCCGGGTCCTGGAACTGCGGGACGAGGCAGGACTGCGCATGGCGACCGTCGACTTCGGCGGCGTGCGGCGCGAGGTGTGCCTCGAGTACACGCCCGGTGCCGGCATCGGCTCGTACGTCATCGTGCACGTCGGTTTCGCGATCACCGAGGTCGACGAGGCGGAGGCACGGCGCACCCTGGACGTCCTGCGTGCGATGGCGGGGGCCGTGGAGTCGGAGCTGGGCGAATCGTTGCCGCGACAGCCGGCCCGGGACCGTCGGCCCCGCCCCGTGCCCCACCGGCCCATCGGACCGGCGGCTGCGGCGACACAGGCTGAAGGTGCAGATCCGCCGACGAGAGGCACGCCATGACCGCCACCCCGGCATCCGTCGAACGGGTGCACGCCCTCCTCACCGACGGCACCACGGTGTGCGTACGGCAGGCCCGGCCCGACGACCGGACGGCCGTCCTCAGGCTGTACTCGGAGATGTCGGACGCGAACCTGCGGCTGCGTTTCTTCTCGGTGAGCCGCCGCTCCGCCGAGCAGGCCGCGGCGCGCATCGCCCAGCCGGCGGACTCCGGATACCACGCGCTGGTCGCCGAACACGGCGGCCGGATCATCGGGGTCGCCGAATATCAGAGTGAGCCCGCAAAGACGGCGGAGAGCGCCGAGATCTCGCTGGCGGTCGGCGACGGACGCCACCACCGCGGAGTGGGCACGCTGCTGCTGGAGCACCTGGTCTCCGCCGCTCGCGCTCACGGCGTCAGGACCTTCACCGCGGACGCGCTCGCCGAGAACCACGAGATGCTCAAGGTCTTCTCCGACCTGGGGCTGCGCGCGGAACGGCGGTTCGACGGTCCGGAAGTGCACTGCACCATCCTGTTGGACGAGACCGAGGACTACCTCAGGAGCGTCGAGCAGCGCGGCCGGGCCGCGGACGTGGCCAGTCTGGTGCCGCTGCTGCGTCCCCGGTGCGTCGCTGTGATCGGGGCGGGACGCAGGCCGGGGTCGGTGGGCCGGGCGGTGCTGCACAACCTGTCCACCGGCGGGTTCACGGGCCAGTTGTACGCGGTCAACCCGGTCGCGAGGTCGATCCTCGGTGTCCGCGCCCACGCGGCCGTGAGCGCGCTGCCCCGGGTTCCCGACCTGGCGGTGATCGCCGTACCGGCCGGGGAGGTGGCACGGGTCGCGGAGGAGTGCGGCCGGTTCGGCGTCCGCGCTCTGCTGGTCGTCTCCTCCGGTCTGGACGCCCGCCAGGCCGAGGAGCTCCTGGCGGCTTGCCGCGAGCACGACATGCGGCTCGTCGGCCCCAACTGCCTGGGCCTGGCCAGCACCGAGGAGCGGGTGCGACTCGACGCCACCTTCGCCGCCGCCCACCCGGCACCCGGGACCGCCGGGGTCGCCGTGCAGTCCGGAGGAGTGGGTATCGCCCTGCTCGGTGGTCTCGCGCGGCTCGGCATCGGGGTGTCCAGCTTCGTCTCGCTCGGCGACAAGTACGACGTCAGCGGCAACGACCTGCTCCAGTGGTGGGAGTCCGACGGGCGCACCGACCTGGCGCTGCTGCACCTGGAGTCCTTCGGGAACCCGCGCGCCTTCTCGCGGACCGCCCGTCGCGTCACCCGCCGCATGCCCCTCCTCACCGTCGACGCGGGCCGTACCGAGGCGGGCCGTCGCGCCGCCGCCTCCCACACCGCGGCGGCCGCCACGACGACCATGACCCGGCGGGCGCTCTTCGCCCAGGCCGGCATCACCGCCACCCGTACCATCCCCGAACTGCTCGAAACGGCCGCCCTGCTGCACAGCCAGCCGCTGCCCGCCGACGGCAGGGTCGTGGTGGTCACCAACGCGGGCGGCGCGGGCGTACTGGCCGCGGACGCGTGTGCGGAGGCCGGGCTGGCCTTGCCCCCGCTCCCGCCCGGGCTGGCCGGCGACCTCATGGACGTGCTCCCCCCGGGCGCGGGCACCGCCAACCCCGTCGATGCGACGGCGGCCGTCTCCGAGGAGCAGCTGCGGGCCGTCGTGGACCGGGTGGCGGCCCACGACGGCTTCGACGCGGTCCTCGTCGCCCTGGTGCCCACCGCCGTCGCGGCAGCCACCGGCGACGTCCTGGTCAAGGCCCTCACCCACGCCCCGGACCGCCGCGTCCGCACGATCGCCGCCGTCCTCCTCGACCAGGACGTGCCGGTGCGGCTGCTCCCGTCGGACACCGGACGGGTGCCGGCCTACGCCGACGCCCAGGCGGCCGCCCGGGCCCTCGCCCACGCGGTCGAGCGTGCCCGTCGGCTGGCCCGGCCGCCCGGCACCGTCCCGGTCCTGGAGGACGTCGACACCGCCCGCGGGCGGGCTGCGGTCGACCGGTTCCTGCGCCTGCACCCCGAGGGCGGCTGGCTCGACCCGCGTGCCTGCGCCGAACTCCTGGGCTGCTACGGCATCCCGCAGTCGCCGTGGGCCTGGGTGGAGACCGAGGACGAGGCCGTGTGGGCCGCGGACCGGCTCAGGGGGCCGGACGGGCACGTCGTGCTCAAGGCCCACTGGCCGGGGCTCGTGCACAAGACGGCCCAGCACGCGATCCATCTGGACCTGCGCGGCGATGCCCAGGTGCGCGCCGCCTTCCGGGACTTCGACGTCCGCTTCGGCCACATCATGACCGGTGCCGTCGTCCAGCCGCTCGCCCCGCGCGGCATCGAGCTCTTCGCGGGCGTGGTCCAGGACGAGGTGTTCGGGCCGCTGATCCTGTTCGGGCTCGGCGGCACGGCGACGGAGGTCCTCGCCGACCACGCGGCACGGCTGGCCCCGCTCACCGACCTCGACGCACAGAGCCTGATCACCGCGCCGCGCTGCGCGCCGCTGCTGTTCGGGCGTGAGGGCACCGGTCCCGTCGATCTCGCGGGGCTGGAACAGCTGCTGCTGCGGCTCTCGCGCATGGCGGGCGACCTGCCCCAGCTCGCGGAGGCGGACTTCAACCCGGTCCTCGCCCGGCCGGAGCGCGTCCTGGCCCTCGACGCGCGCATCCGGCTGGTGCCGCGCCGCACCCCCGACCCCTACCTGCGCCGGCTCCGCTGAACCCGCAGGTCCGCAAGCCACCGAAGGAGGCGGAACACGATGAGGCACGACAAGGTCGGCGCGTTGATGACGGCCGACGTGGTGCGCGCGGAGTACGGCACGCCGTTCAAGGAGGTGGCCCGGCGGCTCGCCGAGCACGGGATCAGCGGTCTGCCGGTGGTGGACGACGACGAGAAGGTCCTCGGGGTCGTCTCCGAGACGGATCTGATGGTCCGGCAGGCGGAGGGCCTCGGCCCGTCCGAGTCCCGGCGGTGGTTCCGCCGGCTGCGCCGGAGGCCGGGGGCGCGCGCCCTGCGGACCAGGGCCCGGGCGCGGACGGCCGGACAGCTCATGTCCCGTCCCCCCATCACCGTCCACGGCGACGCGACCGTGGTGGAGGCGGCCCGGGTCATGGCACACCACCGGGTCGAACGGCTCCCGGTCGTCGACGACGAGGAGCGGCTCGTGGGGATCGTCACCCGTCGCGATCTGCTCCAGGTCTTCCTGCGCCCCGACCCCGAGATCCGGGCGGCGATCAGGAACGAGGTGCTGGAGCACGGGTTGTCGCTGCCGCCCGACGCGGTCGACGTGGACGTCCACCAGGGCGTCGTCACGCTCACCGGCCGGCTGGAACGGCGGGTCGAGACCACCATGGCGGTGGAGATGTGCCGCCGGACGGACGGAGTGGTCGCGGTCGTCGACCACCTCACCTACAGCTTCGACGACTCCGGGCTGTCGCCCGGGGAGCCCGAACTCCACGGGATGCCCTACTACTGGCAGCGCAAGCCGTGAGGAGGCCCGCCGTCATGCCCGCCGTCATGGCGGAGAAGGTCTTGGTGGCCTGAGTAGCGCGACACCCGCCGCTTCGCCCGGCGTCGTTCCACGGCGTCGCGGAGCCTGTCACGTCACGTCAGGCGTGTGCCACCACCGCGACAGGAGCGAGTGCGTGGTGCAGCACGGCATGGGTGACGGGGCCGATGTGCACGCCGAACCGGCTGCGCCGCAGCCGCCGGCCCACGACGACGAGCGACGCGTAACGGGAGGAGCTCACGATCTGGTCCGCCGCGCTGCCGGCGCGGGAGGCCTCGATCACCTCGACGGACGGGTACTTGTCCCGCCAGGGGCGCAGCGCCTCGGTGAGTCCGGCCGCGTTCTCCCGGGCGAACTCGTCGTACACGCTCACGTGGTCGGACAGGCCGTAGATGGTGTAGGGCGGGGGCGTCCAGGCATGCAGGACGCGCAGCGCGGCGGCACGCCGGGCAGCCTCCTCGAACGCGAACGCGATCACCGTGTCGTCGGGACTGCGGGTGTCGAGCCCGAGCAGCACGGGACGGAACCGCGTCGCCGCGGACGGTACGCCTGCCGGGTCCATGGCGTGCTCGTCCGCCGCCTGTTCTCCGGAGCGGACGACGACCACGGGCACCTCGGTGCGCGCGATGACGGCCTGGCCCACGGAACCGACCAGGAATCCCCCGATCCCGCTCAGCCCACGGGAGCCGAGGACGACCAGTTCGGCGTCCCTGGCCACGTCCACCAGCGCATCGGCCGGCACACCGGTCAGCTGGACCGCTTCCACGTCCACGCCCGGGTGACGCGCTCGCAGCCCCTCGGCGGCCCCGCGCGGAATCCGTTCGCTCCAGTGCTTCAGGGTCTCCGTGCCGAGCAGCGGTGCCTGCGCCATCGGCTCCGGGACGGGCTCCCAGACGTGCACCAGCCGCAGGGGCAGCTCACGCAGCTTCGCCTCACGGGCCGCCCACTCCGCGGCCGCCCGGCTCTCGGACGAGCCGTCGAGACCCGCCATGATGTAGCGCACCATGCCGTCCACCTCCTGAATCCCTGTCCACCTTCAGGTTCGCGCCGAGGAGAGGTCACGGTGCAGGGGTCGCACGTCCCGCCCCGGGACCGTTCGGCCCCATCGTCGGAAGGACCCGCCGCACCCCGCGCAGGGCGAGTTCCACCAGGACCACGGTGGACGCCGTCACCAGACACAACGCCCACTGGCCCGGACTGAGCGCAACCGTGCCGAAGACCTCGCGCGCTGCGGGCAGGTGGACGGCGATCACCTGGACGGCGAGCACTCCGGCCAGGCACAGCCACAAGGTGCGGTTGCGGAACTGGTCGCGCCCGAGCAGCGCGCCCTCGTCCGCGCGGGCGTTGAGGGCGTTGAACAGCTGGAACAGTACGAACGTGGTGAACGCCATGGTGAGCGCGGTGTCGGTGCCGAAGGGGGAGCGCGAGAGGGACAGCAGGGCGACGGTGCCCGCCGCCATGACGGCCCCTGCCCTGCCGATGGCGCACAGCCGGCGGGCGTCGAGGATCCGTTCCTTCGGGTCCCGGGGCGGCCGCCGCATCACGTCGTCACGGGGAGGATCGACGGCCAGGGCCATCGCGGGCGGCCCGTCCATGATGATGTTGACCCACAGCAGCTGGGCGGCCGTGAGCGGAGCCGGCAGCCCGGCGAGAGAGGCACCGAGCAGCGTGAGGATGGCACCGATGTTGGTGGCCAGTTGAAAGCGCACGAACTTGACGATGTTGGCGTAGATGGACCGCCCTTCGCGCACGGCGCCCACGATGGTGGAGAAGTCGTCGTCCGTGAGGACCATGTCGGCGGCTTCCTTGGCCACGTCGGTACCGGTCACGCCCATGGCGACGCCGATGTGGGCGGCCCGCAGCGCGGCGGCGTCGTTGACTCCGTCGCCGGTCATGGCGACGACGTGCCCCCGGTGGGACAGGGCCCGCACGATCAACACCTTGTGCTCGGGAGCCACCCGGGCGAACACGCCGATCCTCTCGACGCGTTCGGCGAGCTGCCGTTCCGTCATGGCGTCCAGGTCGGCGCCCGTCACGACCTCGCCGCCGATGTCCAGCTCGCGCGCGACGGCGGCCGCCGTGTCACCATGATCGCCAGTGATCATCTTCACGGCGACTCCGGCGGAGCGGCACAGGGCGATCGCGTCCCGGGCCTGGGGCCGGGGCGGGTCGGCGATCCCGGCGATCGACACCAGCGTCAGCCCGGTCGGCGCGGCCCGGTCCGGCACACGGTCCACCACGGCGGTGGCCGCGCCGAGCACGCGCAGTCCGGCGCCGCCCAGCCGTGCGGTCACGGCGAGGATCTCGCTCTTGCGCCGGTCGTCGAGGTCGTGTTCGCCGTCCTCCGTCCGTACGCGCGCACAGAGGTTCAGCAGGACGTCGACCGCGCCTTTCACGTGGACGCGGACCCGTCCGTCCGGTGCGGAGTGGAACGTGGCCATGTACTTCCTGGCCGCGTCGAAGGGGATCTCGCCCACCCTCGGGGACCGGGAGCGCAGCAGTTCGGCGTCGATCCCCGCCTTGGCCGCGAGGACCACCAGTGCGACCTCCGTCGGGTCCCCGACGAAGCCGTCGCCGGTCAGGTGTGCGTCGTTGCAGGCCGCGAAGGGCAGCACCGCCTGGCGCGGACCGCCGGCGTGAGCGGTCCTCGACGGGCCCGCGGTACGGACCGTGCCGGACGTCGCGTATCCCTCACCGGTGACGTCGTACAGCGTCCCGGCGCTCCACAGGGACCTCACGGTCATCTCGTTGAGGGTGAGGGTGCCGGTCTTGTCGCTGCACACCACCGTCGCGGCGCCGAGCGACTCCACCGACGCCAGTCGCTTGACGACGGCGCCGCGGCGCGCCATGCGGTGCACGCCCAGAGCGAGCGTCAGGGCCAGCACGGCGGGGAGTCCCTCGGGGATCGCGGCGACGGCCAGGGCGACGGACCGCAGCACGATGTCCGCCATCGCCTCACCGTGCAGCAGCGCTACGACGGCGTAGGCGACGACGGCGACACCGCTCAGCAGGGCGAGGCGCCGGCCGAGGCTGTCCAGCTGGACCTGCAACGGGCTTCGGGGCTCGGTGCCGGTACGCAGCGCCTCGGCGATCGCACCGAGTTCGGTGCGCATGCCGGTGGCCGTGACGATCATCTCCGCGCGGCCGCGGGTCAGCGCGGTGTTCATGAACAGGACACTGGTGCGCTCCGCCACCGGGACCGGTGAGTCCGCACCGCCTGGGACGGCGGCCAGGCTCTTGGACACGGGACGCGACTCGCCGGTCAGAGCCGCCTCGGCCACCTCCACGGATTCCGCGACGATCAGCCGACCGTCCGCCGGTACGCGATCACCGGCCTCCAGCAGCACCACGTCGCCCGGGACGAGGCCTTCCGCGTCCACTTTCCGTTCCGCACCGTCCCGGCGGACCCGGGCGGTCGGCACCAGCATCCTGCGCAGCGCCTCGAGGCTGCGCTCGGCACGCCGCTCCTGGACATAGCCGAGCACGGCGTTGATCTGCAGGACGACGGTGATCACGATCGCGTCCCTGTAGTCCCCCAGGGCCGCGGCCACCACGGCTGCGATCAGCAGGATGCCGATGAGCCAGTTGCGGAACTGGTCGAGGAACTTCAGCCACTCGGGACGCCGGGCCGGCTCGGCGAGACGGTTCGGCCCGAGCACGGCGGCCCGGTCGGCCGCCTCACTCGCGCTCAGCCCGACCCTCGCGTCCACGTCGAGGCGACTGGCGACCCGGGCCGGATCGAGGCGGTAGGCGTCGGAGGCCGCTGCCGGATGGGCGGGGAGCGTCGCCCGCCCGGCTTCGGCAGTCCGCTGACCGTCCATGGTCACTCCCCGGCGGCGTCGCGACGAAGGGAACGAGAATGCGGCAGCCCGCCGTCTGCGGGGCTTCGTCGCCGCGGGAGGCGAACGTGTCCTCCTCGCAGCCGCCCACCGAGACCGTTCGCGGTGACCCGCCGGGTCGCCTGCGGCGCGGATGCCGTGGTGTCACTCGCCGTCGTACCGGCCGCGGATCTCGAGCGGTCCGCCCGCCGCACGCCTCAGTGACCTTCCGTCCGCATCCGGTCCTGGGCCTGAGTGGCGATGACGGCGGCCTGGATGCGCCGTTCCACTCCGAGCTTGGCGAGAAGCCGGGAGATGTGGTTCTTCACCGTCTTCTCAGCGAGGTAGAGGCGCTGGCCGATCTGACGATTGGTGAGGCCCTCACCGATCAGTGCCAGGATCTCGCGTTCCCGCGCGGTGAGCCCCGGAAGCGCCTCCGGTGCCTCCTCGGGTTCGCCGCCCTCACGCAACCGGGTCATCAGCTTGGTGGTGGCGGCCGGGTCGAGCAGCGACTGGCCCCGGGCCACCGTGCGCACGGCCGACACCAGGTCGGAACCCTGGATCTGCTTCAGGACGTATCCCGACGCCCCGGCCATGATCGAGTCGAGCAACGCCTCCTCGTCGTCGAAGGAGGTCAGCATCAGGCAGGCGAGGTCCGGCATGCTCGAGCGCAGCTCCCTGCACACACTGACGCCGTCACCGTCGGGCAGGCGGACGTCGAGCACCGCCACCTGCGGCCGCAGGGCGGGGACGCGCACCAGAGCCTGGGCGGCGGTGCCCGCCTCGCCGACCACGGTGATGTCCGGCTCGTCGTCCAGCAGGTCGTGCACGCCACGCCGTACGACCTCGTGGTCGTCCAGCAGGAAGACCTGAATGGGGCTGTCCGGGCCTGGGCCCTGTTCACCGTCCGCCATGGGAACTCCTTGTCCACGGTCCGAGCCGCTGCCCGTCCTGAGCGGGCAGGCTTCTCCCCCGGATCCTTCTCGCCCACGGGCCGAAAGGCCAGGGCCGTTCGGCCCTGAGACGAGAGGGCTCACCTCTTCGGGTCAACCAGGCTTCTGCCGGGGCCGTTCGGCCCTGGTCCGCGGCGGTTGCGGGGCGTTCCATCGACGAGAGCACCGGCCGATCCGGGCCGCGTGTACCGCAGTCGTCCTTCCGGAAGCCACCCATGACCATCCAGAACGACCGGACTTCTCCGGCCGGTCCGATGCGGAGCACCGAGCTTGACCGCTCCGAGGCCCTGCGGCTGCTGGGCAGCGTGGCGCTGGGCCGGATCGTCTTCACCCGTCACGCGCTGCCCCAGGTGCGTGCGGTCCCTCACGTTCTCGACGGGGGCGACATCGTCATCCGCACGCATGAGGGCGCCGCCCTGACCCGGTACACCGGCCTGCCCGGCGACCCGGGGGTCGTGGTGGCGTACGAGGCCGACGCCATCGATACCGGGACGCATGCCGGGTGGAGTGTCGTGGTGACCGGTTATGCCAGTCTGATCACCGACCCGCGCCGGCTGGCCCGCTACCGGGCGATGATCCGCCCCTGGCAGGGGCGGACCATGGACGACGCGGTCCGTATCCGGCCGGACCTGGTGACCGGCGTGCTGCTCACGGCCGCGGACACCTGAGGCGACCCGCGGTCGGCACGGCTAGGCCGCCGGCACGGCCAGTTCGTCGTGGCGCTGTCCGCCGAGCACGACTTTGAGTGCGCCGGTGTCGGCCGCGTGGGCGAAGACCTCGTAGGCCTCCTCCATCTGGTCCAGGACGAAGGTGTGGGTGACCAGGTCGCCGGTCGGAAGCCGGCCGGAGGCCGCCATCGTCAGCAGGGTGGGCGTGGAGGACGTGTCGACCAGGCCGGTGGTGATGGTCACGTTCTTGATCCACAGGTCTTCGAGGTGCAGGGTCGCGGGCTTGCCGTGGACCCCGATGTTGGCCACCCGGCCGCCGGGCCGCACCATGCGGGTGCACATCTCGAAGCTCTCCGGCACTCCCACCGCCTCGATGACGACGTCGGCGCCGAGACCGCCGGTCAGGTCGTCGACCAGCTGCTCCGGCTGGTCGCGCACGGGAGCGACGGCGTCGGCACCGAACCGCCTGGCGGCCTCCAGCCGCGAGTCGGCGAGATCCACGGCGATGGTCCGCTCCGGTGAGTACAGCCGTGCGGTGAGGATCGCGGCGAGTCCGATCGGACCGGCGCCGACGACGGCGACCGTGTCACCGGGCCGCACACCTCCGTTGATCACGCCCACCTCGTAGGCGGTCGGGAAGATGTCCGCGAACAGCACCGCGTCCTGGCTCGTGAGGGCCCCCGGCAGCGGATGCGCGGAGAGGTCTGCGTGCGGCACACGGACGTACTCGGCCTGTGTGCCGTCGATCAGATGGCCGAGGATCCAGCCTCCGCCGCCCTGGCACTGACCGTAGGCGGCGTCCTTGCAGAAGCGGCAGCGTCCGCAGGCGGTGATGCAGGAGACCAGGACCCGGTCGCCCGGCCGGACGGTGCGCACGTCGCTGCCGGTCTCGACGATCTCGCCGACCGCCTCATGTCCCAGCACCGTCCCCGGGGGTACCTCCGGCACGTCGCCCTTGAGGATGTGCAGGTCCGTTCCGCAGATGGTGACGGCGTCGACCCGGACGATGGCGTCGGTGGGGTCCTTGATCCCCGGATCGGGGACGTCCTCCCAGGCGGACTGCCCGGGGCCGTGGAAAACGAAGCCCTTCATGGCCCTTCCTCCTCGATCTCCGGCCCTTCGTCGCGCGCCGTCGGTGGATCGCTGGGGCGGGCACGGAGCGCACGGGGATGCCCCATGGATCCATCCTTGACCAGAGCGGTGACCCTCGCATGGGCCGGGTGGCCCTGGGACAGGGCTGTGCGCCCCCTGCCGCACGCGCCGCCGGCCGCGGTGTGATGGTCGGGGACCGGCGCCACGGCCCACGGCGCCGGACCGAGGAGGTGCACATGGCTGCCCCCTTGTCCGCGACCCGGCCGCGCCGCCGCGCACCCAAGGGCTTCGCGCCACGGGTGGAGCCCGTTCTGCTGCTCGTCACCGCGGTCGCGGTGGCGGCCGGCGGCATCTCCTGGCTCACCGGATCCGAGGGTCTCGCCGACCTTCTCTGGGGGCTCGGCACGCTGGCCGCGGTCGTACCCGCGGTGGTGTGGGTGCTGGCGGCGCTGCGTCACGGGCACACGGGTGTGGACCTGATAGCGGTCCTGGCACTGGGCGGCACCCTGGCCGTGGGTGAGTACCTGGCCGGTGCCCTGATCGGGCTGATGCTCGCCTCGGGCCGCACACTCGAGGCGGCCGCCCAGCGGCGTGCGGCGCGCGACCTGCGTTCCCTCCTCGAACACGCGCCGCACTCGGCACGCCGCCGTACGGGCACCGCGGTGGAGACGGTGCCGCTGGACGACGTCGTCGCCGACGACCTGCTGGTGGTGGGACCGGGCGAGGTGGTTCCGGTCGACGGCGCGGTCGAGAGCTCCGCGGCCGTACTCGACGAGTCCGTCCTGACCGGCGAGCCGCTGCACGTGGAACGAGCCCGTGGTGAGGCGGTGCGCAGCGGGGTGGTGAACGCCGGCGGCGCGTTCGATCTGCGCGCCTTCGCCACCGCGCGGGACAGTACGTACGCCGGGATCGTGCGGCTGGCCCGGCAGGCCGGTGCGGAGTCGGCGCCGGTGGTCCGGCTGGCCGACCGCTACGCCGCCTGGTTCCTGCCCCTGTCCCTGGCCGTGGCCGGGCTGGCCTGGCTGGTCAGCGGCTCCGCGGTGCGGGCGGTCGCGGTCCTGGTGGTCGCCACCCCGTGCCCCCTGCTGCTGGCGGCACCGGTCGCCGTCGTCTCCGGTCTGTCCCGCGCCTCCCGCCTGGGAGTCGTCGTGCGCGACGGCGGCGCGCTGGAGAACCTGGGCCGTGCCCGCACCGTGCTGCTGGACAAGACCGGCACCCTCACCCGCGGCCGTCCGCGTGTCCTCGACGTGACCGCCGCGCCCGGCCGGACCCCGGCGGAGGTGCTCCGGCTCGCCGCCTGTGTCGACCGTTACTCGCCGCATGTACTGGCCCGGGCCATCGTCGAGGCGGCCCGGGTGCGTGGTCTGGAGCTGTCGGATCCCGCCGACGTCACGGAGGAGCCGGGCCGAGGAGCCACCGGCACGGTGGACGGGCACCGCGTCCGCCTGGGCCGCGCCGGGGCGTGGGGCAGCCGGCCGTCCTGGGCCGGGGCGGTCGACAACCGTGCCCTCATCGAAGGCGCGGCGGTCGCCTGGCTGACCGTGGACGACGAACCGGCCGGCGCCGTCCTCCTGCGCGATCCCCTGCGTCACGACGCCCCGCGCACCGTCCGCTCCTTGCGTACGGCGGGGATCCAGCGGGTGGTGATGCTCACCGGGGACCGCCGCGCGCCCGCCCAGGAGGTCGGCGCTCTGCTCGGTCTCGACGACGTCCGCTCCGGGCTCGGCCCCGCGGACAAGGTCGCCGCCGTGCGCGCGGAACGGCAGCGCGCCGTCACCGTGATGGTGGGCGACGGGGTCAACGACGCTCCGGCCCTGGCCGCCGCGGACGTGGGCGTCGCGATGGGCGCCCGCGGTTCCACCGCCTCGTCCGAGGCCGCCGACATCGTCCTGACCGCCGATCGGGTGGACCGCCTGGCCGATGCCGTCTTCGTCGCCGTACGGGCTCGCCGCATCGCCGTGCAGAGCGCCCTCGGCGGAATGCTGCTGTCGCTGGCGGCGATGGCCGCTGCCGCCGCCGGGCTGCTCCCGCCGGTGATCGGCGCGGTGCTCCAGGAGGGCATCGACGTCGTGGTCATCCTCAACGCGCTGCGGGCTCTGCGCACGGACCGGACCGGCCGGCCCGCGCTCAGCCCCGATGCCGAGGCGCTGATCCACCGTTTCTCCGCCGAGCACGACGATCTCCAGGACGTCCTGGCGGCCGTGCGCGACGCCGCGGACCGCCTCTCCGAGAGCCCCGGCCCCCGGGCTCTGGCGGCGGTGCGGGAGGCGCACCGGCTGCTCACGGAGCGGTTGCTGCCGCACGAGTACGCCGAGGAGCACCGGCTCTACCCGGCCCTGGCGCCGGCCCTCGGCGGTCCCGAGGCCACCGCCACCATGAGCCGGGCCCATGCCGAGATCGACCGCCTCTCCCGCCGTATCGCCACCCACCTGGAGCTCGCCCGTGCGGCCGGTGGCCTGGCCCCCGAGCAGCTCGACGACCTGCGGGCCTGCCTCTACGGCCTCAACACGGTGTTGCGCCTGCACTTCGCCCAGGAGGAGGAGAGCTACTTCTCCCTCGCACCGTGACGTCCGGGTGCCTGTCGGCAAGGGCCGTTCGGCACTGTTGCGGGCACCTGCCCCGGCACAGGATGGAGGCAGGGAGCGGTTCGGGTACGGAAGTGATCCGGTACGGAAGTGATCACCATGGAAGCCAAGCAGTGGACGGTGCAGATCTATCTCACCGAGGACGGCGACGCCACGCACGCGCGCGCCGTGCTGAAGACACAGGACACCTCGACGCTGACGGGCCGGGGTGCGGCCCGGCGCAACCCGATCGACAGGCCCGTACCGGAGATCGGCGACGAGCTCGCCGCCAGCCGGGCTCTGGAGGACCTGGCGATCCGGCTGCACGACGTGGCGGCCGACGACATCGTCATGCTGACGGGCCCCGTTCAGGCGTGACGGGCGAGGGTCGCCCCGCCACCGCGTGAGTCCGCCGCTGAGCGGCGGACTCAGGGCCGTCCGTCGGCCAGCAGCAGCCGGCTCGTCTCCCCGGGGCCGACGCACACGGTCCGGTCGGGCAGCCGCACGTCGATCGGCGGGCCGCTCGACGACGGGACGGCGATCTCCAGCCGGCCGCGCTCCAGCCGCAGCCTCACGCCCCAGTGCCCCTGGTACTGCAGCGAGAAGCCGTACGACGACAGCTCGGGAAGCGGCACCGGGTCCAGCCACAGCGCCCCTCGACGCGTCTCCAGCCCGGTCAGCCCACGCTGTACCAGGTCGAGGGTGCCGGCCATCGCACCGAGGTGGATGCCCTCACCGGTGGTACCGCCCTGGAGGTCGGCCACGTCGCCCAGGAGAGCCTCCTGGCAGAACGACCAGGCCTCGCTGCGCCGGGCCCGGGCCAGGATCCAGCCGTGGACGAGGCCGCTGAGGGTGGAACCGTGGCTGGTGCGGGCGAGGTAGTAGTCGACGGTCCGCGCCCAGGTCTCCCCGTCGAGGCGGTAGCCCAGGTGCCGGAAGAGGCCCTGGAGCTCGTCGGGCGAGAAGAGGTAGCCGAGCATCAGCACGTCCGCCTGCTTGGAGGCCTGGTAACGGTTCACGCTGTCGCCCTCCGCCTCCAGGATCCGGTCGAGCCGCCGGATGTCGTCGTAGCGCGCCCGGTAGCCGTCCCAGTCGAGTTCGGCCAGCTCGCCGTACCCCTCGAACTGGCTGATGACACGGTCGTGGAACGGCACGCGCAGCGTGTGGGAGATCTCCTCCCACTGTTCGGGCTCGCCGTCGTCCAGCTCGACGCGTTCGACGAGTTCGCGTCGGCGGGGTGCCGGCAGGTCGCGGAGCACCTCCAGTGCCCGGGCGAGCACCCAGGCGGCCGTCACGTTCGTGTAGGCGTTGTCGTCCAGGCCCGGTCGCTCGGCGCCCGGGTAGGCCACGTGGTACTCGTCAGGGCCGACCACGCCCCGGATGCGGTGCCGGCCGGTCGCGGCGTCCCAGTCGGCCGAGTCCGCCCAGAAACGCGCGATCTGCACCAGCAGCTCGGCGCCCTTGGTGTGCAGGAACTCGGCGTCGCCGCTGGCCTCGCAGTACTGCCACACGTTGTACGCGATCGCCGAACCGACGTGGTGCTGGAGACGCGTGTGGTCCGCGAGCCAGCGGCCCGAGCGGGGGTTGAGGTGCAGCCGCTGGGTCTCCTCCCGTCCGTCGCTGCCGCTCTGCCAGGGGTACAGCGCCCCGCGGCGGCCGGTGGCCCGCGCGGCGGCGCGGGCCCGGTCCAGGCGCCGGTGGCGGTAGTGCAGCAGGGCGCGGGACACCTCGGGGAAGTGCAGGTTCAGGTACGGCAGGACGAACAGTTCGTCCCAGAAGACGTGACCGCGGTAGGCCTCGCCGTGGAGCCCGCGGGCGGGGACCCCGACATCGAGCTCGGCGGTGTGCGGCGAGAGGGTCTGCAGCACGTGGAACAGGTGCAGGCGCAGGATGGCACCCGCTTCTCCGGGGACGTCGATCGCGGCCCGGCGCCACAGCTGGTCCCAGGCCGTCAGATGCGGCTTCAGGATCGCCTCGAAGCCCGGCGCCTGGCTCACCCGGTCCACCGCGGTCTGCAGCGGGTCGCTGATCGCGGGGTCGCGCGAGGTGTGCAGGGCCACCGTCTTGTCGACGGCGACCGTGCGTTCCGGTTCCAGGAGCAGACGCGCCCGCTGCACGGCACGGAGTTGCTCATGGGTTTCGGCCACCGGGGCGTCACACGTCAGCCGGGCCGCCATGCCGATCCGGACGTCCGAGGTGCGGGTACGGCAGCGCAACCAGACGGTGCCGGGCGAGCCGGTGCCGGTGTGCACATGGGTGAGGTGGCGTCCTTCCAAGCCCTGGTAACGCTGCACGCCGCTGTTGGTCACTCCCCCGTCGAGCGCCGCCTCCACCTCCAGCTCCGCCGGTGCCCCCTCCACCGTGAACTCGGTGCGCAGGGCCGCGAGGTAGGGATCGGCCATGTGGACGAGCCGCTGCTGGCGCACGGACAGCACCTGTCCGTCGTCCAGGCCGTACCTGGTCTCGCGTTCGAGGAGGCCCGCCTCCAGATGCAGGGTCTGCCGGTGCGCGAGCACCGGCGCGGAGTCCGGTGTGAGCCACGCACCACCGGGGCGGCGGAAGCGGAGCGGCAGCCAGTTCGGCAGGTTGACCATGTCCTCGTTCTCGACCCGGCGTCCGGCGACCACCGA